>CAIYZV010000105.1 GCA_903930765.1 uncultured Pirellula sp.
CCCGACGCCCGTGCCGGAGCAGATGCTCGTTGCGCCGTGCCTCGACCTCCTGCTGGTCCCGTCTGGGCGAATGCGATTGGGCCCGCCATCAAGCAAGCGGCCAAGACACCGGTCGACTGAAGATGCTCCCGAAGCATCTTTTGCAGCGTTTTCGGGGATTTCGATGTCCGGTGATTCTTTGAATTTGCCACCGTCTGGACAACGTGCATGGTTCTTTTCACGGGTGCCTTGCCTCACAATGAATGGTCCGATGACTCACAGCGCAGAGTCACTCTGGTCGGAATCATCGGAACAACTGGAGGATCTTCTTCAGCCAAATAAGTCATCCCGAGCGTTAAAGCTTCACATTTCACCCGTTGTTAGGATTCTGGCTAAAGATCCGGAAAGGTACTTGCACCAGAAATCGGTGGTGCCCGATGGGGAATTCCTAAGCGATTTCATGGGAAAGCTAGGTGGAGGTGAGGTTGCGGAAGCTAGCAATTCTGCCACAATACGACGGTTTCCAGGATCGTTAACTGCCTCCGAGGAAACACTCGATGGATGACAAGCTCGCAACTGAGGGGATCACGTTCGACGACGTGCTCATCGAACCCCGTTACAGCGATATTCTCCCGTCCCAGGTCGACGTCAGCACGCAGCTGACCAAGCGGATCCGCTTGGAAATCCCACTTCTCTCGTCGCCGATGGATACCGTAACCGAAAGCGAGATGGCGATCGCCCTCGCGAAAGTGGGAGGTTTGGGGATTATCCATAAGAACATGGATATCCAATCCCAGTCGGCCGAGGTGACCAAGGTGAAGCGATCGGCGAATGGCATCATTCCCGACCCAGTGACTCTTCTGCCGAGCGACAACGTCGCCACGGCACAAGATGTGATGCGCAAGCAAAACGTTTCTGGCATCCCGATTGTCGAATCCACCGGCAAATTGGTTGGAATCCTGACGCGACGCGACATGCGGTTCCTCGAATCGAGCGATCGTCCTATTTCCTCGGTGATGACCCGTGAGAATTTGGTGACGGCGCAGGGGAATGTAACGCTTGCGGAGGCTGAGCGAATTTTAACGGATAAAAAGGTGGAGAAACTTTTGCTGGTTGACGATCAATACAAACTAACCGGTCTCATCACGATCAAAGACATCGACCAGATGAAGAGTTACCCAGCGGCGTGTAAGGACGAGTTGGGGCGTCTTCGGGTCGGAGCGGCGATCGGAGTTCACGATTACGAACGAGCGGAACAGCTGATCCAACGCGGGGTCGACATCCTAGTGGTCGACAGCGCGCACGGCCATTCCTCGAACGTCATCGAAACGGTCAAGAAATTAAAGAACCAGTGGTCGATCGATGTGATCGCCGGCAACGTGGCAACATACGCCGGTGGAAAAGCATTGATGGATGCTGGGGCTGACGCGGTCAAGGTTGGGATCGGCCCAGGTTCCATCTGCACAACCCGTGTTATATCAGGCGTCGGTGTCCCGCAAATCACCGCCATTTACGAAACCACAAAGGCTTGCTCGCAAGCTGGCATTCCAACCATCGCTGACGGCGGTATCCGCTACTCGGGCGACATCGTGAAAGCGATCGTCGCTGGAGCACAGACGGTGATGATTGGAAGCTTGTTTGCCGGTCTCGCCGAAAGTCCAGGTCGGACCATCCTGTATCAAGGCCGCACATTCAAGGCCTACCGCGGGATGGGATCTCTGGGCGCCATGGTCAAAGGATCGAGCGAGCGGTATCGCCAAGGGACACAGGATCAACTCTCCAAGTTGGTTCCCGAGGGAGTCGAAGGACGCGTACCGTTCAAAGGTTCATTGGCTGACTTTGTGTATCAACTCGTGGGCGGACTTCGAGCCGGTATGGGGTACTGCGGTACCAAGACCATCTCGGATCTTCGCTCGGTAGCACGTTTCATCAAGGTCTCGGCCGCGACGGTGCGGGAGAATCATCCACATGACATCGCCATTACGCAGGAAGCGCCCAACTACAGTCCGGAGGTACCCAACTCCAACGATAGTTGAAGGTCTCACGGAAGTTTCATTCGCGGACTTAGGTGCGGAGTCGTCCCTCCCCCAAGTTCGCTCTCGTCGCGGATGGTTCTCTAAAATCCTATCGCTCGGCCTGATAAGCTCCGCTTCATGCATCGGCGTTTCCGATGCTCTGGCACAGCAACCTGCTCCGCCACCCGCTTGGTCGCCGCATCCCTACCAAGCACCAGCCGCTGAGCAAAGCAATCCACTTCGCCCAAATGGAGCATCCGCAACACAGCCTAACGCGCAATTTACCGCGCAATCTGTTGCTCCTGCGACCGCACCAACGGCCGCGCCATCGAACGGCTCTTTGCCGATGGCAGCGTCACCATCGAGTACGGGCTCTCAAGAGAGTTTAGTCCAGCGTTGGCGCAAGACCGACCGAACGCAGCGCGATGCAGTTGCTCCTGCCACGTACACCCAATCGTTGCAACGGACCGCCGAACCAGTGGCTCAGCCATCGGTGGCTCCCATGGATCCATCGGTGGCACGCATGGATGCCGTTCCTGTGAACCAAGGAATGCCGACGATGCCCGAACGCCTCGCGCGGAACACCTCTCGGTCATCCGATCCACAATGGACACCGATGCAATGGTCTCAGGTTCAACAACCAGCCCCTACCGAGCCTGCAAAATTCTCTGCATCGCAGCGATTCACACCGAACGACGAACCAACAGGCCCCAGGCTGAATCTCATTCCAGCAGGTCCCAACGTGCCGACTGCAGACGCGACAGGCATTCAACTCGCTGCATTCCAGCAAGCTGAAAATGGGTCGGTTCAAGGTGTCAAGCCGAACCGAGCCCCTTCAAGCTTGCTGACGCGTCAACAATCACCGGCACAAGAACCCGCTTTGGGACTTCCTCCAGCAGTCGTGCCACCAACAATCGTGCCCCAGGCAGTTGTGCCCCAGGCAGTTGTGCCCCAAGCCATACAGCCGAGCTTGCTGCCCACGACGAACGAAATCGCACCTCCAGTGTTGCCGTCGGCGCCCAGTGCTAATGAGGCGAATTCGGCGCTACCGCAGCTTCCAAGTCGAGACCCGATCATCGTACCACCGTTTCGTGATTCTGTTCCTGAGCCACCTGCGACCGAGCGGCCGCGTCCAGAGCAGGTCGTTCCGAATCCCTTTCCGCAACGACAACCCGAACAGATGCCAGCTGAACGGCTGCCGACCTCCCCATCGGATCGCAGTGTTCAAGACGACTCTGCGTTTGGCGATAACGATTTGCCCCCTATGCCGCCAATGCGTCAAAATCGATCGATTGCGAACTGCGATGAAGTCCGCAACTTTGCGATGAATACGGATATTAAAAATGTCAGGGTCGATTCGTCCCCTGGATTTGTGCAAGGGTATCAAGGTCTCGATCGAACCAATTCCTACACCAAAGAGTCGTTCGTCGAGAAAGCTCCAAGCCGATCGTGGTACGACTATGACGGCCAAGTCGTCGCGCAAGGTCGCTTGATCGATTTGGTTTTCGGCACAGCGCTCATCGAACAGGCTGATGGAACGCGTACGTCCTACCTGCTGAGAAAGCTCAGCGACGGGGATCAAGCATACATCGCTGAGGTGTGGGGCGTGCCTGTTACTTGCTCGCTCGGCGATCAAGGCTTCGAAGCTCGCATGTTTGCGGATTCAACCTTCACGTGGAAGGCCACCGGCGCATGCCACAAGCCGCTCTACTTCGAAGACGTACAGTTGGAACGTTACGGACATGAATGGGGACCGGTTGTACAACCTGCAATCTCAACCTTGAACTTCTTTGGAAGTTTCGCCTTGTTGCCTTACAACATGGGTATTCACCCGATGAACGAGTGCCAATACCCACTGGGCTACTACCGTCCTGGTTCGTGCGCACCGTGGACCCTCGGGCCGATACCGATCAGTTTGCGAGGGGCATTGTCCCAAGCGAGCGTGGTGACGGGTACAGCATGGGCCGTACCCTAATAGAATGCTGAATGCATGAGTGGAAGTGTGGTAGGGACATTAAATCGCACGCCACGTTCGTAGGAGCACTGAAGCGATTATCGCAGCGATTATCGCCAAAACGACTTGTCGAGTGAATCTTCGGAGCCGCTCGACTCACCTGGCGAGCCTTCGAGAGATACTTTCTCGCCGAGCGTCGCATGCTCGCGAAGACGCGAGGCGATCGATCGGGTGTCGATTGAAACACCACCGCTAACGATGGCTGAAATCGATCCGTCTCCCATCTTGCGAGTCGCCACGATCGAATCGATCTCTTTGGGAGCGATTGGCAAGCGGGGTGCGTAGGCAGGGTTGCCAAATACTTCGAACTTGTCGCCCGATCCGTTATCGATTTCATTTCGGATCAGTTCCAAGGCGATCGCTAGATCGAAGATGTGGCGGAGGCGACCGTAGATCGGATGCGCCTTTTGCAAGGCATCGAATCGAGCGGTGAAGTTCCTCGCAAAGGCATCCGCCGCGCCGTCTTGCCGTTCGGAAACCTTGCGTTCTCCTTTGACGTCCATCATCTGAGTCTCGCTCAGGACCTGAACATTGGGGGATTCGAGATGGTAGATCTTTTTCTCGGGATCGTATGGAATGCGGCTTTGCAAGCAGGAGAACCACCATCGCACCATCGACCCGCTGGACTTGCGTCCTCGCAGTTCCGTTTCTAGCCAGTAGTTCTTAACCCCGTCGACGCTGGGTTCCAGGCCGAGTGCCAATCGTTTCATGTGAGCATCGGCGATGAGAAGCGCGTAGCCGGTCGGTGAGTCCGCTGGCAAGCCGATGATGTTGGCGTGTTGCCGCCCGAGCGTCTCTTTCCATTCCTCGGCCCATCCTTCAGGATCGCGTCGCAGCTTTCGGATGGAACCAGGTTGACCGGCTAATTGGTACGCCGACACCAATCGGTCTGGATCGGGATCGATCGAGCAACCGAACTCGCCGCGATCGCGTAGGATTCGCGGGGCGATCGAAAGCAAGTCCTCGAGCAGTACCGGGGGGAGCTTTAATTCGTTATGGATCAAATCTCCCGCAGCATCGGCGACGATGTTTCCGGCTGGTCCTCCGAGGAACCATTCGCGGCTCGACGCATCGTAGGCAACGTAATCGATCCGGCATAAACCACCGAGCAACTCAGCAGCGATTCCCGCACCGAGTCCATTTTTCATTTGCTCTTTCAGTTGGCGATCGAGTTGATGCAGGGAGATCCAGCGGAGTTTGGTTGGCTGTTGCCAGTCACCGAGATGTGAGAGCGATAGGATGGAATAGGAGTTGTCGGGTTTGGGGGCGGGGACATTGCGAAGCTTCGGGCCCCCTTCGATCTTTATCGGATCCAATCGTTCGATCACACCTGCCGGGTCGATGCGCACGCCTTGACGGAATGGGTTCATCGTCGATGTGCCACCTGCATTCGTCCATTGGTCGGGCGTTATAGTGGTTTCAATCAGTCGCATGAGCTCTGTGAAATTCGCCATGGAGGCACCGCCAGCAGCACCACCATTGGTACCTCCAAGTCCCTGTGGATTGCCGAATGGGTTTCCCGGTAATCCGCCGGGGACGCCACCTGGAGCGGCACCACTCGGATTCCATCGATTGGCATGCAATGCAGTCAGGACGCGCTGTTTCGATTGGGGATCGAGCGCATCGATCTGATTTCGCACGGCGATGGGATCTCGCCGTGCCAACGCGGCAGCGAGTTCCGGGAATTGCCGATCGAGTCTTAGGTCCTGAGCGATTGCGATGCTGGGAGTTAAAACAGCCGAAAGCAACGTGGTGCCAACAAGCAGGCAGACCGAAACCATGAAGTCCAAAAACCCGCAGCGCGAGTCGGTGACCGATTTCCACATGGCGTTCCCCTAGTTCAAGCAGCATGCGCCAAAAAGGGCATGCCAGATCCAAATTGCGTGTCCTGAAGCACTCCGCGACCGGCTTCGACGGGGGCACGCTCCATTACAGCTTAAACCATACTCGCAGGGGAAACCACAAAAACGCGAAATTATGCTTTCGCAAATCGCTCTTGCAGGGATAGAACCGTCATATCCTTTTCGCTGGCGGCCTGCATGGCCTCGATCGCGATGCGTCCGGCGGACAGGGTGGTGATGCATGGGACACCGAATTGGACGGCAGCCGCACGGATGCGGCCTTCGTCGGTTCTGGCTCCCTTGCCGTTCGGAGTGTTGATAATCAAGGAGACATCGTCGTTCTTGAGGTAGTCGATCAAGTTCGGGTGGCCTTCGGCGAGTTTCTTCACTCGGGTCACCGGAACGTTGGCTCGCTCGATCTCCAGCGCGGTGCCGGTGGTCGCTAGCAATCGGTAACCAAGATCGTGCAGCTGCTTGGCCAGGACGTCGATCCCCTTGCGTTGCCTCGAGGAGATACTGAGGAAAATATTACCGCTGGTCGGGAGGACGCACCCAGCCGCGATTTGGCTTTTGTTGAACGCGATGGCGAAATCGTCGCTGATTCCCATCACCTCTCCAGTGCTGCGCATTTCAGGGCCGAGAACGATATCGACCCCAGCAAACTTGCGGAATGGAAAGACCGCTTCCTTGACCGAGATACTGCGTGGAACCGGTTCACCGGTGACTCCGAGATCTTTCAGTTTCAAACCGACCATCACTTTGGCGGCGATGTTGGCGACCGGAACGCCGGTCGCTTTGGCGACGAACGGCACTGTGCGGCTGGCTCGCGGATTGACTTCCAAGACGTACACGGTCTGTTTGCCGTCTTCTTCTTCCTTGATCGCGAACTGCACGTTCATGAGCCCGACGACCTTTAGGCGTTTTGCCATGGCGTAGGTGGCGCGACGGATATCCGCGAGAACGCTTTCGGAGAGGGAGAATGGTGGGATGACGCAGGCTGAATCGCCGGAGTGAACGCCGGCCTCTTCGATGTGTTCCATGATCCCCATAATGACCACATCATCCCCGTCCGAGACCGCATCGACGTCGACTTCGGTTGCATCTTCGAGGAAACGATCGATCAGCACCGGTTGGCCTTGAGCGACGACGAAGGCTTCGGCGACGAACCGTTCGAATTGCGAGTTGTCGTAGCAGATTTCCATCGCGCGTCCGCCGAGGACAAAGCTGGGGCGGACCAAGCATGGGTAGCCGATCTTCTGCACTTCCGCGCGGGCTTGTGCCATGGTTCGCACGATTCCGTTGGCGGGCTGAGAGAGTTTCAGTTCTTCGATGAGCTGTTGGAATTTTTCGCGGTCTTCGGCATCTTCGATCGTTTCCACGCTGGTGCCGACGATGGGGACACCTGCGTTGGCGAGCGCTCGTGCTAGATTCAAGGGTGTTTGCCCACCGAACTGAACGATGACCCCATCGGGTTGGATCCGGTCGAAGATGTTGAGCACATCTTCGGTGGTGAGCGGCTCGAAGAACAGCAGGTCGCTCGTATCGTAATCGGTGCTGACCGTTTCAGGGTTGCTGTTGACCATGATCGATTCGATGCCGACTTCGCGGAGCGCGTAGCTGGCATGGCAGCAGCAGTAATCGAATTCGATTCCTTGTCCGATGCGGTTTGGGCCACCGCCGAGGATCATCACTCGCTTCTTGCCAGGAGATTTGAGGGGTGTTTCATCTTCGCTTTCGTAGGTGCTGTAGTAATACGGCGTGTAAGCCTCGAACTCCGCGGCGCACGTATCGACCGACTTGAAGGTCGCGATGATGCCGTGATCTTTGCGCCATTGTCGAATTTCATCGTCATCGCTGGCCAGGAGTTCCGCGAGTTGCCGGTCGGAGAATCCGGTTTGCTTCGCCATCTTCATGGTCGCAACATCGATTTTGGCGATGGAACCGATGGATCGCAAATGGGTTTCGATCTGCACCAATTCAAGAAGTTGATCGAGGAACCAAGGGTCGATGCCGGTAATCGAGTAAATCTCGTCCGTGGACATGCCGCTGAGCATGGCATAGCGAAGGAACCAAACACGATCGGGGTTGGGGCGAGAGAGTTTGCTCCGAATCTCTTCATTGTCGGGACGGCGATCGGAGTACCACAGATCCTTCGTATCGGAACCGAAGCCGAACGCACCGACCTCGAGACCCCGCAGCGCCTTTTGGAATGACTCCTTAAAGGTTCGGCCGATGGCCATAGTTTCACCGACGCTTTTCATTTGCGTGGTCAATGTTGAGTCCGCCTCGGGGAATTTTTCGAATGCGAACCGTGGGATCTTGGTCACGACATAATCGATGGTCGGTTCAAAGCAGGCTTGGGTCTTGCGCGTGATATCGTTTTGCAATTCCCACAACCGGAAACCGACGGCGAGTTTCGCAGCGATCTTTGCGATCGGGAATCCGGTCGCTTTGCTCGCCAGAGCGCTGGAACGGCTGACGCGCGGATTCATCTCGATCACGATCATCCGGCCGTCGCTGGGGTTGATCGCGAACTGGATATTGGATCCACCTGTTTCAACACCGATCTCGCGGATAATCGCGAGGCTCGCATCCCGCATGCGTTGGTATTCTTTGTCGGTCAGCGTTTGGGCTGGTGCTACGGTGATGGAGTCGCCCGTGTGGACCCCCATGGGATCGAAGTTTTCGATGGAGCAGATGATGACGACGTTATCGTCGACATCCCGCATCACTTCCATCTCGTACTCTTTCCAACCGATGATCGATTCCTCGATGAGGACTTCGGTGATCGGCGACAAGGTCAGTCCGTTTTGGACGAGCGAGTCAAACTCATCGCGGTTGTAGGCGATCGCGGAGCCGCTGCCACCCATCGTGAAGCTAGGTCGGACGACGCATGGCAATCCGACGTCAGCGAGAACCTTGCGGGCTTCTTCGGTCGAGTGGACAACGCTTCCCCGGCAGACGTTCATCCCAATTTTTTCCATCGCGACCTTGAACGCATCGCGAGCTTCCGCTTTGTGGATGACCTCGGGATTGGCACCGATCATTTCGCAATTGAATTTTTCAAGCACCCCGTGCTTGGCCAAATCCATGGCGATATTCAGCGCGGTTTGGCCGCCGAGGGTTGGTAGGATCGCGTCTGGCCGCTCGCGCTCGATCACTTTGGCCACGAACTCCCAAGTCAAGGGTTCGATGTAGGTTCGGGCCGCAAGTGCCGGATCGGTCATGATGGTCGCCGGATTGCTGTTGACCAAAACGACTTCGAATCCCTCTTCGCGAAGGGCTTTGCAGGCTTGAGTACCGGAGTAATCGAACTCGCATGCTTGTCCAATGACGATAGGACCGGATCCGATTAGGAGGATCTTGTTGATATCGGTGCGGCGGGGCACGAGAAACCTGGCTTTGCAGAAGGTACGGAGATGGTTGACGCTCCGCCGTTCAAAAATCGGCGGCCCTGACGAGCACGCCTCGTCAGCGCGTTGTTCGGTTGGATTCGTTGTGCGGTTGGGTTATCTGTGTCGAGTCAGTTTGCGAGTCAGTTCGCCAGTCACTTTGCAAATCACTTTGCAAAAACAGTGGGAGAGGTCCCCCACTGCGATCGTATGTTTTTGACTTCAAATCGGCGGCAATTCTGAAATCGGCGGCAATTCTGAATCCCACCGCGACACGGAGTCGTCTCGCGATGGGAAACAATTTCGCCGGCGACGTCGGACCATCGCGCGATTACTTGCGTCGGAACAAGGGGCCAGCGTATCGGGCTCCATCGCCGAGTTCTTCCTCGATGCGGAGCAGTTGGTTGTACTTTGCCATCCGATCGGAACGCGATGCGGAGCCGGTTTTGATTTGTCCGGTCGATAGGGCGACTGCCAGATCGGCGATCGTGGAGTCCTCGGTTTCACCGCTTCGGTGGCTCGAAATGCTGGTGTAGCCGTTGCGATGGGCCAACTGAATGGCTTCGATCGTTTCGGTCAGCGTTCCGATTTGGTTGACTTTGATCAGGATGCTGTTCGCAATCCCCGAATCGATGCCTCGTTGCAAGCGTTCGGTGTTGGTGACGAACAGATCGTCGCCGACCAGTTGGACCTTGTTCCCGACCTTGTCGGTCAGCTTCTTCCAGGAGTCCCAGTCATCTTCTGAGCAACCGTCTTCGATGGAGCAAATCGGGTAGTTCGCAACCCAGTTGGCCAGGAAGTCGACCATTTGGTCTCCAGAGAGTTGTTTGCCGTCGATCGTGTACTTCTTTGTCTTCTCATCGTAGAACTCGGTCGCAGCGACATCGAGGGCAATGAAGATCTGCTTGCCGGGTTCGTATCCGGCGCGATGGATGGCTTCCATGATCAAATCGAGGGCTTCTTGATTGCTCTTCAGATCAGGGGCGAAACCACCTTCATCTCCGACCGCGGTGTTCAGCTTCTTTTCGTTCAGAACCTTTTTCAGGTTGTGGAAGATTTCGGTGCCAGCGCGAAGAGCATCGCTGAAGGTGTTGAAGCCGAGTGGCATCACCATGAACTCTTGGACGTCGACGGAGTTGTCCGCGTGTTGTCCGCCGTTGACGATGTTCATCATTGGAGCGGGGAGCAAGTGGGCTCCGGCACCACCGAGGTAACGGTAGAGAGGTTGGTTGGTGAATTGAGCGGCTGCCTTGGCAGTTGCTAGAGAAACTCCCAGCAATGCATTCGCGCCGAGATTCTTTTTGTTCGGGGTTCCATCGAGATCGCGCATGGCTTGGTCGATACCGCGTTGGTCGAGGGCGTCGGCTCCGATGAGCGCATCGGCGAGTTTGTTGTTGATGTTCTCAACCGCCTTGAGAACCCCTTTACCCATGTACTGGGACTTGTCACCGTCTCGCAGTTCCCAAGCTTCGTGGGCCCCGGTGCTCGCTCCGCTGGGAACGGCAGCCCGGCCGAACGAGCCATCCACCAACCTAACGTCGACTTCTACTGTCGGGTTTCCACGCGAATCGAAGATCTGTCGTCCGTGGATGTGCTCGATCAAACTCATGGGTTTTTACTCAAAACTAGGAATGGATGGTTGAAAAAAGGATGGTTGAAATAGGTGGCATCATCAGCCCGACCGCAACGCGAGCCGGTCCGATTCTGTTCGATAATCGTCAAATTGGCTAGAAGGTAGACGAAAAACGGACGGACCGTTAGTCTTAATTCGCGCCGTTAGTCTTAATTCGCGATCCATGGTGGGTTTTTCAATCTCTCGTCCGAGGAGTGCTCCGCGTGTTCACAGGTCTTGTCGAAGGCACCGTGCCGTTGGCCCGTAAAATCTCCGAAGGGGCGGGAGAAAAGTTCACCTTTGATCTCGGGAAATTGGCCGATGGGGTCCAGTTGGGGGATAGCATTGCTTTCGCCGGATGCTGCTTGACAGTCGTCGCGCTCGATGGCACCCGAGCGGCCTTCGAATTGGGTTCCGAAACGTTGTCGAAAACAACGTTTCGTGGGATCGGGATCGGCGACCGAGTCAATTGTGAGCGATCGTTGCAGGTTGGAGACCGGTTAGGTGGGCATTACGTGACTGGGCATGTTGATGGGCTCGGAACTGTTTGCCAAATACGGGAAGAAGGAGCGTGGCGTTTTTTTCGATTCGAAGCCCCACTCCATTTGCTGCGGCAGATGGCGGCGAAAGGCTCCATAGCGATCGACGGGGTGAGTTTAACCATCGTTGATGCAAATGATCAGTCCTTCAGTGTCGCACTAATCCCGCACACGCTCGAGGTAACGACGCTCGGAACGCTTCGCATTGGGAGCCTCGTCCATCTGGAAACCGATGTGCTCGCCAAGTACGTTGCGAGGCAGTTGGAGGGGCGGTTTCCAGCTGTCTGATCACCGGGTGGCGGAGGCCGATCTGGTTCGGACCTGGCGATGCATCCCGGAAGTCGTTGCATGCATAAGATCTTCGTAAACCCGATAAAAATCTCTGGACTTCCCGGCGTGATCCCCTTACGAAACGGCTTGCGAAAAGCCTATGCTATCGAACCGACCCGTAGCTGCTTTGCCAGCGAGTCGTCCTATGAATAGCCATCGCGTGTTTCCGCCGAAACTGAAATGTCCAAAAATACCAAGCTAGCTGTCGTCGAAGTCGAGTCCGAA
This sequence comes from uncultured Pirellula sp., assembly GCA_903930765.1. Taxonomy (GTDB): domain Bacteria; phylum Planctomycetota; class Planctomycetia; order Pirellulales; family Pirellulaceae; genus JBKCUI01. Next base: position 11,948 of record CAIYZV010000105.1, read on the forward strand.
AAGTACCCATTCAACTACCGGTTTCCGCTCAAATTTGGTGGACGCGTGGTCAAGGATGTGACGGTTTTTCGCACCACGATCACCCTCGAGGACAAGAACCGCAAAAAGACCAGCCATGGTATCGGCGAGATGACCATGGGGACCGCTTGGGCGTGGCCGAGCGCCACGCTTTTCCCCGAGATGGCTCTCAAGACGGTGGTCGTCCTCGCCGAGCGTATCGCTGCTGCGGCGCAGACGCTCGACCCAGCGAACCATCCCATCCATTTGGCGACGCAGCTCAAATCGATCGCTAAATCGTTGGCAGCCGAGTTGGCAGCGGCGATGCAGTTGACCGAGGCGATCCCCGATTTGGCGATTGCCTTGGCTCTCTCCCCGACCGATATCGCATTGCATGACGCTTTTGGGCGATTGCATGGTGCTAATTCCTTCGATTGCTTCTCCCAGGAACTCGTTGGATGCGATCTTTCAACATGGCTTGGGGAGGAGTTTGTCGGCAAGCATTTCTCCGAAATCATCTCGCCGAAATCGGCCCCAACGCTTGCCTTGTACCATTTGGTCGGCTCGCTCGATCCATTGAGCAACGATGATCTCAATCGCAAGGTGGGGGATGGGCTTCCGGAGACGCTTGAGGAATGGGTCAAATCCCAGCAACTGACGCATTTGAAAATCAAACTAACGGGCAAGGACCTTGATGCCGACGTCGGGCGGGTGGTGGAGATCGATCGGATCGCGGTCCGCGCGTTCCCGACCAAGGTCTTCTCCTACTCTCTCGATTTTAATGAAGCCTGCGAGAACGAGGACTACGTGATCGACTTCTTGGAGCGATTGGATCGCCTTAGCCGGGATTCGATTGCGAAATTGCACTACATCGAACAGCCGATGCTCCGCGACCTGAAGAGCCGCAAAGAAGTCACTATGCACCGGGTCAGTCGGCTCAAGCCCGTCGTGATCGACGAGTCCTTGACCGATTTAGAAATGCTTCAGTTTGCCAAGCAACAAGGCTACTCGGGGATAGCCGTGAAGGCGTGCAAGGGAATCACCGATTCTTTGTTGCTGTCGGCAGCTGCCAAACAGTATGGCATGAAGATCTACGTCCAAGACCTCACGTGCATCGGTGGCTCCTTCATGACGTCGGCTTCGCTCGCATCGCGGATTGCGGGCGTGACTGCGGTCGAAGGGAACGGTCGCCAATACTGCCCAGCTGGCAACAAGGACTGGGAGTCCCTCTACCGCCCCATGTTCAAAATCTTGGGAGGCGTTGTGCCGACCGAATTGCTGTCAGGCATCGGCCTCGGGTTTGCTTGGCCGAGAAACATCCTTTCCAAAAAGTTCGCCGACATGGCGACACCACCCACCTAACCCGCGTCGCTCCCTACGCCCCCTTCGCGAACCAAAGCACGATAAGGCAAATATGAGTGCAGTCGCCATCGAGCCAGATTGGCTCGTACCGGTTGATTCCCCGGAGATTCCGCGTGGAGCACTGGTCATCGATTCGGGGAAAATTGAGTTCGTGGGGCCGGCGCTCCCGCAACGGTACGCGAGCCTCCCAAGATTTCGATTGCCGGGAATAGCGATTCTACCCGGACTGGTAAACGCGCACTGCCATCTTGAGTTCAGCGATCTATCGCGACCGATCCGAGCCACAGGTTCATTCACGCATTGGCTCTCCGAGGTGATCGCTGTTCGTCAAGGCCAACGCGATGCTTCCGAGGGAGAACGCCTGGAGTCCCGTCGCAAAGCGATCCATGCCGGTATTCGAGAATCATGGCTGGCGGGGGTACGGTTTGTTGTGGATATGGTGACTGCTCCGTGGAGCCAGCGATGGGTGGACGAAGCGAACCTTGCATGCTTGGAAACGCTGTCTCCATTCGCACGTAAAACGTTTGTTCCAAATGTGGCCCTGACGGTATTGCCCTGCGTCGAGCTGATCGATGTCAATCGGAATCGCAGCGATCAAACGGAACTATTGGCGACACAACTTCTGATGGAGTCTGTCGGGCCCGCGATTGAAAAGCCGGGACTCGCTCCGCACGCACCTTACACTGCTTCGATGGCTTTGTTGCAGCGATCCGCCATGAGGGCGCATACCGAAGAGCGATTGATGTGCATGCATCTGGCTGAGACACAGGAAGAACTTGATTGGTTGCGGGATCGGACAGGTCCCTTTGCCAACATGCTCGAACCGATCATCGACGAAGTGTTCCGTTCTCGAATCGGGACGATCAACAGCCACATCCAAGCCTTGTCCCATGCTTGGCGAGCCCTCGTGGTTCACGGCAACTATCTATCCAAGCAGGAACTGATCTCGTTGAGCCGACATCGGAATCACATGGGTGTCGTTTACTGCCCACGCACCCATTCCCATTTTCAACATCAAGATCACCCTGCGGTGAAATGGAACGATGCGATCCCGATCATGCTGGGAACCGACTCGCGCGCGTCCAATCCTGATTTGTCCATTTGGGAAGAAATCTGCTGGGCGTCGAACCTGATGCTCTCGCTGAGCCCCAAGCAGATCGCCTTGATGGCCACCACTGGACCGGCGCGATTTCTGCAAGTTGAATCGCAAGCCGGTGCGCTTCGTGCTGGTTGTTTCGCGCGATTGTCAGCGATCGACTTGTCGACGTCCCGGCTCTATCCATCGCCTGTAATCCAATCGTCTGCAATCGGTACCAACGCGACAACCGCCGCGCCGAATACCTCGGCAACGAACACGACTGCCATGTTGAGCGACTCGGCCATTAGAAGCATTTCCACAACGGAGCTTTGGGAATCGATGCTCGACGATGGAGCAATTAAGCCCTTGGAATCGCTCTCTTGTTTCCAGCTCCCTTGAAGCGTTGCCGATCCAATTTTTTGCGGTCAGGTTCATGCGGTGAGGTTCAGAGGGTGAGGTTCATGCGGTTGGAAACCTCCTTGTGCTAGCATTCTTGTTGGGGGGATCGGTATGGTTTCTAATGGGTATTGCCAAGAACGATTTGCAACAACGATTTAAGAAACCACGTTAAATCGACATTGGCACAAACTGTCTATTTCCACTAGACTGCCACGGCTATGGCGTTTTACGCAGTTCCACTAGGGAGGGTGGCACATGTCTAAAGAATCGATCCGTTTTTTGCACGCAGGTGATTTCCATTTGGAAAGAGCCATGCAGGACCTTACTGATTTGCCGGAACACCTCAAGGCTTCGCTGGTCGATGCACCTTGGAAAGCCGCCGAGGCGGTGTTTGAGGCGGCGATTGTCGAGAACGTTGATTTTGTTCTCCTTTCCGGGGACCTGCTCAATCCAATCTCCAGCGGAGCCGTTGGGCCGGCATTCCTCATCGAGCAGTTCGAACGGTTAGAACAACGCAAAATCCCAGTTTATTGGGCTGGTGGGGGAGTGGACGATCCGGAGCGTTGGCCCGACGCGGTTGCGCTGCCGCGCAATGTCCATTACTTTTCGAAGAAACAAATCGAGTCGGTGGTATTCCGCCGAAATGGGTTTCCGCTGGCCACCATCGTTGGGCGCTCCAATGACGGCCGGGAATCGATTCGGGCGGCGGAGTTTCAAACCGAGGCAAACGACACGTATGTGATTGCTATTGCCCACGGAGTTGCTGACCGGGACTCGTTGCTGAGTGAACGGATCGATTATTGGGCACTGGGACGCGAGCATCATCGGCACGCATTGCACGGCGAAGCTCCCCACATGCGAGTCTGCGGGACGACGCAAGGCCGATCGTTCGACGAAGATGGAGCGCATGGTTTTTGGACCGTCGAAGTCGACGGGGACCATGATGCGAACATCACAGCCACGGATTGCGATACCTTTCGGTACGTAACGCAAACGTTGGATGTCGAGGATCTCGCGATGGGACGGGATATTCGGGAGTTGATGAGCAAGAGGATCGCTCGGTTGCAAAGTGAGCATGGAACACGGCACCTGATCATCCGCTGGCGGGTCGAATTGGATCTCGAGAATAGTGCCATGGTTGGTCCAGCGGCGATCGACGAGATCCTCGGATGGTTGCGTCGCGAGTATGGTCATGGTGCTTGTAGCGTTTGGTCGACGGAGATCGATGTGTTGTCGCCGAAATCGTATCCGGCCAAGTGGCAGGAAGAGGATACGATCTTGGGTGATTTCCTCCGGACCAGCTTGGACAATAAAAAGAGTTCGGGAACACAATTCAACTTGAAACCGTTGATCGAATCCGAAACACCGGGAACATCGATTTGGCAAAATGTGCTCATCGATGAAAGTAGTTTGGTTACCAGCGCTGCTCTCGACCGAGCGACGCTCTTGGGGGTCGATATGTTGCGTGGGCACAAGGTGGATTTGTTGGCTCCGACGCGCCGATTTGGAGGAACGAGAGGATGAAAGTTCGCGACGTACAAATCGATGGTTTCGGTGTATGGACCAGTCTCTCTGTGGATTCCTTGCCTGAAGGGATGGCCGTGTTTTATGGCCCCAATGAGGCAGGCAAAACGACGTTGATGAACTTCTTGCGCACGATGTTTTACGGGTTTACTCCGGAGCGGCGGCACCGGTACTTACCACCCGTGCACGGCGGGAAACCCGGTGGTGCCATCCGCGTCACTGGACCTGGTGGTGGGTACGAAATCGCGAGACGTGCCACGCTCAACGACCCGAGCGTCATCGGACAATTGACCGTCACGAGCAGCGATGGGATCACCCAAGGCCAACATCGGCTGACCTCGTTGCTGGGCAGTGTCGATGAATCTATCTTTACCAATGTGTTCGCGATAGGATTGCGAGAACTGCAAGAGCTCAGCACGCTCGACGATACCGAAGCGGCGGACGAACTCTACAAGCTATCGAGCGGGTTGGACCGTGTTTCGCTGGTCGATGTGATCCGGCAATTGCGAGCTGCTCGCACGCAACTGGTCGCAAGTGACTCCGACTCGGCGCAAATGCCGACGATGTTTGCCAAGCGTGAAAAGTTGCGCGATGAGATCGAGCAGCTGACGCTTCGCGGACGGCGATGGGGTGAACTGGCGGCCCAACGCCGCACTCAGCAAAACGAGATCGACGAACTCAAGTTGCGAATTGAGCAGTGGGAACTCGAAGCCAAGACCATCGAAACATCGCTACAGGTTCGCGATCCATGGTTCGAGAGAGATGCGCTGCGCACCCAAATCAACACGCTCCATGCTCGCGTCGATTTGCCTACCGATGCCATGGAACGCTTGGTCGAACTTCAAGCCCAGATCGATGAGAAGAAGCGGCAAATCCAATCGCTTGTCGAGCAGCGAAAAGCCATTCGCAAGCGTGCGGACGATTTACCGCTCAGCCGGAACGTGCTGGGACTCGCCGGTAAGATCGAAGCCGCTGCGGAGCAAGGGCCTTGGATCTCGCAGCTGCAGAAGCAAATCCAACGCCTGGAATCTGAGCTGCAACAGACCCAGGAGCAATTGATCGAAGATGCCAAACGGCTGGGGCTCAGCGATGCGGATCAGCAAGCTCTCTTGAACGACAAACGCCTTGTCAACCTGCCCGATGTCTCGCGGCAAGCGATCGGGCAGCTATCCGGGCCTGCGCGGGATGTGCGGTCCCATCAAATGCGGCTGAAACAAGCTCGTGAGCGTGGGATTAACGACAAGAAGGAAGCGGACCGACTGCGCGCCGAAATCCAGGCCTTCTTGTCCGTCCGGAGCTACGATGATTTGCAAGAAGCCATCCGCGCTTCTGGAGAACGCATCCAATCTCTCCGCAAATACCAGCAGATCGATGAGCGGCTCGAGAAGCTTGGAGTGCACCGTCAAGAGCTCGAAGGCGAAACGGTAGACCTCGAAAGCGACGACGGGTTTTCGTGGGAGAAAGTGGCCATGCTGGCCGTCCCTTTCTTCATCGGCGCCTTCATGTTCCTCTCGGGACTGAACAACTTCTTCGGTTGGTACAACAACGGCAACCTATCCCCGGCCGCTCGAGCGATCTCGTTCCAATCCAACGACTCCCAAAACACGGGCGTCCTGATGACCGTCCTGGGGATTATCATCCTGGTCGCGACCTACATGTGGTGGAAATCCATGGAGCGAGGTTCCCAAGGAGATATCAACGACTGCGAGTCGCAACTGGAGACACTGGTTTCTCAAATTCGCAAGACGGAAGCGGAGAAAACCGATTTGCTCGCGGCCATTCCCGAGAATAATGCCAGCGTCGACCAGCAAATGCGACAAGCCGAGCATGAACTCGCCGAATGCGAAGCACTGCTGCCTGTGTATCACAACGAACAAGCTGCTCGGCAGCGGTTTCAAGCGGCCAAGCATCAAGCGGCTGAAGCGAGCAACGATCTTAAGGCTGCGCGCCATCAGTGGAAAAAGACGCTGAGCCAACTCGGGCTGGCAGATTCCCTTTCCCCCAAGAGCATCCGTATCCTGGCCGAAGGCTATGAAACGTTGGTTCAGACGCGGCGGCGGGTAAAAGCCCAATCCGACGAATTGGCCCAACGCAAAATCGAGTTGACGACCCTCCTGCAAAAATTGGAAGCGGTCTCGGTCCAACTGCATGTTGCCATCTCGGAACCAACCGAGTCGTTCGTCGAACCTGCTGACGACTCGTTGCGCGATCGCAATGCCCGCAGCAACGACCGCAACAACGACCGCATCAACGATCGCAATCGGGACCGCCATGAGCGACGCGACCGCGATGGACGCCCAACGCGCGATGATGCTAGCCTGTCCCTTCGCGATTCAGCAGCGGTCAACTTCAATACGAGCGCCGTGGAAGCACCCCAGCAGAAACTGCAGGAACTGGTCAATACACTGGCGCAGCATCAACAGTATTCGGCCCAGCGCAAGGATCTCAAAAACGAAGACGAAGAGCTTGCGAAAAAGCAAAAGGGACTTCGCCGAAACATGGAGCGGTTGATCAGCGCTCGGCAGAGTTACCTCACCGAACTTGGAGTTGAAACACCCCAACAACTCGAAGAGCAACTCTCTCGCAAGGATCAGCATCTCAAGTTGCAAAGTCAGATTGAAGGGCTCGATGCGCGTATCCGAGCGATTCTCGGTACCCATGTTTCGTACGAGTCGGTGGAACGTCTGCTCACCAACACGCCAGGAAATGAACTGGAGAAGCGTTGGGATACATTAGGGACGAGAATCAGCGGCGCCGAAGAACGGATTGCGCAGTTGCTGCAACGCCAAGGCGAGATCGGTCAAGAGATGAAGACGCTCGCAGCCGATCGACGATTGTCTGAGGCAAAGCTCGAATTAGCGTGCTTGGAACGCCAAATTCAAGAATGCGCAAATCATTGGCGAACTCTCGGTGTGACGACGTGCATGCTCGAGAAGGTTTGCGAAGTCTACGAAAACGAGCGGCAACCGGAAACACTCCGTGAAGCTTCGTCGTTCTTGAAGCAATTGACCGAAGGTAAATATGTTCGCGTATGGACACCGCTCGGAAAGAACGCATTGCGGATCGATAATGAGAAAGGGCAAAGCCTGCCTCTCGAAGTCCTCAGTCGCGGAACCCGCGAAGCTGTCTTCATCGCCTTGCGGCTCAGTCTGGCCGCGGCGTACTCGCGCCGTGGAGTGACATTGCCGCTGGTGCTCGATGACGTTTTGGTCAATTTTGATTCGATCCGAGCCACGAGCGCTGCGAAAGTCCTGCGTGACTTTGCCGCTCTCGGTCACCAAGTGATCATGTTCACCTGCCATGAACATATCATGAAGTTATTCCACAGCATCGATGTCCAAGTCCGCGTGTTGCCGAACCAAGGCGAACCGGGGGAAGCGACTGTTTACTACCCGCAGGAACGAGTCGTGGCTCCGGTTCCGCATGTCGAGGTACACCCTGTCCATCCGGTGGTTTTAGAAACTCCTGTGGCTCCGCCTACGGTCATGGTGGAGCCGCCCGAGCCTTTGATCTTGCCTGTGAAACCGCGAGTTGTTGCCCACGAAGAACCAGACATCATTACCTTGAAGCCTCGCAGCCAGCCATTGCCGGTGAAATTAGTCAAGGTCGAAGAAGAGTCCGACGACGACGATCCCTTCTGGTTCAACTACGAACTCGAGGATGCACCTGTCCAAGAGCCGATCGAATCAGTGACACGACTCTGGTCGGAAATCGAAAACATCCGGATGCCGCTCGATGGCGAACCGCACGATTTATGGTGGGATGAACGGGAAAGCGAATCGCCGTGGATTGAGCAGTAATCGTGTTTTTGACCGACGCGTTCTCGGAGCCGCTCAGTCGACTTGAATGTACTGAGCGAAGGTTCCAGGATCGACGTTGCGTCCGCTGAGTACCACGACGATGTCTCCGTCCCCTGACAGATCGACATCGGCTCCGTCGCGGTCGCTCTTAAGCAACGCTGCGGTCGTGATAGCGCCCGATGGTTCGGTACGGAGACCATGCTTTTCGAAGATCCATGCCATGGCTCGGCGGGTATCCAAATCGGACAAGACCGTGGTGGAATGGACGAGTCGTTTCAAGATCGGCCAATTGTGTTCTCCCACATCGTAGGAGAGCAATCCATCGCAGATGCTAGTTGGCTTGGGCAAACGTACCCGTGTTTGCTGCGCGAGGGACTGTCGAAAATCATCGGCCCCTTCCGGTTCTACTCCAATGATTTTTGCGTCAGGAAATCCATCAGCGATGGCGAGCGCATGCCCTGCCATCAATCCTCCGCCGCTGACCGAGCAAATGAAATGGGAAAGCGTTCTGCCATTCCGTTGGAGTTCGTCGACAATTTCCAATCCCCCAACCCCATTCCCTGCGATGACGAAGGGATCATCGTACGGCGAGGCTTGCAACGCGTGCTCCGTCTCGGCGATTTCCTTGGCCAACCGATCGCGTGTTCCCGTCAAATGGTCGGTGGTGATGTCGTATGTCCGGACCTCGGCCCCGAACGATCTGGTCAATTCGAACTTAACGCGAGGCGCTGATTCCGGCATCACGATGATCACCCGTTTGCCGTAGCGCATTCCGGCGAACGAAATCCCAGAAGCGAAATTGCCTGAGGAATGGGCTGCCACGGGCCGGTCGTGCAGTTCGTGGAGATGGTTGGCCATCCAGTTCAATGCACCGAGCAGTTTGAAGGATCCAACCGGGGTCCAGCCATAGTCTTTGATCCATACACGCCGATGGGGCGCGAGCCCCAGTCTCTTTTCGAGCGCATAGGATCGGATCAGTGGTGCTGGTGAAATATGGTGCCGGAGGATCGGTTCGGCAGCTCGCACATCGGCGATTGTCGCCACGCGGATCGATGAATCGGAATTGGATACCATAGATGTTTGCAGGATGTTCGCCGGTCGTCGCAGTTTGTGGTTGGTTCGACCCTTTGCAAAACGGGGGCCGTGTTCACGTGCCATCTTAGTCCCAGATGGAAGCACTCTGCAACACTACCTGAACACTACCTGCCATCTGTAATTGCCTGTAATTGCCGCAGCGTTCCAATTCGATCCCCATCCCGATCGGAATGGGGTTTGGTTTCCGCTGTTTTCTGGGGGTTGCTGTTTTCTGGAGGTTGCTTTGCGGCTTCCTGCTCGATGGTGGAGCCTTGTGCTATACTCCGTCGCGTCGGCAGAAGGCCTTGGCCTGTATTTCGTGAGCAACCACGGGGAACCATACCGTGGTTGTTCCGAGTTGACGCACTATCCCACCTTCTTTTGAGTAGTCGTAAAGCATGTTGGATCGATCGAAAAATCTTGCCATGGTGGACGAATTCGTAGCGAGTGAAAGTTTGAAACGGCACATGCTCGCGGTGGAAGCGGCCATGCGTGCCTATGCGGCAACGTTGGGTGAGGACGTCGAGTTGTGGGGCGCGGTTGGATTGCTTCATGATTTCGACTACGAGCGTTGGCCAAATCCACCCGATCACCCCTTGCAGGG
>CAIYZV010000106.1 GCA_903930765.1 uncultured Pirellula sp.
CAGCCAGCACTTTGGACGCTGGGTCCCATCGAGAGTCAACGGGGCAAGCAAGAGTTCCCAGTGCTGTTTGATGGGAATCAAGTCATGACTTTGAGCGGGCGACACATTCTCGACAATGCGCAAATTGTTGTCGATGGTCATCGTGTTGACGGTTCTATCCGTCGTGATGGTGAGACCCTCCGGGTTGAATTAGTGACTTTGCCGCCACTTGGGATGCACTTCTTGCAGATTCAGAATCCCGAGGGATTGCAGAGCAATGAATTCATTTTCAAGGTGGTCGACGGCGCTACGCGAGTGATCGAAAAAAGGCGAACGCAAGAGCGTGCCTATGCGTCTATTCGAAATGCACTTGGAGATGCAATTGCCAAAGGAGAATTGGCTGAAGTTAAGAAGATACTAGGGGGTGGTCGCCAGATCAATGCGCGACGCCCCGAAGGTGGTACAACGCCATTAAGCAATGCGGCACTTCATGGTCACCTTGACATCGTCAAGTACTTGATCGAGCGAGGCGCCTATGTTGAGGCTACGAATGACGATGGAAACACTCCGTTGCACGTCGCGGCATTCCTTTGTCGGACGGAGATCGTCCATGCGTTGCTGGAAAACGGTTCCGTGCCAACAACTAAGAACAAGCGAGGAGAATCGCCGATCGATGTTGTTTCCGGGGATTGGAACCAAGGCCTTGCCGATTTTTACTCGAGTCTCTCTCAATCCTTGAAACTCAACATCGACCTTGAGACGATGAAGGCGGAACGGCCAAGGATAGCTGAAATCCTGAGGGAATCTGCCAAAGAATAGTTGTGAGATCCTTTTCGCACTAGCAGCTTTACTTTTGGACTTCATCGCTGCGGCTGATAAGTCAGGCGATAAATCGCAATTGCTCAGCGATGAGCATGACGCTGGCGAACTCTTTTAGGGATGCGGAGGAGTTGTATCGGTATTCGGTAGCGTTTCCACAAGCAGAAACACAAGTGGTGCGTTCCAGTTAATGGCAACTTCGTTGGTGGTAAAGTTCTCCTTGACATCGTTCCATTGCCGTGCGGGAGGCCTTTTTTCTTTCGCATCCTGAGCATTGGGGCCGCCGATGAGCATGCCTGGCCAAGGCTCAATGACATTATCTGCTTCGCTGGGGCGGTGATGAGGATTCATCGGCCAGCGACTGCCGACCTGCGTCACATAACTTGTGTTGAACGTGTTCCGACCGAGCAAATAGTGGAGAGTGTCTTGAGCGGCATTGGCATACTCAGGCTTTGGTGATATCCGATTGGCAAGTCGAAGCATCATGCCGTAATTTCCTACCAGGGCATTGGATCCCCATATGTAATTGTCCGTGGTCAGTGGAACTCGATAGCCATTCCTCGATATCCGCGATGCTATTTCGTCAGCGGCTTTGAGCGCCTCGCGACGGATCTCTTGTTGAACGTTAGGGTCAACTGGTTGCCGATTCTCTAATGCGTAGCCATAAAGCCCCAACGCATGTACTTTCTTCCATTCGTGTGGAAAACCCGGATTGAACATCGGTTGAAAGCGTCGATAGTTATTGAGAAAGTAATCGTGGTAAGTGGCCTTGCCGGTCGTGCGAAACAATTCCGTAGCAGCCCATAGTCGCTCGTCGCTCGCGTCATCGTCTTCATAGGCACCCGTTTCAATGCCATTTGGATTTGCGTAAAAGTGGCTGTCCGGCGTCGACTCCAGCCAAACCCATCCGCGTTCCGCGGCGGACAGGCAACGATCTGCGAGATCAGGATCAAACTGTCTGTAAACGCGTGCTGCAATCGCTGCAACTGCCACCAGGTCGCCGGTTGATTGGGTTGTCAAATAGGGAGATTTCCCGCTACCGACAATCAACATGGGTGCGTTATCGGATTCGGGCAGGATTGAACCTGGGAACCTGGCTGTGGTTTCTTTGTGCCAAACCCCGCCACTTTCGTCCTGCATCTTTAGCATCCATTCCAAATTCCACCGGATCTCGGCAAGCATAGGTGGCAATGGGCCATTGGACTCAGGAATCATCAACGCGAATTTACGGAGCTTTTCCGGGTTCAACTCATATGCCCACAAAAGAGTTCCCATCGAGATTCCGGAATTAATCGTGTAGCGACCAAAGTCTCCTGCGTCATGCCATCCACCGTTCATCGATCGTTTCCCTGTTCGACCCGTTGATGGATCAAACACCGCATCGGCTGTATGGCACCGTGCGTGGTGAAAGTGAGCGAATTGACCATCGAGTTTTACTTCGGTGCCGCAACGTTGGCCGGTGTAAAAAAGCATCGACATTTGCAAGGGACGATTGAAGATATCATTGCCCACACTGAAATCAAAACTACTGCCAATCCCTTCGACATCCAAGTAGTAGCTACCGGGATTGGTAACCTCCGTCAAATCGACCCACCGTACCATATCCCCAGTATCGGGGTCGAATGAAGCTTTTCCTGCCGAAAGCGAAGCGACGATTTCATGGTTGCCCGATTTACGAACGGCAATTCGGCCCTTCGGTTCAGCCGTCAGAACAGCGATTTTGGTTTCGTCGACTAAGTAGCCAACTTGGCAGACTTTAATTGCTTCGCTGGGCTTGCGAACGTTCACTGAGGCGTCCTGCTGCTCGATTGCCTCGTCAACTGGGGCTCCGGCGTCAACCGATGCATGGAAACCAGTGGAACCAATCAGGATTGCCAAAAGAGGTAGTATTGCGAGTGGCTTCATTCTTCAAGGAGGGGTTGATTAACACGAAGATATCGACCAACGGTGACTTTGATCCAAAACCGCGTCTCTTGCATACAGTCTAGCAGCAGGAATGTATCGGTCAGTTCCAATTCGGAAAGTCGTTTTGCGAATTCACGATTTACCTGTAGTCGCCCGGTATTCATCGCTCGTTTATGCCTCATCAGTCACGATGCTTCACGAAGAAATTCCAGACCTCTGGCCTTGACGACAGGCTTGGGCTGAGCGGCGAGATAGAAACTCATGTCGCCGCCGTTGGACATTCCAGTAGAGAAAATCGAGCGATGATGCCGGATATGTTTCCATTCGAAGCATCATGGTTGGTTCCACGCGGATCGCAATTCGTGAACCTGTAGCTTATGTACTTTGGCGGTTCCTCCTCGGGTTTCGAGGAAGATTCTCCGGTTCTCAGGCTTTGTATTAAACGGCATCGGGATGTAGCAAAGCCCATCGCTTGCGAAAACCTCGAGTCCCGTACGATCGCAGTAAATGGTGAGTCTTAGTTTGCCATCGGTCAGCGGCGCTGGTGCGCGATGGCCGTTCACGCTGAGTTCCTGCTTCTTGGGTTCATAGATGATCATCGCATCGCGTATATTGAACACGATTTCGCTTGCATCACCTGGTTCGATCTCGGTGCGTAGTTCGAGGAGTTCGAAGTTGACTGCGTCGAGCGGGTTTCGATCCCCGGGCTTTAGTGCGATTGCTTCCAATGTAGTTGTTTTCGCTCGGAGAGACTCGAGTTCCCTCACGGGTGCGAAGGTCAAGCGAGGCCCATCGGTTGTGGGCACCAGCATTAGTTCCAGCGGAATCGTCATTGATTGATTGAAACTCATGCCCCGAGTCTCGGTCTGGAACCAACCTATTTGGATCCTGCGACCGTCCTTTGTGGGTATATCACTAAAGGTTTGCGGGGCATAGAAACCGCGCCCCCGGTGTCCTGGCAATTTCGTTTGTTCTGGTTTGAAATCGATTCCGTCAAACGTGCCGATCGCATACTCGCTATTTGCTCCCAGAAGTACCCACTTCTTCTCTCCCTTTTCGCCCTTGTTGGGGGCACCTTCGATGGGCAATTCGAAGAAGTCTGGGCACTCGAACAAAAAGGCAGTACCCGCGATCCCTTCGGTGACGCTGGCCAATTTCCACTCTCGCAGATTAGGAGACGTGAAAAAGTGAATGGTGTGTTTGCCTTGCAATTCGACATAGAGCACCATCACCCACTTTTGCGTCGGCTCGTGCCAGAAGACTTTTGGGTCGCGATTGCCACCGGTGATCTGAGGAAGAACGGGGTTGCCGGAGTACTTAGTAAAGTTTCGGCCGTCGGTACTGTAAGCGATCCCTTGCACGGTGGGGTTTCCTGCGGCTGTGTAGATCAGAACCATCGGTGGTTTGCCTTCTTTGCCAAACCCGCTGGTGTTCTTCCAATCCACGACGGCGCTTCCGCTGAACATCGGTCCCATTTCGTCTGGCAAAAGCGTGTCGCCGAGTTCTTCCCAATGAACGAGGTCTTTGCTGACCGCGTGACCCCAGTGCATATTCCCCCATCCCCAACCATATGGGTTATGCTGGAAGAATAGATGGTATTCGCCGTTGTAGTAAACGCATCCATTCGGGTCGTTGTTCCAACCTCGTTGGGGTGAGAAGTGGAATTGACCGCGCAGTGGTTCTCGATAAAGCGAAACCGAATCTTTGAATTGGTCGCTCATTTCGAGATTGCTAAGGGCCGACGATCCTTCGGGCAGTTTGTCGACACGAAGGGTCAGTGATTTTCCTTTCCACGCGGAGATGTCCATCGATGCCCACCAGTCGGGTTCTGCATCGGCCAATTCAATATCGTTTCGCACTACGCGTTGACCATCGACGAGTAGCGTTAGGACTCGTTTCGACGCTCCATTTTTCACTGGAATATGCAGGTAACGGGCCGTCGAAGTGAGTGTGCGCTCCGCATCTTTGATCAAGCCTTTTGGCTTGGTATCTGTCTGTACGATATGGTCGACATTGATGTGCCCCCAGCCACCTTGGGCATCATCCACAATGCGAAGCGTAGCGGTTTTTCCATCGAACTCCGACACGTCCCACGAATCCGATTGAAGCGATTCGCTACCTCCTGGTTGGTCATTTGGGCCGGTAGCGCTGCGAACGATCTTGCCGTTGACCAGCAATTGCAAGGCGAGTTTTTCAGGACTGTTGCCGCCACCGATCAGAAAAGCGATGAAATTGCGTTCGATCCGGAATGGAGGTGACGTCAGCACCCCCGTGGTGTTGTCCCCTTGGAAAAAGGAGTTCACCAGTCCTTTTCCGCGAAAGCCATCGACATTCATTTGTCCGGGGAGCGTCCCTTTGGCTGGCCCTGGACCGAAAGCTTCGCCCGTCACTTTCCAAGGTTCGTAGGACTCGGCTTCAAAATCGGCGATAAGGATGTCATCGGCGGCGGTCGCGATGGCGCTGCATGCAAGCAAAACCGATAGGACAAAGGGGCAAGAAGAAATTCGTTTTAACATGGTTGTTGGATAGGATTTGACGGGGTCTTAGTTGAGCGATCGATTTCATCGATCACGTTTAGCGATGCCCTTTTTTACGTCGGAGGGTATCGAGCAATACAGCGATCATCAGAACCGCACCGAGGACAATCTTTTGGTTGAAGGGATCGACATCGGTTAGATTCATTCCATTTTTGATCACAGCGATAATGAAGGCTCCGATCAGAGTTCCAAAAATCTTGCCTTGTCCCCCCATCAGCGATGTCCCACCGACGACTACCGCTGCGATCACCTCGAGCTCGTACATCAAGCCAAATTTTGGATCACCTGCGGAGAGTTGGGATGTTAGGACGATTCCCCCCAGTCCTGCCAGTGCTCCACAAATCGTATAAACCGCCAATTGAACGCGTTTTACCGGCACGCCGGACAACCGTGCGGCTTCTTCGTTCCCGCCAATGGCGTAGATGTATCGCCCCAGCACCATGCGCGACATGACAACATGAGCGATGACGTACAATGCGAGCATCAGCAGGATGGGGTTAGGGACACCGAAGATATGACCACGGCCCAACCAAAAGAAGCTGGAGGGTAACTCCGGTATCGACTGGCCCATGGAGAGCTTGAACGATAACCCGCTGGCCATCATCATCATGCCGAGTGTCACAATGAATGGCGGGATGCGAAAGGCAGTGATCATGAAACCATTGAAGGCACCGGCCGCGGCGCAGACGGCGATGCTGGCGGTGGAGGCGATGAGCACCGCTGCAACACCTGCAGAAAGACCACCGAACCAGTCTCTGAGTAGAATGGAAACGCAGACGGAGGCGAGGGCGACGAGCGAGCCCACGGAAAGGTCGATGCCAGAGGTGATGATGACCATGGTCATGCCGATGGCAATAATGGCGTAAATTGCAGTTTGGTTCGCGACACCCAATAGATTGGAAACCTTCAGGAAGTCGGGCCAGGTATACGACCTAGGCACGACGCATTTTCCCGAGCCCACTTCTGGAAAGCGATCGTAGACGGTCCATTTCGCGGTGACGTCGTTGGCTGCGATTGCGTCGATCGCCTCACCTGACTTGAGAGCTGCCTCGATGGCTTGCTTTGCATCGGGCGCTGCGCCACGAACTGTCGCAAGGACCCTGGCACCGTTTTCCTCCAGCCGTTTCACGGCAGCATTGGAGAATTCAATATCTTCGGGAGTGTTTCTGGTGACCACCACCACGCGCGGTTTGTTGTTGCGTTCGAGGATCAAATCGGCGACTTGACGGCCAGCATCGGCTCCAGTCGGATGCTGCTGTTTCAATGTTAATGCACTGAAGAGCACGACGAGTAGCAGCAAGACAAAGCTCATGCCGTAATCGCGCACGAGAGGATTTGTTCCCAGGAATCGAGTTATCGCGTTATTCATCGACTTATGCCACCGCCATTTCCATGATTTGTTCCTGAGTTGCCGTGGTTGCGTCTTCAATCTCGCCAGTAATCTTACCTTCATGCATCACAAGGATCCGATCGCTCATGCCGATCACTTCGGGCAATTCAGAACTTATCATAAGAATCGCCTTGCCTTGCTTTGCGAGCTCGTTGATCAAAAGGTAGATCTCGTATTTTGCTCCAACATCGATGCCGCGGGTGGGTTCGTCGAAGATCAACACCTCTGCGTTGCGTTCGAGCCATTTGGCGAGAACCACTTTCTGTTGGTTTCCCCCCGAAAGATTGCGAGCCAGTTGCTCTTGGTTGGGTATCTTGATTTGGAGTTGGTCAACGTACTTGGAGAATGCTAACCGCTCTTTGGTTTGGTTGACAAAACCGAACCGAGCGAAATCCTTGATGTTAGGGAGTCCGAAATTCTCGCGGACGCTAGACGTCAAGATGAGGCCTTGGCCTTTTCGATCTTCGGTGAGTAGACAAATCCCGTTGCGTATCGCATCGCGAGGGGAGCGTATCTGGAGTGGGCGACCATCGAGCGCAATTTGGCCAGACTCGAAGCGATCGGCACCGAAAACTAGACGGGCTGTTTCTGTTCGTCCAGCGCCAATCAAGCCTGTCATTCCAAGTACTTCACCTGCGCGAATGTCAAAGCTGACATCGCGGACCATGCTTCCTCGATTCAGATTCCGAACGCTGAGACGTATTTGATTCCGAGTGTGTCTAATTTTTGGAAACTCATTCTGTATTTCTCGGCCTACCATCCATTCGATCATCTGTTGTCGGGTGAGAGAACGTGTTTCGCCTTCGCCTGCGAGCTGGCCGTCTCTCAGGACCACAACTCGATCCGAGATGTTGAAGATTTCATCGAGACGATGGCTGATGTAGATAACCCCGATCCCCCGGGACTTTAAATCGCGAATGATGTGAAACAGGCGCTCGACTTCTTGGGGAGTGATCGCCGCGGATGGTTCGTCCATAACGATCAAGCGAGCATCTTGGGAAAGGGCTTTGGCGATTTCAACCAGTTGCTGCTGCGCGATGGAAAGTTCGCCGCATGGCGTATCGACAGGGACAGGGACACCGATCTGTTCGAACAGTTCTTTGGCGCGGCGACGCTCCGTATTGCGTTCAACGAAACCGGAGGATCTTTCTCTTCCGAGGAAGATATTCTCCCATGCAGACAGACGAGGAACCAAATTGAACTCTTGGTAAATCACACCGATACCGGCCGAAATTGCCGAGATGGGACTCGATAGATTCACCGGTTGACCGCAAATGCGAATGGAGCCTTGATCGGGTTGGTGGGCGCCACCGAGCATTTTGATCAGCGTGCTTTTTCCAGCTCCGTTCTCACCCAGCAAAGCCAATACTTCGCCAGACCTCAGCGTAAGATCCACACCGCGCAACGCCTTGACCCCGGGAAACGACTTTTCGATTCCCTGCATTTGCAGAAGTGGCGTTGGCGAAGATGCTGGAGAATTGGTCATCGCGAGTTGATGGGTTGGTCGCTGGTTTTTAGACGTTTCAGGTTATCGTTGTCATTAGTCAATTTGAGAAGCAACATGGGTTTGGGAGCGGGACTCGTTTACAAAAGCAATTCCCGTTGGATTTGGCGGGCAGCCGCGGCGCACATTTGTCCGATTTCCACGAACCGTTTCTGAGGCAGTCGCTTGGCGGGCGACATGACGGTAATTGCACCGAGAGGATTATTGTAAGGATCAAGGATCGCGGATGCGACGCATCGGATCCCTTCGATCCCTTCCTCCCAGTCCTCCGCATAGCCTTTTTGGCGAACCGATTGTAAGTCGGTCAGCAGAGCGCTCTTTGTGGACTTGGTGTTGGCTGTAAATGCTTTCAGCTCGATGGTTGAAAGCCAATGCTTGAGGTCGGTGTCAGTGAGAGACGCGAGGATCGCTTTGCCCGGTGCGCAGGAGTAGAGAGGGACTTGCATTCCAATCCGCCCCATGACTTGCACCGCTTCCAGTCCTGATACCTGTTCCAAGACCATTGCCTTATTTCCGGCTCGGATCACCAATTGCACTGTTTCGCGGGTTTGGTCGCGCAATCGGAGCATTTCGGCATAGGCGCAAAGAACCAGACTTTTGTCCATGCGTCTCGGTTGGCAGCTTTCAATCAATTTGCTGGTCAACACGTATCGGCGATCTTCGTCGAGCCGTTGCATGTAGCCGAGGGTGACGAGGGTGCTCAGCACTCGGAAAACTAGATTGGGGGAACAACCGGTAGCTAGTACTACTTCGGATTGAGTTAATCCCGCGGAGTGCCTACCGACGGCTTCGATGACCGCCATCGTTTTCGCAACGGTCGGCGCGGGGAGATCTAATCCCGATATCGTATCAAGCCCTCCGTTATCCAATGCTTCCACAGTTTTTACCTTGCCATACGATGGTAGTTGTATGCTTCAAAGCCGACAGAAGCTGGGTACCCATCGCGAAACGTGATCCAATATCTAGACGCTGGCGTAAGTTTCTAAATGTAAAAACGATTCTGAATATAGAAGCACTTGTCTTTTTGTCAATGATAATTGGAGCGATGGGGCATCCATAGTCCGGGATTGGCTGCCCAGCGATCGAATTGGGCTTCGTTTCAATGGGTTTGTTCTGAATGCCGATTCCATTCTGAGAAAAGGCATCCACGCAGAATGAACATTCGTCGTGCGGTGCCGCATCGCTCTGTGGGGTGAGGTCCGATATATTGACGCACGGTTATTTTTACACACGGTTATTCTGTGGCACGGTTATTCTGTGGCACGGTCTATTCTGTGGCACGGTCTATTCTGTGGCACGGTCGTGAAGTAGGTTCCCGCAGTATCCACGCAAGAGGACGCTCCGTTCAACGGGGCGATCGGAACGAATGAAAATTACTGGAGTTGAAACGCTCGTCTGTCATGCTCGGATGCGAAATTGGGTATTTGTGAAGGTGCTGACGGACCAGCCGGGGCTTTTTGGCTGGGGGGAGGCTACGCTCGAATGGCATACGCGAAGTGTGGTTGGTGCGGTCGAAGATTTGTCTCAGTTGTTGATCGGTGAGGATCCAACGCGGGTCGAACACTTGTGGCAAATGATGTGGCGACAGCACTTCTGGCATGGAAGCGGTATCGTGCGTTCGACAGCCATCGCGGGGATCGATCTCGCGCTTTGGGACATCGTGGGCAAGGTGCACGGGGTTCCGTGTCACAAGCTTTGGGGCGGACCGGTTCGGGACCACATTCGGCTCTATTGCCACCTGGGCGGAGGTGACATGGAAAGTTTCTACGAGACCCCCGTCGATAATGCCAAACGTTTTGGTGAATTGGCGCAACAAGCCGTCGCGGAAGGGTTCACCGCATTCAAGTCGATGGCTGTTCCGTCGACCATGCCGATCGAAGGCCTCCGGCCAATCCGAGCGGCGGAGGCATGCGTTGCGGCGATGCGTGAAGCGGTTGGTGAGAAGATCGATATCATGGTGGACTGCCACGCTCGACCATCCCCTGCGATGGGAATGCAGTTCGCCAAGGCGCTAGAACCTTATGGGCTCTATTTTCTTGAAGAGCCATGCTGGCCTGAAAGCATCGATGGGCTTGCGGCGATCAATGCCGCAGTTGCGACCCCGATCGCCACCGGTGAACGGATCACCCATCTGGCCGCATTCAAAGACCTCTTTGCCGCGAAAGGCTGCGAGGTTTGCCAGCTGGATATTACGCACTGTGGCGGTTTTACCGAAGCTCGACGTGTGGCGGCGTTAGCGGATGCTTATCGCATCGCGCTCGCACCGCATAATCCCCAAGGGCCAGTAAGCACTGCTGCCTCGATTGAGTTCGGGTTTGCACAACCGAGTTACATCATTTGCGAATCCGTGCATAACGATGTTCCGTGGCGATCGGAGATCGTCGACGAAGGCTTCCAGCTCGACAAGACGAACCGCACGGTCACACCCAACACTCGCCCAGGATTAGGCGTATCGATCAACGAAGAGGCCGTTCGCCAGCATCCCTTTCAGCAGGAGGTTTTGCAACGGGTCTTTTATGCCGATGGTGGAGTTGGAGATTGGTAACGCATGGTGTATCGCAGGTCGGAAGAACAGATCAAATTGACAATAGCCCAGACTCTTTTGCTGGTGGCTAGTGCCTAGTGGCGTAGTGTTTTTAGTGGAGACAACGAGGATAGCTCGCTGATCACTGTAGTAGCGGGCGACTGATTCGAAGAGGATGAAAGATGATGATAGGAGCGAGTTTGCTACATGGAGTGCTTCCGGTGCTCCATACACCGCTGCACGAAGATGGGACGATCGACGTACCGACCTTGCAACGCGAGATGGACTGGGCTTTCGATTCCGGCGCCGATGGTGTCGTCGTGGCGATGGTTAGCGAGATACTGCGACTCGGTTATCACGGCCGCCGGGAGCTGGCCAATCACGTATGTGCTGCGGTTGGAGGACGAGGCTTCACGGTCATCAGTGTTGGGGCCGAAAGTACTCGCGAGGCGGTGGCGTTCGCGGAGCATGCACAAGGGCTCGGGGCATCGGCGGTGATGGCAATACCACCTGTGGCGACGTCGCTCAGCAGCGATCGCACCGGTGAGTATTTCGCTGGTATCGCGCGTCATATATCCATTCCACTCGTTGTCCAAGATGCATCGAGCTACGTCGGAGCCGCGATCGATCTGGGGGTGTACCTGAGGCTGCTCGAAGAGTTTGGCGAGGATCGAATTTTCTTTAAGCCCGAAGCGAGTCCACTGGGGCCAAATCTGTCTAAGCTTCGCGATGCGAGTTCCGGCAAGGCTCGGATCTTCGAAGGGTCTGGCGGGATCAATTTGGTCGATTGTTATCGTCGCGGCATCGTCGGCACCATGCCGGGTACCGATTTGCTCGACGGGATTGTCGCATTGTGGCGCGCGTTGCAATCGGGTGATGAAGTTCGCACCTATCAATTATCGCTACCTATTTGCGCAATCACGGCGCTGCAACTCCAAGCTGGACTCGATGGGTTTCTAGCGATTGAAAAATACCTGATGATGAAAAGAGGTGTTTTTAAGAACATGCATCGGATTCAGCCAAGCGGTTGGGAACTTGACCCGGAAACCACCGCCGAGGTCGATCGCTTGTTCGCGATTCTTCAGCAAGCCCTTGTCCATAATCACTAAAGAGACGCCATGTCCTGGGCTTCACCGACTCCCGACCATCCTCCCCAAGGCCCGACTACCCCCGATCCCGCTTCCAGCGATTTGAGTGCGGTTGATGCGGTTAATCCGTATCAATCATCGCGGATCGGAAGCGACCAGTCCGACGAGGGTGCTGTTCGTCAGGGACGCTATCAAGTCCTTGCACTGCTCTGTGCTTCAGCGGCGATCGCGTACATCCAACGTGCCGGACTCAGTGTGCCCGCGGTAGAAATCGCAAACGGC
>CAIYZV010000107.1 GCA_903930765.1 uncultured Pirellula sp.
CCCCCCTCGCGTTCCAATCGGTTTCACCAATAAAAAGGGGGCCAAAAGCCCCCAGCAACACCGGGCTTCTAGCGCCCAGCAACACCGGGCTTCTAGCGCCCAGCAACACCGGGCTGCGAGCTCCCAGGATCACCGGGCTTCTAGCCCCAGCAATACCGTTGGTATTCAACGGCGAAACCGCGGTTCGGGCGAGATGTCCGTGCCGATCGATCCCAAAAAATTTCGAAATCTGCTCTAATAAATCCAGCGATGGAACGTCTAAGGATACAGCGGGCTCCACCCTCGCTCCTTGCTTCTCAAAACTCCTCCTCGGACAGGAAACAGAATCATGCTTCGCAGCATTCGTCCCACGGCGATATCGTTGCTCGCCCGCAACGCCCTCCTTGCGATCCTCTTGATCGGCCTCGTAGCTTTGGCGGCAAAGGCACCCGCTTTCCTTTCGTACCAAACCCCCTCAGCCCAAGAACGAGCGGCCATGTGGAAAAAAGTTGAAGAAGCCTTGAACAAAGGGCTCCCAAAGTCCGCCCTCGAGGAGATCAAGCCGATTTTGGCGGGCGCTCTTCATGACAAAGAATATGCAGAAGCGATCAAGGCGATTGCGAAGCGGATTGCGATTGAAAGCGACATCGAAGGAGGAAGTCCCGCAGAGCGCATCACACGCATGAAGAACGAGCTCGAGACGGCCCCGCCAGAAATGAAATCGGCCATGCATGCGTTGATGGGGTACTGGTATTGGGGCTACTTCCAAGAAAACCGGTGGCGTTTCGCGAATCGATCCGCTACCGAATCGGCTCCCAGTGACGATTTCACGACTTGGGATTTGAAAAGGCTCTTTGCGGAGATCGACAAGCACTACACAGCAGCGCTCGAGGACGAAGCCGGCCTGCAAAAGACTCCGATCGAGGTGTACGATGCGCTGCTACAGAAGGGAAATCTACCTGACACGTATCGGCCTACGCTTTATGATTTTCTCGCCTTCGTCGCGATCGATTTCTACGCATCGGGCGAACAAGCTGGCGCAAAGCGTGAGGATGCATTTGAACTGGATGCCGCGAGCCCGATCCTGGGCACCGTGGATGATTTCCTCGCGTGGGATCCGAAGACCACGGATTCGGATTCTCCCAAACTGAAGGCGATCCGACTTTTTCAGAAACTTCTTCGATTCCACCACCCCGATACAGATCGAAGTGCATGGCTCGATGCAGAGTTAGGGCGATTGCAGTTCGGATATGCCAACGCCCAAGGGGACGAAGGGAAAAGTCGTACCAAAGCTGCCTTGAAGGCGCTCGCGAACAAGTATTCCAACCATGAGTTGTCGGCTCTGGCACTGCATCGCCTCGCCGAGATCCTGCAATCAGAAAGCGATCTCGTCGGAGCGCGTGAAGTTGCCCAGCAAGGGGCTAACGCATTCCCGGAGAGCGCGGGTGGCAAGCTTTGCTTCAACTTGATCCAGAGCATCGAAGCCAAATCGGTATCGGTCCAGACGGAGCGAGTCTGGAACAAGCCATCCTCATCGATCCGAGTCAGCTACCGTAATATCGACAAAGTCTATTTCCGAACAGTGCGGGCGGACTGGATGGGGCGATTTGCGCGTGATCGTTGGCAATCGGAACAATTCAATCAGGACGATATGCGGGAACTAGTGACCAAACCCTCGGTTCGCAATTGGTCCGCCGACCTGGAACCCACCGACGACTACCATGAGGATTCGAAAGACATTCCAGCACCAGCCGATCTGCCAACTGGCTACTATTTGATCCTTTACAGTGCCCGCGAGGATTTTAGAGAGAACGACAACGTGGTCGGCGCCTGCGAGGTTTGGGTTACCGATCTCGCGTTGGTCGTGCGTCAAGTTTCCAATGGCTCGCTGATCTCTGGATTTGTTCTCAACAATCAAACCGGCGAACCACTTGCCGATGCCTCGGTGCGTGCATTCACCCGGGATGAAAATACCTACAAGCTGAAGCTTGAAAAGACGCTCAGCACCGATAGCAATGGGATGTTCGAGTTCTCATCGCAGAATCGCGGGATGATTTTGCTCGCGAGTCACCATGGGCAAGAGCTGGCTACGGGCCAAGAGTACGCGACTTACACTCAACCCAATATCGAGCCCGGAATCAATGTTGCTCTGTTTACCGACCGATCGATTTATCGGCCTGGTCAAATGGTCCACGTAAAGGGTGTCGCTATGATCGCGAGCGCCAATACCAATAGGTACGAAGTGGTTCCCTCGCGAGCTTTTCGAGTCCAATTTCGGGACATGAACGGCAAGGAAATCGAAACGCTCGATGTTCGGAGCAATGATTTCGGATCATTTAGCGGAACCTTCACCGCCCCTCGCGATCGAGGGACGGGACAGATGAGCATCTCTGTACTAGACGTTCAAAATTCTTACCACGTCGTTCGTGTCGAGGAATACAAACGGCCGAAATTCCAAGTCACCATCGACCCCATGCGGGATGTTGCCAAACTCGATCAACAGGTGCATGTTACTGGCAAAGCCATCGCGTACACCGGGGCACCGATCCAAGCTAGCCGCGTTCGGTATCGGGTGACACGTCAAGTTCGATGGCCCGATTGGTTCATGTTCTGCTACTCATGGCGAATCGCGCCTAACCTGGGGCAAGCACAAGAAATAGCCCATGGTTGGACCGATACCTCGGACGATGGTTCGTTCTCGATCGATTTCGTGGCGAAGCCAGACCGATCGGTTCCCGAGTCGGATCAGCCTATCTTTACGTACACAATCACTGCCGATGTGACGGACGGTACCGGTGAAACTCGGACCGGAAATACGTCGGTCTCGGTCGGTTACACCACGCTTCAAGCATCCTTGGCTTCGGACGAATGGCAATCGGTCGGTAAAGAGATCAAAGTACGCGTGAATACGTCGAACTTGAGCGGTGTTTCCATGCCCGCCGAGGGAAAGATCAAGGTGCACCGACTCAAGGAGCCTGCAACCATCGAACGGCCAAATCTGTTCGGCCCAGCGATGGTACGTCCAACGCGAGGCAAAGGGGGCGCCCGAAATCGACAGGGTGCAGGTGGCATAATACCTATCCCACCCATCGGCGTTCCTGACCCGGCTGATTTCAGGAATTGGCCACTTGCGGAGATGGTCTTCGATTCCACGTTTAAGACCGATCCGGACGGCAAATCCGAGTTTGGTCTCCAGCTTCCACGCGGAACCTATCGTATTCTGCTCGAGTCGCAAGACGCATTCGGCAAGCCGGTCAAATCGGAACTCAATCTCAAGGTCATCGAAGACGACGCGAAAACACTCGGGCTCAAACTTCCTTACCTGTTTTTAGCTCAGCCTAAAGCCTTTGAGCCTGGTACATCATGGAAAGGAATCTGGGGTTCAGGCTACGATAAAGCCCGAGCTTTCGTCGAGGTCCTTCATCGAGGGAAGGTTCTTAACAAATACTGGACGCCAGTCGATGCGACCCAAGCCGCGATCGAGCAGAAAATCGATGAGTCGATGCGGGGTGGTGTTTCGATCCGTGTAACCATGGTGCATGAGAATCGCGCCTATTCGACCAACCATCATGTGGATGTTCCGTGGACGAATAAATCACTCAAGCTGCGTTGGGAGAAGTTCCGTTCAAAACTCGAGCCAGGTGCGAAGGAGTCTTGGAGCCTAAAAATCTCTGGGCCTGACGCGACCCTTGCCGCGGCTGAGTTTGCTGCAGCCATGTATGACTCGTCCCTCGATGCGTTTTCACCCCATTCTTGGATCAGCCAGTTCAATGTGTTTTATTCCGAATACGATTCGTCGTACCTTGCGTTTCAGAATTATGCAAAGCCCTTCAGTCACTTGCGAGGTAACTTCAATGGACAGTACAAAACCGTGATGCTGTCGTATCGGCAATTCCCGGAGGATCTCCGGATGATGCCGATGGCCTATTTTGGGATGAGGCAACGGCGAGGTATGCCCGGAGCCGGTGGTGGAGGACTCATGCCCGAGATGGCCATGGCCCCAGCCGCCGCGATGTTAGCGGACGATGCACCGATGCGGAAGAATGCTGCAGGTGCCGATGCGGAGGCGGCGCCAGGCCGTTTTCAAGTTGGAGGGGCCGTCACCTCGGATCTTGGATTGGCGGGTACCGTTGAAACGGTACCACCCGGCGGAGATTCCGGAGCAGCCTCCCTTGCCAATGTCGCTCCTCGCAAAAATCTGAACGAAACAGCATTTTTCTTCCCTCAATTGACCACCGATCGCGACGGTGTAGTGAAACTAGAGTTCACGATGCCAGAAGCCTTGACCACGTGGCGGTTCATGGGATTTGCACACGATAAGGAATTGCGAAGCGGCGGGCTGTTCGACCAAGTCATCTCGGCCAAGGACTTGATGGTTCAACCAAACCCACCTCGATTCCTTCGAGAGGGGGATGTGATCGAGTTCTCTGCCAAGGTAACGAACCAATCCGAATCCGCTCAGTCGGGACGTGTCGCGCTCAAGTTGACCGATGCGATCACCGAAGCGAGCGTCGATGGGGCGTACGGCAATGAAACCAATGAACAGCCATTTGAACTCGCTCCGAAACAATCGAAGAGTTTCCGATGGAAGCTGACAGTCCCTGACGGAGCCAAGCCCATTATCTACACCACGATTGCGGCTACCGAGAAGATGTCGGATGGCGAACAAGGCATGCTGCCTGTGCTCTCTAACCGAGTCTTGGTTACCGAGTCGATCCCACTCCCGATCCGCGGAAACTCCAAGAAGGAATTCGAGCTGAAAAAGTTGCTCGAGTCAGGAGATTCCAAAACGATTCGCAATCAGTCGCTCACCGTGCAGATGACCTCGCAGCCTGCATGGTATGCGGTCCTCGCACTGCCGTACCTTATGGAGTACCCCTACGATTGCAGCGAACAAACCTTCAATCGGCTTTACGCCAACAGCCTCGCTCGTCATATCGCCCAAAGCGATCCAAAAATCCAGCGCGTCTTCGATGTTTGGAGACAAGTGCAACCCGATGCACTGAAGTCACCTTTAGAAAAGAACGAGGATCTTAAGAGTGTCATGATCGAGGAGACGCCTTGGCTGCGCGATGCGATGAAGGAATCTCAGTCTCGGCGCAATGTCGGCATTCTTTTCGACAACAATCGGCTGGACGCCGAAGTGAACTCCGCCATCACCAAACTCGCTCAAATGCAACGGCAAAACGGTATGTGGCCATGGTTCCCGGGTGGGCCAGACAACGAGTACCTGTCACTTTACATCGTGACCGGATTTGGTCGCCTCCGTCACTTGGGTGTGCGCATCGATGAGTCGATGGCGATCCGTGCCTTGGAAAGACTCGATGCCTGGATGCACGAATGGTACGATCGGATTCCGGCAGCCGATCGGACCGTCGAGAAAAACCATCTCTCGAGCACCATCGCCTTGTACTTGTACGGACGAAGCTTCTTCCTCGGCGATCGAGCCGTTGCCGAAGAACATTCCGTTCCGTTTCGGTTTTGGCAAGACCAAGCCCGCAAGCATTGGCTGCAGCTCAATCGCCAATCCCAAGCCCACATCGCGGTGGCTTTGAAGCGGATGGGGGACAAAGAAGTCCCCGCAGCGATTGTAAAGAGTCTCGACGAGCGTTCGGTTTCCAATGAGGAGATGGGGATGTTCTGGCGCGATACCGAGCGGTCGTGGTGGTGGTACCATGCCCCGATCGAAACGCAAGCCATGATGGTCGAAGCATTCGACGAAGTATCTGACGATCAACGGGCCGTCGAAGAGTGCAAGGTTTGGCTCCTCAAGCAAAAGCAGACTCAGAATTGGAAAACGACGAAGGCAACCGCGGACGCCGTGTACGCGCTCCTAAGGCGAGGCAATAACTGGCTGTCCTCCGATGCTTTGGTTGCCGTCCAAGTTGCCGACATGACGATCGTCCCCGAGGATGTCGAGGCCGGCACCGGTTTCTACGAGCACAAGTTCACCGGAAGTGAGATCAAGCCGGAGATGGGACGCGTAACGGTGAGCAAGCCAGATGCCGGCGTGAGCTGGGGAAGCTTGCATTGGCAATACCTCGAATCGATCGACAAGATCACGCCGACCGAAGGGAACCCGCTCAAGCTCGAGAAGAAACTTTATAAGCGGATTCTCAAGGAGACCGGACCGGTGCTCGTCGAGGTGGATGGCTCGGATCCCAATGGAACGGTTTCCGTGGGGGAAGAGCTAGTTTGCCGCGTTGTTCTCCGAACCGACCGCGATATGGAATATGTGCACCTGAAAGACTACCGTGGCAGTGGTACCGAACCGGTGAACGTGCTCAGTAGCTACAAGTTCCAAGACGGGCTGTTCTACTACGAGAGCACCCGCGATACCGCGACCCACTTCTTTATCGATTACCTCCGTAAAGGGACTTACGTGTTCGAGTATGCATTGCGTGTTCAGCACGCGGGCGATTATCCGATGGGGTATGCATCGATTCAATGCATGTATGCGCCGGAGTTCAATAGCCACTCCGAGAGCATCCAACTCCGAGCGAAGTAACACGTTCTGCTTTAGATCATCCACTAGGACTAATAGTTCCAAAATCGGTGGCGTCGCGTTACAAGCGATGCCACCGATTTTTTTTCGCCGCTACAGACTGCCCACTGGATCAACTGCGGATGGATTAGGGGTATCGGAGCGACCTCGAGATTTGGGTCTGAAGGGCATCAAACTCCGGTTGGTTCCAAGGATCGATTCCTGCCCACTCCGCTTCGACGACAGCGCACAACATCATCATTTGCAATAGCTGCCCCAGATGCAACTCATCGAGGCAGGGGACGTGCAGCGTCGTGGTTGGACGACCGCATGCGTGCAGCGATTGATTCGTCAGCTCCATGGAAGTGCGCATCAACTCCGGCAATGCCATTTCAGAGATACCATTTAAACCAGGTGTGGTTTCTAAACGCAAACCGATGGGTAATGCGTCGAAGCGATACTCGTCAAGGATCACGTTGTTGATGAGCTTGTTGGCCGGTCCGCATGCATGCAGCTGATGACGGGTGTACAAATCACCGGAATTGATCGCGGTGATCGGAGTGGCACCACGACCGTCCTTGCCCAAACTCTCGGACCAGAGAAGGTCGTTCCATCGCCCAAAAGACGCGAGCGAATTGCTCCACGCACTGAGCACTCGTTGATCGATGCCGCGCTTGGTTGCGAGCAGATGGTTGACTGAGACGTATTGAAGGACGAGGTTTTCATGGGCGGGTGCCGTAAAGAAGTGGTCCGTCATCCATGCGGCACCTTGGAGCAACTCGATCACATTGACTCCGATGAGCGCTGCCGGAAGCAGGCCCACCGAGGAAAAGACCGAGAATCGTTCACCGATCCCCGTTGGGATTGGTAGATGGTCTTTGGCACCAGCACTTTCGGCCATCGCGTGGAGCGAACTGCCTTCTTGGGTTACAGACACGATCAAATCGGCAAGTTGGGATCGATCTCCACCAACGCTTCGCTCTAAGGCGTTTAGGAATTGCCGGAAGGCCACG
>CAIYZV010000108.1 GCA_903930765.1 uncultured Pirellula sp.
GGTCCCTCGGATGCCATCGGCGTTCAAGTCACCGACAATATCCCTGATGGCCTTCGCATCCTGAGCGCCTCGGTCGCAGGCACACCGATCACGATCCCAGCAAGTGCGTCCGACACTACACCAGCAAACCCAGATGACTTGATTTTCAGCGTGGGCAACCTTGCATCGGGAGCCAGCGTTGGCTCAATCCAAATTGTCGCTGCGATCCTTCCTGGGACTGCTGCTGGTTCCCTGATCAATTCCGCGGTGGTCAGCACCACCGACACCTCCACCGTGGAGTCCCCGTCCACCAACAACTCTTTTAGTGTCACTACCACGGTTTCATCGCAGAACGATGTTGCGATCACCAAGTCGGCGGCAGCGACGGTCTCGGCAGGGACCGAATTGACTTACACGCTGAACGTCACGAACTCCGGACCATCGACAGCCACCAATGTGCAAGTCAGCGACGCTTTGCCGGCGGGATTAACCTTTGTCAGTGGCACCTCGCTCATCGGTTCGACCACCGCGGGAACAGTCTCAGCCACCAGCGGCACCGCATCGGTAACGATCCCAACCCTTAACCCAGGCGAAACAGCCGTCGTTACGATCCGAACTTCCGTCGGAGCCAGTGTGCTTGGTAATATTTCCAACACGGCGACGGTTACCGCAGCGAACGATTCCAACAACGCCAACAACTCGAGCGCTGCCATTACGACCAACGTTACCCCACCACCCTTGGTGAGCTTCGCTGGAAAAGTCTACATCGACAGCAACCGAAACAGCACCAATGACACGGGAGATGGATCCATCGCTGGTGTTACCGTCACACTCACGGGAACCCCGCTCAACACGGCGTCCCCAGTGACCCAAACCACGACAACGGATGCGAGCGGCAATTACTTGTTCAATAACGTCAGCCCAGGCAACTATACAGTTCGGGCTGGATCTCCAACCGATTTCGTCTTCAAGGCAACGAACCCCGGGACCACCGCAGGAACCGCTGGCAATCAAGAGATTTCGAACATCACTGTGAATGCCAACTCGACAAGCAACAACGTTGGATTCACACGCGTATTCAGCAAGCGACTGTTCTTGGCCTCTTCGCCACGGCCGTAATCGGAACTCGCAAACTTAGTTCCACCGCTCCGCGGTTGAACACGCGTTCACTGATGGCTCGCCCTAAATGTGGCGAGCCATCAGTGTTTTCACAGCCGCATCGATCTCGTGCCGCTGATCCTTCGTGAGCGAACTCAGCAGTGGCATCAGGGGTCCGGGGTCCAAAACACCCGATGCCGCGACCGCTTCGTGCAAGACGCGTATCGGCGAGGTTTTGTTCCTGAGATCTTCCAGCGGCTCAAATAGCTTCCGGCATGAATCCGCCGATTCGATGTCACCGCGCTGGATATGTCGAAGCATCTGCGTCGAAAGGCTCGGATCGATGCAAACACAACCACTGGTGAAACTAGCCATTCCGAAATCGCGCATGTGAACAATGGCGGGCTGCTCACCCATCCCGCTGACCATCAAGTCCGCCGGAACAACCTCGAGCAGTTCTCGGAGATACGGATCGTTGCTCGCATCTGGGAGCACCACCGCATACTTGATCCAACTGACCAACCCATCGCGCACCAAACGGGCCACCGTATCCGGAGGAAGCCATCGATCGATTTTTAAATACAACACAACAGGCTTGCCCATACGTTCAACAACACGTCGTATGCCCAACTCGATCCCTTGAGGATCGGTGATATCTTTTTGAGGCAAAACCATCGCGGTATCGATCGGCATCGAAGCCAGCAGTTCCGCTTGATCGAGCATGGTGCCGAACGCAGGCCCGATCGACGGGATCATCCACATCTCCTCGCCGGCTTCTTCGAGCAGCATCTCGACCGTTGC
Organism: uncultured Pirellula sp.; assembly: GCA_903930765.1. Classification (GTDB taxonomy): domain Bacteria; phylum Planctomycetota; class Planctomycetia; order Pirellulales; family Pirellulaceae; genus JBKCUI01. The sequence continues at coordinate 1,879 of CAIYZV010000108.1, forward strand.
GGCGTATTCGGAGGGGCGGATATGGTAGAAGACAGCATTGCCTCCATAAAGCAAGGTTCGCACTCCGCCTTGCTTCAAGTACTGAATCATCTTAGCGTTCTCCGAGCGAGACACGCGGAGATCGCCGTGGCGCGAAAGCGGTGGAACTGCGATCACGCTCTCCCTAAGACGGGACACGACCGCGTTGTACTGTACAGATTCATTGCTCGACTGGCTCATGGAACAATCACTCAATTCCCATTGAATTAACGCTTAAAAGATGTCGGGTTCTTTTCCCGAATCGTGACCTTCTAAGAAGTCAAAGTCGCAGCCTTCGTGGGCTTGGGTCACGTGTTGGCTGTAGAGGTAAGTATAACCGCGCGTCGCGGTACTTGCGGGAGGCTTCCAAGCCGATCTGCGTTGCTCCATTTCCTCGGGGGAAATGCATAATTCCAACCGCCGATTAGGAACATCCAACGCGATCACGTCTCCTTCACGTACCAGCGCCAATGGCCCACCCGCCGACGATTCCGGAGATATGTGCAAAACGCATGTGCCGTAACTGGTACCACTCATGCGTGCATCCGAAATACGCACCATGTCACGTACGCCTTGCTTGAGAAGTTTTTCCGGTATGGGAAGCATCCCCCACTCGGGAAATCCCGGAGCGCCGATGGGGCCGCCACTTTTGAGGACCAATACCGAGTCTGCCGTCACATCGAGATCCGGTGAGTGGATCCGTTTCTTCAAGTCGGCATAGTTCTCGAATACCACCGCGAGCCCGCGATGTTGCAGCAGTTGCCCCGTCGACGCCGACGACTTGATCACACAACCCATGGGTGCCAAATTCCCCCGAAGAACGCAGGTGCCGCCATTGGCATAGACGGGATTATTTCGGGGACGAATCACGTCTTCATCGATGATTCTGGCCCCATCGATGGAGGCCCGCAATGTCCTGCCATCGATACTCCTAGCATCCAGATGCAGTAAATCCTGCAAGCGAGACCAAAGGGCAGGCAAGCCTCCCGCGTGATGAAAGTCCTCCATCAGATACTTGCCGCTAGGACGCAGATTGAGAAGGACCGGAACGCGTTGAGACAAGCGATCGTAATCCTCGAGCGCAATTCTTTGCCCCGACCGACGAGACATGGCGATCATGTGGACAATCGCATTGGAAGAACCTCCGATGGCCAACTGCGTCGTCATCGCATTCTCGAACGACTCCCGTGAAAGGATGCTGCACGGTTTGCGATTCTCCCATGCGATCTCTACCGCCATGCGTCCTGTCGCAACCGCGAGTCGACTGTGTTCGGCGACAACCGCCGGTACGGAACTAGCACCCGGCAGGGTGAAGCCTAGAGCTTCGGCGATGCAAGCCATCGTGGATGCGGTCCCCATGGTCATGCACGTCCCCGCCGAACGCGCGATGCAATTCTCAATCTCAGTCCAATCCCCATCGCATAGATTGCCGGCACACCTCTCCGCCCAGTACTTCCACGCATCCGTCCCACTCCCCAGGGTCACGTCGCGCCAGCGAGCATTGAGCATCGGTCCGGCCGGAAGAAAAACCGACGGAACATCAGCAGAGATGGCTCCCATGAGGAGCCCGGGCACGGTTTTGTCACAACCACCCATGAGCACCGCAGCATCGATGGGGTGACTGCGAAGCACCTCCTCGGTTTCCATCGCCAGTAGATTTCGGTAGAGCATTGTGGTCGGCTTCATCAGCATCTCACTCAGGCTCAGAACCGGTACCTCCACCGGAAACCCACCCATCTGAAGCACGCCCCGTTTCACCTCCTCCGCCCGCTCGCGCAGATGGGAATGGCATGTGCTGAGATCGCTCCACGTATTGAGCAGACCGATCACCGGCCGGCCTCGGTAATCCGCATCGTCGATGCCCATCCCTTTGAGACGCGAACGATGCCCGAAGCTTCGAAGATCATCCGGACCGAACCATCGATGGCTCCGCAATTGAGACGGATCCCGATCCCTCGACCGTGCATCTGGATTCAAATTGGAATCATGCGCCATCGCCGCCCCCCTCTCCGCTCTTGAACGGCCGTTAGCGAATCGTGTTAAACATCCGATCGCCAGCATCGCCAAGCCCCGGCACGATGTACTTGTGCGAGTTCAACTCCTGATCGACGGAAGCGACATAGACCGTGACGTCCGGGTGCTCTCGATGGAACAACTCAATACCCTCCGGAGCAGCAATCACACTCAAAACGCGAATGTTTTTAACACCCCATTTCTTCAATGCGAGAACCGCCGCTCGAATGGATCCGCCAGTCGCGAGCATAGGATCGAGAACCATTCCGACGTGAACCGGATTTTCCACAGGGAGCTTGCTGTAGTACTCGACCGGCTGCGCGGTTTCTTCATCGCGATACATTCCCAAATGCCAGACTTCAGCATCGGGAAGCAATCGCAACACAGGATCGACCAATCCTAATCCCGCTCGCAGGATTGGCACGAGCGCTATTCGCTGAGAAATCCGTTGACCATCCATCGAGCACAACGGCGTCTGCAATCGATACCGTTCCAACTCCAGATCTTCAGTCGCTTTCACGGCTAACAACATCGACAACAACTGCACTTGGTTTCGAAACTGCGACGACGTTGTTTTCGTATCGCGAAGTATCGAGAGGTGGTGAGCGGCGAGCGGATGGTTCAGTTCGACGACTCGCGATTTACCAGTTTCAGGCACCGCAAAAACTCCCATGGATTGACTGTTTTGAATAGAGCCCAGTTTGAATACAGCCGTCCCAAGACGACTGCCGGACGACGCATGAAGCACTCCCCGAACTCCTATTCGCTTAGAAAGCTAATTCTGGAGGTACTTCGGCTTCCATCGTACACGCAAAGCGGCTAGAGCGTGAGTGTTGTTCGAGAGGCGAATGCACTTCCGGGTAACCCGCATTACTGCGGGCTCAACGAGAGGATATCGACATATCGGTACGTGCCGCGATTCATCTCAGCCAAGTCTCGGATCCAGCCACCGTCATTGGTGGCTTCTCCCCGATTGAACTGGATTGTATGGATCGTTGTCATCGATCGTTCCGCTCGACTTTGGATCTCGACCAACTGCGACTCGGATAATGCAGGCTCCGCAGCATCCGTCAGGAAAAACAGAACATCGGGCGAAAAGGAGAGTCCCATTTTGAGGCCAGGGATATGCTCGGTACCGCCCAAGGGCGTAATCGCTTTGACGAACTTCGAAGCCCGATCGCGGTTGATCTCGTTTCCGACCAGCATTTTCCCCCCCGTTGTGCTTGGGGTGAGGGAACCAGGGGACTCGTTGTAAAAGACAATTTGAAACTGGTGATTTTCCTTGAGTGAATTGATGCTTCGCAGCAATTCATTCTTCGCAAATTTCATCGGTGCTCCATCGAACTCGCTCATTGAAGCGGACCGATCGAGAACATAAACAAACGAAGCCCCTGAACCTTGGACCCCCATGAATGTCGTGGTCGTCCTACCTGTACCGCTACCGCTCCCCTGACCCGCGGTACCGGTCCCTGATAACCCGTCTCCGAGCCCAGACCCATTCGTGGCTTCCGTCCCCGTCTCACCGGCGTAACCCGCCACATCCTTCATCAGTTCGGAAATCGAAACAGGTGGTCCCGCGTCGCTCGTCGCGACCGATGACGCGGCCGCAGAAACGCCAGTCGACTCCCCGGATCCAGCCGCCCCGCCGCTTAAAAAGTACTCGCTTCCCTCGCTCGTTGGATGGAAAACCGCGATTCCCACCGGTCGATCTACCACATCCCCGGTGCCACGCGTGCGGGGTTGCCACAGCAAACCCAGGATCACAACGACAGAGACATGGGTCACGAAACTGACAAACCAAGCTCGGTAATCGCGCCACCCCGAAATGCCAGGCGGAGGAACTTTCGTCTCGCGTCGTTCCATCAAGTCCGGTTTTATTGAGTCCGGTTTTGTCAAGTCCGGCTTTATCGTGGCCATCGGCTGTACCCGCAAGGCATATTTCGAACCTCCAAAGTTCACGCGAGCTTCATCAGGGAGCCAACGACCCTACACGACCCCCGAACAGTTCTGTTACGATATATATATCATACCAAGTGGAGGGGGCCCCGGGTACTCTTTCCCCGGTACCGCACCTGTACGGTGCGACTCCGGTTTCGCTATCCCTCGAGCCAGGAATCAAGCATTTTAGATTGGAATGACCATCATGTACCTACGAAATCCTATGTTGCTCGCAGCCATGCTCGGTGTATGCGCGATTTCTCAAGCGATTGGTGCTCTGCAACAAGAATCAACAAAACAAACTTCGCAAAAGCCAACGGTTGAAAACCAAGGGAAAGAAGCGAAGGAAGAGTCGATCGTCGCAACGGTCACTAAAGTCATCGATGGCGACTCGCTCAAGGCGAAAACGAAGGAGGGGAAGGAGTACGAAATCCAAGTCGAAGGAATCGACGCGCCCGAGTTGAAGCAGCCTCATGGCAAGGAAGCAACCGAAGCCCTAAGCAAGATGGTTATGGGCAAGGAAATCAAAGTGACCTGGACGAAGAAAGACAATTTCGACCGATTGCTCGCCCAAATCCACGTCGACAATACTCATGCCAATCAGGAAATGCTCCGAACCGGGCACGCTTGGCACTTCAAACGCTACAACCAGTCGAAGGAATTAGCAGAGCTCGAGGAAGAGGCGAAAAAGGCCAAGCGAGGACTCTGGGCGACGGAAAACCCCCAGGCTCCTTGGGATTTTCGCAAAGAGACTCGCTCGCCCGAAAAGCCTGACCGGTAAAGCCTGACCGATAAAAACGGGGACGATTATGCCCGTAAGGGTTGCGAATGCACTGCCCAGAGATTGAATCGCTCACTAAACTAAGGCATTGCAGAGGTGATGGTAGCCCGACGTGGAAGCCATACCCCAACGATAATCAGCGGGTAAGATCCCCAGACCAGTTGGCGACGACACGCTCCTGCACCGCGCAGGTTCCGACAGGTTGAAGGGTTTCCCCGGCAGTTGAGGAGTTTTTTGTGAGGCAGGCACTGATCAGTGATATCCATGGAAACTTGGAGGCACTCCAAGCAGTCCTTGCCGATATTTCAGGCCAGAGTATCGACCAAGTCGTTTGCTTGGGGGATATCGTCGGTTACGGACCGAATCCGAATGAGTGCCTCGATATCGTCAGCCGCAAGTCTTCGCTGACGATTTTGGGGAATCACGACCAAGCCGCACTGATAGATCCGGATGGATTCAACCCAGTCGCCCTGCGGGCCATCTACTGGACCCGGGACCAACTCGACACCGGAAGCAACCAAGTTGTGAATCGCCGCTGGGATTTCCTGAGCGAACTTCCCAGGATGCACGTCCAAGACAAATTCCTTTTTGTCCACGGATCTCCGCGCGACGCGACCAATGAGTACGTCTTTCCCGAGACAATCTACGACAAGAACAAAATGGAGAGCATGTTTCAAAAGGTGCCCCAATATTGCTTCCAAGGGCACACCCACATGCCAGGAGTCTTCACACCCGACCTAGAATTTATTCGCCCCCATCAGTGCGATTTTGTATTTGCGCTCGGAAAAGAGAAACTGATGGTCAACGTCGGTAGCGTCGGACAACCCCGAGACGAAGACAATCGCGCCTGCTACACGATTATCGACCATTCCGAAAAGAAGATTTATTTTCGGAGGGTCCCGTACAATTTCGAAGACACGATCAAGAAGATCTACGCGGCGGATGAGCTCGACAACATGCTCGGCGATCGGCTTAGGACAGGACGGTAAGACAACGTGCGTACGGCAATCGTAAGCGACATACATGGCAACCTCGAAGCGCTCGAGGCGGTTCTCTCCGATATCGAAAACCAGAAGTGCGATCGCATCGTCTGTTTGGGAGACGTCATCGGTTACGGCCCCAACCCCTGCGAATGCTTGGACAGCGTCATGAAAATGGACGCCTGCGTTCTCGGAAACCACGACTATGGTGCCTTGATCGACCCCGAAGGCTTCAGTGCCGCTGCCGAACAAGCGATTTTTTGGACGAGAACGCAACTCGAGGGAGGCAGCGACAAAGAAGGCTCCCGCGCCCGGTTGGCATTCCTTTCGAAACTTCCCCGCACCATCATGGAAGAGAAAGTCCTATTCGTTCACGGCTCAGTCCGAAACCCTGTGAACGAATACGTTTTTCCTGAGGACATCTACAACCGCAGGAAGATGGAAAAACTCTTCTCCATGATCCAGTTCTACAGCTTCCAAGGACACACCCATGCCCCTGGTATCTTTACGCTGAACATGCAGTTCCTGCGCCCGGAAGAGCTGAACTATCGCTATACGTTGCCCGACGAGAAAACCATGATCAATGTCGGCAGTGTCGGCCAGCCCCGCGACGGCGATTGGCGAAGCTGCTATGTGATCATGGACCAAGACCAACTCGAGTTTCGACGCGTGGAGTACGATATCGATTCCACGGTGAACAAAATCTTCGCCATTCCCGAACTCGATAATTTCTTGGGAGAACGGCTCCGAGAAGGACGGTAGGCATCCCGCAACCTCTGTACAACGGCATCCCGCAACCTCTGCAAAACCTCGCGTGCTCCGGAGAAGTTAATGATTGTCGAAGGGATCCTCACGACGGAATCCGAAGACGGAAGCATGCACGTGGCACCGATCGGTCCGCACGTCGATCGCGCGATGTCCTCGTGGACCCTGAAACCTTTTCAAACCTCGAGAACCTTCTCCAATCTGCATCGCCAATCGCGAGCCGTCTTTCATGTCGTCGATGATGGACTCCTCATGGTCCAAAGCCTACTCGGCATATGCAATTCGCCGGAACATGCCCCAACTGCGCGATTTGAGGCCAGGGCGGGCTGGATACTCCAGGAAGCCTGTCGCGCAATCCCCCTCCGTGTTTCCGCATGGGACCTGTCCAGCGAACGGGCTACCGCAACGTGTCTTGAAGTCGAACGCATCGAGCTAAAACCATTCTGGGGCTGGAATCGAGCCAGCAACAGCTTGCTCGAACTATCCATCCTCGTCAGCCGAAAACATCTTTTGGACCGGGATTACTTGCTGCAACAACTAGAACATCACCGGACCATCGTTCAAAAAACAGCCGGAGATCGCGAGTTGCAGGGCCTGCAACTCCTTGAAAAGGCACTGCTGCATTCGGATTAACACGAACGCCCCCTTCCAAGGTGCGTTTTCGCTACGTTGATGCGTTTTTACAACTTTCTTCGTTGATTTTTTTCATCGCCTGCTTCCGGTCTGCTAATTAACCGGCCACAGCATTTCCAGCGAATTCCCAGGTCGAAATTAAAAAATTTCGCAATTCTCTTTTTCGGCACGCGTCTCGCATCTGTCTCCTCTCAAGATCCGCCGGAACCCATCGATTCCAGCGGGAATCCAAGGACTCACAGCCGAGAGAAAGCAGTCATGCCAAAACGAGCCACCCGCCGCCCTGCCAATCGAAAGTCCCGAGCCAACGAGTTCGAATACCTGGATGACGACCGTATGATCACCGACGAGCTGGCGAATGGCCTCGTGTACGAAGAAGAAGAGGAAGAGGATGTCGATGCCGACGAAGTCGCCTCGATCGATGACGTATTCGACGAAGAAGATGGTGACGACGACCTGTTCGGCGACGATGATGATGAAGTGGTCGACGCCACCGAAGATCCCGTTCGGATGTACTTGATGCAGATGGGCGAGATCCCCCTCCTGACCCGCCAGCAAGAAGTCTCAGCCGCCCGCAAGATTGAACAAACCCGGTTTTTCTACCGCAACTGGATGCTCGCCTCGGATTTTATGCTCCAGGGAGCTACCAAACTCCTCGAACAAGTCCGCGATGGCAAGTTGCGATTGGACCGAACCATCGAAGTGAGCGTGACCAACGCTACCGAGAAAGTCGCAATCATGCGACGCATCGGCCCCAACATCAAAACACTCCGCCACTTGCTCTTGAGAAACCACGGCGATTACTACACCGCGATCAACAAGAAAATCGACCGTCAAGAACGCCATGCAGCATGGAAACGATTGGTCTGCCGCCGAAATAAAGCGGTCCGATTGATCGAAGAAATGAACCTTCGTACCAACCGCCTCGAACCTATCTTCGCCAAGCTAACGATCATTCAGAGCCAAATGGCCACCTTGAAGGGACGTATCGCCGAAGCACAAATCAATGGTTACGCAGAAGGCACGACCATTGAAAAGATGCTCAAGGAACTCCGTTACCTCATGCGAATCACCTACGAAACACCGTCAACCCTGGCACGGCGAATCGATCGAGTTCGCACCTACCGACTTCAGTACGATGCGGCCAAACGAGACCTCTCCGCAGGAAACTTGCGATTGGTCGTCTCCATCGCCAAAAAGTATCGCAATCGTGGACTGAGCTTCCTCGACCTCATCCAAGAAGGCAATACCGGCCTGATGCGGGCTGTTGATAAATTCGAATACGAACGTGGATTCAAGTTTTCGACCTACGCAACATGGTGGATCCGCCAAGCGATCACTCGGGCTATCGCCGATCAAAGCCGAACCATTCGAGTTCCCGTGCACATGATCGACACCATGAGCAAAGTTCGCCAAGTGACCCGAGACCTGATCCAGGAACTCGGCCGCGAACCCTCCGTCGAAGAAACCGCACAACGCGCTGGGCTCTCCCTCGATGACGCTCGAGTCGTGATCAAGATGGCCCGCCAGCCTCTGTCCCTCGATCAACCCGTCGGCGATCACGACGATAGCTTCTTCGGGGAATTCCTCGAAGACTACCGCGATCATGATCCCCTCTACGAAACCAATCAGCAAACCCTCAAGCATCAAATCCAGGAAGCGATGCAAACGCTCAACTATCGCGAACGCGAGATCCTCAAGCTTCGTTATGGTTTGGCCGACGGATATGCTTACACACTCGAAGAAGTTGGGAAAATCTTCCAAGTAACCCGGGAACGCGTTCGACAGATCGAAAGCAAAGCAGTGAAAAAACTACAGCATCCACAACGGAGCAAGTCGCTCATGAGCTTTGTCGATGGGGTAGAAATGCCTAACTTCCCAGAAACCGCTGGCTCCGGCGATCGTCCTCTGTAAATCGCTCGTCCTCGGTAATGAGTCAACTGCGATCGGCAATCAGCATTCTCAGACAAGTCGGCAACGCGTGGATTCCTCGCGCTGCCGTCTTGCGTCACTCGAGGCCATAAGCACCCGCCGGCGGAATGACTTGACCGCCGATCACTCCCAATCCTCGCGTGGGGAGGAACCGTGGTTCCAAAGCGAATTGGATCGAGGTGTTGTCACGGCTCAAGTCATAATTGATGCCGAGACGTAACAAGAAGGACTCACCAATCCTAGTGATTCCCAACGTCTGCCCCCGGTTCCCAGATGCGTTGAAATCGTAACTGGTTCCTCCATACGCCGCCCACTTGTCGTTCATCCGATAATTGAACGCGGCAGTGAGAAGATCGGATGTCATCGGACCATCTAGGGTGGTGAACCCGATATACATGTCGCCACGACCTGGTCGCGATAACGAGCCACCAAGGGTCGTCGCATGCAACCCGCTCTCAAAGAGGTCGTAGTACCCGTCGCTCAGCAAAGTCACGCGATCGCCGATGTGATACCGGAACGCGTAGTTGATCCCGCCGACGTTTTGGCCGAAATTATCTCGGTCGGGGTTGTAGAAATAGATGCCGTCGACATCGAACTCCACCACGTCCGCAATGCGCTCGCGCCCGGGGACTCCCCGCTTCGTTTGCCATCGCTGATGCAACCCCATGCGGCTTTGCATCTGATCCGCCACAATGATCGAACTCGCAGCGGAAACATAACGCTGCATCCCTTGCCGGGCTGCAAAATTATTGGACTCGAATTGCGCAGGCAACGTGCCACCAAAGGTATTGATGATCAACCGTCGGCGAAAGTGCTCTTGCGAATTATCGTCGATAGGATCGTAGAGAGGGAGTTGATCAAGATTCTTCGAGGAATCTGCGTACCACGTGTCCCCCTCGATCGATACCTTGTGCGCTAGTCCATTCAAATTGAGCAGCGAACTTTGAACGTCGGGAAAAACGTTCCAGAAAGGAGTCGACGACCTGACACCCGCTTGCCCCGTCAATCGACCAAGTGAATCCCCGTTGAGGTCTTCTCCCCAATAGGCCGCTTCCCCTGCGATGTACGGAGTCACCTTGGAATACTTCAAATCGACAGGCATCGCTAGTTCCTGTCGCGTTATCGCTTGAATCCCCGATGAAGGGACTTCCCAAGGCTGATAAATCCATTTTGCAGCGTCCTCGGGCGCCGTCGGAAAGGACGCCTTTTGGAGCTTGGCATACCCGACCTGGGAATGCGAGTACCACGTCATCACATTTGCAACGTTCTTACCGAGCCAGTAGTGATCAGCACGCGGAAGCCATTCCGTTTCGGTAAAGAAATCATTGGTTCGGACCGCCCCCCAGATATCCAGCATCTGTTGCTCAGCGAAATAATGCCGATAGCGAAGCGCCGTCGCTCGATCTTTCCATGTATCCCATTCGTTCTCGAAATACTGCTCCAAAAAATTACGGTCGGTAATGTAACCCACCTCGGCCCATAACTCTTGATCCGGGGATAAGAGTTGGCGATGCTGGAGGAATACCTTTGCTCGGGACGTCGCTTCCGGCACCATATCCTTGCGGTCGCTACCCAACGTGTCCAAGCCGCGATCGCTCAAACCCCACGCATCCAACCAGCCGTAGGCCGGTCCACATCCCCATAAACTCGGCAGGTTGTAGTTGTAATTGGTCCCCATCGCAAAACCGCGTTTGCTCAGGTAGTCCGTGGATAACCCCCAACGCGTCCCATCGAGCGCATTGATCCCAAGAATCTGATAAAGATCCCAATCGACCATAGCAACAGTTCCAAACAACGTATCCTGACGTGCTTGGAAACCAGACACATAGAAACTGGGACTCTCAACATTCGAATTAAGCACAGGCCAGTAGAAAACGGGAACCCCTTCGACATAAACGAAGTTGCTCCTCGCTTTGGCTTTCATCCCAGTTTGATCACCGGATGGTGCAAGGATACCGAAACCGAGCAAGCCCGTATTGACCGATTGACGTTGGTCATTCAACTCGATTCGGTCCGATTGCAGCCAATAGCGAGGTACCCCCAATCGACTGCTCGTCAGCGCGGCTCGGTTCGCTAAAAGATTCTCACGAGATCGCTGCTGAATCACGTCAGCCTTAAGACGCAGGATCCCTTCGTACTGAGGGACCGGTGTCAGAACCTCGGCCCCGAGAATCATCCCGTACTCGGACTGCACGTTGTAGTACATGCGGTCTGCAAAAATCCGCCGTGCACCTTGCTGAAAGACGATATTCCCCTCGAGATAAAGTTCCACTGGCAAATCGTCGATGCGACTCGACAAAAGCTTGCTCATATCACTGGTCCAAATAACGCAGCGGTCCGCTTCGATCAGAATCGTTCCAACGTCGAAGAGACCACCGCTCGTCTGAACCGCAGCATCACCGAACCGCAAACGGATTCCGCGCGAGATCGTGACCACGGTATCTCCGCGCTCCGGTCGATTGTTCACTTGAATTTTCGGTTCCACCCCGCCTCGCCCAGTAAACATGAACGTCCGCGCCCCGATTTTCTGGCCGGTTTTAATATTAGGAGTCGACGCAGCTACCGGCGCTGCGATCGGCGCAGGGCCAGAATCAATGATCAATGGAGTCGCCGGTGCCGCGGGAGGTGGAAGCTGGAACGATTCCACAGAACGAGCAGGGGGTACCCCATCGTTGGGCAGAACGGTATTCGCCGGGGGGGGAGCAGCAACCCCCGATGGAGGTGGCGCAACGCTCTCAAACAACTGCATGGAACCAGCGTCCAAGACCGTACCTCCCAACGATGCATTACCCACCTGCATCGAATTTGGCAGAGGCTGCGCGCCCGGATTCGAAACTCCCTCCTGAAGTTGCGACGCCAGTCGCAGATAACTGGCATCATCGTCATGGGTCCAGTGGATGGCTGGATCCGCTGACCCGCTCGCAACCATGCTAGACGCCTCTCGACGATGATCACGGGCCCAATCGACCGCTGGAGAGGGCGTGGTGCTCTCCTTCCATACCTGAACGGAGACCTCGAGCTCATGCTTGGTAAAGAGTCGGCCCATCCAATGGTTGTCTTGAAGTCGCTGATCTTCGTTCCACCGAACGTCACATGCACCTTCGGTTTCAACAATCAAACGATAAAACGTTTCCCCCTCCACATCCTCGGTATGTACCCAAACAGTGGCCTGCTCGCTCTGCGAGACAAACGCACCTTGGTAAATGCGGCAGCCCCCATCCAACTGATAAACAGTAGCTGACCCCCGTTGGGATTTGATTCCCGAATGCGCGAAAATAGCAACCGGGAATTTAGGATCCGATAACGGCACCCCAATTTCAATGCCTTGTGTTTGACCATAAAGCCGCCCGTCCGAAAGGAGTCCAACCCAAATCGATCCCAAGAGCAGATGCAAGCAGAGCATCCCCACAGACAACCTACGGCACTTTTGAACTCGCACACGCCATGCTGGTGGCGGATGATGCGCGAGATTGGATACGGTATTGGGATTCCGTTCCACTACCTACTCACTTCTCCTAGGGAATTAGCACACACTCCCCTTTCCGTTGGAAAGGAATACTCACTTCGCGCTTGAAGGCCGGCCAACGCTCAGCGATACCGTGTGTTCTGGGCGGAGTATAGAAGTCGAGAAATTTGGCCTCAAGATGAAGGTTCCGCTAAAGCCACGGAAAGTGAACTGCCGATACCAAAAAGCTACCTAACTTGACAAGCGGTCAGCGAACCGGAACCCTTTCCAGTTACTCTATCCGCTGCAATTTACCCAGTCCCCGGCCTTCCCCTTCGACAACAAGTGGAAATGCCGGAGCCAAACCGCATCAGACGCCATCCTAGCTGGCCCACACACGGCTAGCAGGGCTGGCCCACACACGGCTAGCAGGGCTGGCCCACGCACGGCTAGCAGGCACACTAAGGACGCGAGAGAATCCAAAGAGCATGTCGAATCTTGATTCGCTAGCAATTCATTTGATTCGAGAAGGGTACTGGTCCGAGGCAGTGCGATTGTACCGAGATGAACTCGGGGTTTCGTTAATGCAAGCCGAAGCAAAGGTCGCATCGCTAGCGGAGGAATATGGAGTCAACCATCCGGAGCGATGGACTTCGTGGCTCGCAATTGCCTTCGCTGGTTTGTCCCTTTTCGTACTCGTCGGTCTGCTGCAACTGATCTTCACGCAGTAGATGGGCCACCACACCCAACCTGCTAAGAAACAAGCGCGGCTCGCTTGTCGCGAATGGTCTGCAACAGTTGCTTCTGCGGCGCAACAAACTTGTCGATCCCTTGCTTCATCAACGTTCTCTCCAAATCCTCGATCTGCACGACACGATCCAAGATCGCACAGGTATCCTGTGGAGGCAGAGAACGCACGTTGGATGTGAATTGCTGATCGCTAGCAGCAACAGCAGCGTTGGTCTCGGGAGGGTTGGTTTGAATATCCGACCCCGCTAACGCGGAAACATACTTCCAAGGTGGGTCGTTTGGGTTCTTTGTCCCGGTGCTGGCAAAAATGATTTCTTGTTGCAACGGTGTTTTCTTCGATGCCCAAAACTCGGCGTTCGCACTCCAAATACGCTTGGCATTTAGGATCCCAAAGAGTCCTTGAACGGCGACCGGCAATTCTGGATAACGTTCCGACGTGAACTGATCAATTCGGGATACAAAGATACTATAGACACTCTTGAAATGGGCCAGTGTGGCCCTTCGCTGAGCCCCACGCCACACGGCATCTCGAGCGAGCAAATACTGACGCATGGTAAAGATCAATGTCACGTTCAAGGTGACTCCGTGTGCCGCCAATTCCTCGAGCGCATCCAAACCCGCTGGCGTCGCAGGTACTTTGATCATGCGGTTGTCATGCCCCTCCGACCATTGCTTGCCCAACGCAATGTACTTCGCAACTCGATCCGCATGAGGAAGATCCACCGTTGGATCTTCGATGAGCGGATCGAGTTCAAAACTGACCCATCCCGCGTTTCCTTGGTTTGTTGCCCAAATGGCATGGAATCTATCCTGCGCGGACGCGACCAACGTATCGGTAACTTTCCAGCAGATCGCATGATCGTCCAACCCTGAACGGATCAGTTCGGTAATCATAGGATCGAAACGTCCCGTTCGGATCAAATTCGAGATGATGATCGGATTGCTCGTGGCACCAACAGCCCCCCATTCCATGTTCTGAACGACGAGATCCGGGTCGATCGAATCCAAATAGAGCTTGGTTCCAGTTTGGATAAGGGATTCAATCGGCGCTGGACGCATCTTACAGTCGTTTCGTTGTAGGTCACACGGAGCGGGTGGATCCGATGTGACTGGGTGATGGGATCGATCGAATGATGTTCGTGAATACGGATATTCCTAGAATTTTATCGCGATAGGAACAGCGATGAACGAGTACCCGTCGGGATGGTCCCATGGTAAGCTTTCGCGGGATGTTTTGCAGCCTACATCGAACGAAGAGTCCTATTTTTCATCAATGCTTTCATGATTGACTTACGAAGCGACACTGTTACCAAGCCGACCCCGGGAATGCTCGATGCCATGATGCGGGCACCCGTCGGCGATGATGTGATCGACATCGACCCAACCGTGGTTGATTTGCAGGATAAAACCGCGGACCTGCTGGGCAAAGAGGCCGCGATTTTTATGCCCAGCGGGACCATGACCAATCAGATAGCATTGCGTGTTCATTGCGTTCCAGGGGAGGAGTTCATCTGCGAAACGGAATGCCATATTTACAACTATGAGCAGGGAGCATTTGCTCAGCTAAGCGGGCTGGTGGCTAGAACCGTTCCAGGTGTGCAAGGAGTCTTTGATCTGGACCAAATCCGAGAATGGATCCGAACCGAAAACGACCACACCGTCCGGACACGTTTGGTTTGCTTGGAGAACACGCATAACCGAGGTGCAGGAAAAGTATTCCCGATCGAAAAGAGTCGAGCGATTTGCGACTGGGCGCACGCGGCGGGTTTGAATACGCACCTGGACGGGGCTCGACTGTTCAATGCGCAAGTCGCCACGGGGAAATCGCTTCGAGAACTCTCCGAACCATTTGACTCGGTAAGCGTCTGCTTCAGCAAAGGCTTAGGAGCCCCCGTCGGCTCATGCTTGGCAGGCTCGGAAGAGTTCGTCGCCAAAGCTCGACGATGCCGCAAGCTATTCGGTGGGGGAATGCGACAAGCCGGGATCATCGCTGCCGGAGCCCTCTACGCTCTCGACCATCAAATCCAGCGGTTGGCAGAAGACCATCAGCATGCAAAATTGCTTGCTCACGCCCTCCTCGGTTCGAAACACTTCCAATTGCTAGGAACCGATGTCGAAACCAACATCGTGATTTTCAAAGTAGATCCCTCGGTTGGCACCGCTTCGGACATTGTCCAGAAACTCCGAGTCGAAGGGATCCTCGCAATGGCTTTTAGCAAGCAAAGTATTCGGATGGTAACTCATCTCGATGTTGGCCGATCCGAAATTGAACGGGTTTGCGATACCCTAGCTAAACTGGGTGGGTAGGGGGGACATCATCCCAGAGGTCCCCCCTCAGCCGAGTGGGTGCGCAACCGTGAAAATGGAACTGCTAGCAAAATCCGAAGCCTTTCTAGGCTGCTAAATCGATTGAAATCTGCAGAAAGATGTCAAGATTTGCGGGTTATGCGTCCGAAATCATTTCTATCGATTCTCTGGAATGTACCTAGTGAAGGCCCAAGCAGTTGCTTGTGCGTCTTGACGGGAGCGACTCAGTCCCATAGACTTCGATGCAGTAAAGTCTATTGCACAAACGACTTAGGTTGCATTGAAGTTTGTAGGAGTTCGGTCGTGACAAAGAAAGAGATCGTGAAAACGATTTCCGACGAGACGGGACTCAACCAGCAGCAGATCAAGCAGATCGTCCAAAAGACGTTTGATTCGATCGTAGCGACGCTGGTCGAGGAAGGCCGGATTGAGTTGCGGAATTTCGGGGTATTTCAGGTCCGTCCTAGGGCGGCACGAAAGGCTCGCAATCCGAGAACCGGCAAGCAGGTTGAAGTGCCCGAGAAATTCGTGGTCAGCTTCAAACCTGGCAAGATCATGGAGGAGCGTGTGAACTCAATCGAGGGAACACCGCTCGCTCAAAAGATTCGCGACGCAGCGGCATCAGGAGATCTGGATGTCGGGCTAGACGCGGACCTGGATAGTGATCTAGACACCTTCTCCGAAGGAAACGATTCCGAAGGCTAAACAGTTCACGGAGTAAGAACAGATGCGACGTCGAGTCATGATGGGTTTGTTGCTATCGTTGGCTGCACTTCCTACGGTTGGTTGCGCCTTGCCGATTTATTCGGCCCTTCCCTCGCGTCGAGCGGAGCAGCTGATTTTTACCTCGGAAAACCTCCGGGCATTGGTTCAGGAATGGGAGCGCTTTTGGTTCCTTGACCAACCTGACCACATGACCCCCTACCGTACTCACGGCGGTGTGATC
Source organism: uncultured Pirellula sp. (assembly GCA_903930765.1). GTDB lineage: Bacteria > Planctomycetota > Planctomycetia > Pirellulales > Pirellulaceae > JBKCUI01. Next base: position 18,387 of record CAIYZV010000108.1, read on the forward strand.
TAGGATCCAACCGTTGCCGAACGGGCAGGGTTCTTCATCCAGGGAAACCCTCGGTTCGATGCGGGTGTCAGGATCGACGAGCTTCGCTTTCGCCGAGGCAACGACCGCGATCCGCCGATCATTCCACACGACAACTAACCCGATTCGCCAATTCCTGAAGGCTTGGAGTCGGGTGGTAGACCCGCTCGAGAACCGTGTCTAGGTCCAACCGTTCCCCGACCGACAAGACGGTGCAGTTGGTTGAAATCGGGTCTGAAATCACGGTCGCACTCTTTTCGTGCGCTTGTTTGAAGTGTCGATCCTGGAGCAACTGGCTCAACTCGTCGCTAATCATCAAGACATTACGCAACAGCCCACCGTAGTCGAGAAGCTTCGATCGAACACGATCGAACTCTTCACCGATGTCTTCGTTCTCGACTTCAAGTATACGACGAACTCGGAAAATGCTGCTGCTCGCTTCCACTCTCTGCGATGGAAGCACGGCCACACCGACATCGCCCTTGGCAGGATTTACCTCGTCGGACGTCGACCCCATCGAGGACAGAGTCGTGGACGGCGACTCCGGGCCGTCCTCCTTGTAGGATTCCACATACTGGCTTTGCCTTTGCGTCGCCTCAATAATTGCTTTGACGCAAGGGAACAATTCCTTCAGTTCCACGCGCTCACTTCGCTTATAGCGTTGTGATTCTTCCTTGATGCTCCATGCGTGAAGAAGACGGATATGGGTGTGATCGAGCAGGTAGGAGCTAGCGGCATGAGTAAAAGCGTCCTTGCCTAGCTTTGCGAAGTCCGGCGTTTTCGAATTGAAGTCCTTATCCGCGATTTGCATCTTGTCCAGGATGGGTTGCGACAAACTCATCAGATCCTTGGACAGCTGTTTCGCGTGATTCGCCCACAATATACCTAAGTACTTGACATGTCCGGCGAGGCGATTGAGCATTTGAGAGGCGAGCGAGTAAATGCGAGCCTCCAGCGCGAGGGCTTCGAGCTTCAACTCCAATTCATGGGAAATAATGTCTTTTCCTTCGTATGCGGTCTCGAGAACCTGATCGTGCTTACTGCAATGATCGGCAGCGATTCCAAGGAGTTGATTCGCATTTTCGAGCAACCTCTCATACACGGTCTTCATGATGATGCCAAAATGCATCCAGCCATGCGTATCCCCGAGCAGATTTCGATCTATCCATTGAAAAAACTTCTTTCGCGAAGACTCTAAAAGATCGCAAACCGCTTGCGTCCCCTCATTGTTGTCGATCGCGAGCTTTTCGGCGATCGCATCGAGATCCGATTGCTCTTGCTCAAGAATACGAGAGCCAAAGATATTCTGAGCAGTTTTTCTATCTGGATAAATTGGCGTACTCGCAGGTTCCTGCTCTGCCTTTCCGCTTTGCGAGGAAATCGTCGCCATCAACTGCTTGACCCAAGCGTCAGCACTCCAACCGCAGGCACTAAACAGATTCGAAACCCAAAACAAATCTGTTTGTTCGTGTTTCTTCTCACTACCCGGATCGCAATTCTGCAACTCTCCTAAATCCGCTATCGTGCGATTGAGGAGGGATGTCCACGCCTGGATTGCCAGCAAACAGCATCGGTTGGCGGAGCCCTCGCTATCGGAAAAGGAAGCCAGATCCAGCGACGCCAGACCGATCGTTCCTAGCCATGGCAACCCCTGAGTATCATGTGTTTGATCCAGCCGTTTTTTGTCCCGCAAACGCATCCATGCCAGCCGGTGTCCTAAATCCGTGTGATCTTGTCCCCACGCGTACGCCACGGCTTGGTCAACCCCATATTGCCAATCGCGTTGCTCGCCCAAAACTCCACCTGGGACCAAAGTGACATAGTCAAACGGTGGTTGATCCACTGCGATCGATGCAGGAAGCGAGGCGAGCGAAGTGTGAAGCCCTCCCGACTCAAAGTACTCGCTGATTTCCTTGAGGCATGAGTACGCTGAAGCGGCGGCCAGATCGCCGTTATTGTGTTGCGATGTATCCGCGCAAAGAAGTATCAGTTCGGTATGCAGGTCGATCTCCATCGCGGCGGAAATCTGGCGAAGCATGAATCCCAACTCCGAAACCATGGCGCTTCCAGTACCACCGTGGGCCGATGCAATCAGATACACCGTCAACGAACGCCGCCCCGACTCTTCGCCTACCAACTCATCAATCGTGTCCACCAACCTGTCGAAACATATTCGAGCTTGGTCTAAAAATGCCAACAATCCCAATGGCCTTACCCCTTCGGTCTTCTGTGACCTTGGAATATTGTAGATCCATCGACGGCTGATTCGGAGCAGGTCTGGCGACGTGGATTGCCTGTAATACTGAGATGAGTTGAGTCGCAACGGGAGAACCGCGGAATGGGGTAATGGGATCGGCTGCGATGCGTCTAGTATCCGCTCAATAGCATTGTTGTCCGTGTCCAGATAAAGGCATTGTGTCCGCTTGTCGTCCTTGCGAGCATCATCGGAATCCCGATACTCGCACCGTCCAACAATCTGTTGCACTGCAACACCCCCCGTACCGCCAATACCCAGATAGAGGATCCGCTTGGAACGGTGCATCTGGTCTGGGCCAATCGGAGGCATGGCGGTCTGCAATTCGATCGGACGAATCTCCCGCTCGAACTTCGGCATCTCCTCGGCGACCTGTTCGTTTGCGGATTGACGGAGGCTGCGCCCCGAAAATCGCCGAGCCGCCCCCCGATTCGCCGGACTTGCCGGACTCGCCGTGCTTTGCTTTTCCGCAACCGGTGATGCCAGCTTAACCTCTTGCCGCGTTTCAGATAGGGCACGAATAAACTCGCGGCAGTCCCCATAACGCATGTGTGGTTTTTTCGATAAGGCCTTGCTTAGAATTGGCCGTTCCAGCAGTGGAACAGCTTCCAAGTTCGGCGCTTTGTGCAGATGCTCGTTCGCCAGCTGCGCCGCAGTCCTACCTCGAAACGGTAGCGTTCCCGTCAATAGCTCTTGGTAAACGATCGCCAACGAGTACTGATCGCTATAACGCCCCGGCCGCCCATCGAATAACTCAGGGGCGGCATAGGTTGGTGTCATTCCGCTCATCATGGACTGGGAATTGGATTCCAATTCCTTGATCAACCCAAAGTCGGCGACCTTCACCCGGTCTGCGATCAAAAGCAAATTACCAGGCTTCACGTCCAAGTGTTGCAAGTCATGCTCTTGGCACAAAAAATCCAGTCCGTCAGCAGCATCACTGAGATAGCGCAGTAAGCGATCTCGGGCGATACCGATAAACCCCTTTTGTCGGTACTCGTTGTACTTGTCATGCAAGGAACCTTGCGCGAGCTCCGTTACGATTGCTAATTGACCTTCGACAATCTCAACACGCTCAAGGGACAGAATAAAAGGGTGATTGAGCTTACGGATGCGATTTAAACTTTTCAGTTCCGTGGTAGCGCGGTTATCGTCGATGTTACCAAACACGAACTTGATCGCTTTCCGCAACCCACCGGGAGCATCAGAAAGCCAAACCTCTCCGTATCCCCCAGCACCCACCTGCTTCCGGAGTATGTACCCTGGTATTGGTTCGTATCCAGGTTGAATGAGAGATCTGTTCATGGATTACCTCGTTGGCCGATCATAACTCGACGGCGACTTCGGCGTCTCGGGTGGAATTTGAGCATTCGTCGGTCGTGGAATTTGCCCAGCAGGAACCGGACGGATTTTTCCTTCGGGTGCCATCTCACTGAGGATTTCCGAGATACCAAAGGGAGTACTTGCTACCGACGGTTTGGGTGCCACCGGCTGATGGACTCCATTCCCCCCAAGCCCTGAACGATTCGATATATTCAAAACGCTGGTAAGTGGTGTGCTCGATGGAATAGGAGACACCGCAGACATAACCTGCGTCCCTTCCCCCCCCCCTAAATTGATCGGATTGTCGTTTCGATCTTGTGCGGTTTTATCCACCTCGGCGGCGTCTTTATTGCCTTTATCCAAAACATTGCCAGTACCAAAGTAGTTCCGGCAAACTTGGTCAATGAACTCATTCCTCAGTTCACAACGCTCGCCTCGGTAAGCCGCCAAGCACTGGATTTGATGAAGGAGATCCCTAGCATGGCAACGCCGGAATGACCTGCCTAATTTCCGATAATGCGTGTCGATCATTCGATCGATGATCTCGGGCCGCCAGACGATATCCATCGATTCGCAAGCGGCACGAAACAATTCAGTAAACTCCTCGACACTCGGATCCGCGATCTGGATCTTGAATGGTACACGTCGCATGAACGCTTCATCCACCAAAGATTCAGGATCCAAATTGGTCGAAAACAACACGATCTGCTCAAACGGAACCGAGATTTTTTTACCCGTGGGTAACGTCAAGTAATCAACGCGATTCTCAAGTGGGATGATCCAGCGATTCAGAAGTTCCGCGGGAGCAATCCGCTGTCGGCCAAAGTCATCAATCAGCAAACATCCGCAATTGCTCTTGAGCTGCAATGGGGCTTCGCAGGTATTGCTTCGGGGATCGTGACGGATCTCTAAACTATCCATCGTCAACTCACCACCGACAACTACGGAGGGACGCCGTACGCGAACCCATCGACGATCGTGTTCCTGATTGGCCATGACCCGATCGTTGGTCGATTTATTGGTCGATCCGACATGATAGGTCGCATCGTAGAATTTGATGATCATCCCGTCATCGATAATCGCATGCGGGATCCAGATGTCTTGCCCACGGCACGCTGGTAAGCACTTTGCAATTGTGGTCTTGCCGTTTCCTGGAGGCCCGTACAAAAATACCCCCGAATTGCTATTCACCGCGGGACCGAGAAAATCGAGCCATTGCGGGTCATACGTCACATTGGACAGCGCAGCGCGAAGCTGGTTTTCCGTGATCGGCTCAAAACACCCAGCTTGGGCCTCAACGCTCAATACGTAATCCATCAAGGGTACGGGAACAGGGCCCGAATACGACATCGATTTCTGATAATGAAATGCGCGGTTTTGGCCGCTTTCCGTGACGCTGTAATAAAAATCATTCAGCGGCGCTGGCCTTGCATGCGTGATCAATTGACGCATGCGCAACTGCCCCAACTGCTGTTCAACGATCGGAAAAGGAATCCTCATCCGGTCACTGAGATTCCTCCCGGTCAAGGTGCCGACGTTTAAGAAAATCTGCAGCATGATCGATTCGATCACGATCTCGGAAACGCCACACTCTTCGAGAGTCTTCGGCTCAAAGGGCCAAAACGCATCTGTGTTGAGGACCGCCGGCAGAACGGTATTGTCCAAAGACATCGTATCGCGCATGTTCAAAAACGAACTCATGGGTACCTCCGTGCTGGGCGTTATAGATGGTACAACCGTCACCATCGAAATGATCATCGTTGCGAATCGACTCCGACTCGGTCTCATAATCGGCTACGAAAGGAACAGCCTGCACGAACAAACTTTATGTGCCGTTTATTCCGGGAAATATCGGATTGGCACCCCAGTTCACTCCCTTTGAGTGCCGATTCCGTAACCTACGATTCGGATGCGCGGGGTCTGTAGGTACGGACCAAACTCATGTCTGAATCAAAACATCCAAGCCATTTGCTGCATCCTTTTTCAACAGAAGTCTGGCGAGATGAGCAATCCTCCCTCCTCCATGAAAACCCCATTGTCGTCGATGGCCCGCCGGTTCGGCGTGGGAGAAAACAGGTCCGTATGGATTCTCGCCAGTGTCGGTCAACAAACCACTGACAATCTGACCGTCATCCACCCTATGCCTTTCTCGGTTGGCCGCAAAGTCGGATGCAGCTTGCAACTTCCCTCGAAGACAGTTTCAGGTCATCATGCCGATCTCGTCGTTCGCGATGGAAAGCTGGTCGTGTTCGATCGCGAGAGCACCAACGGCACCTATGTCAACGGTCGTCGCGTGAAGGGGGAATGCGATCTCAACGAAGAAGACATGCTCCAGTTTGCAGACTTCGCCTTCCGCTTGAAAAAGGACTCCCACGCGTCAGCCATCAATACCGTCTGTGAAGACCTTTGCGACCAAGCTCTCGCGTTGGTCCAGTTCGACCGGTTGATGGAAAAGCGATTGGTAACCCCATTCTTCCAACCGATTATCCGACTCTCCGATTCCAAAACCCTCGGCTATGAAATCCTGGCCCGCAGTCGGATGTACGGCCTCGAAACTTCCGCCGCTCTCTTCGGAGCCGCCTCAAAACTGAGCATGGAAGTGGAACTGAGCCAAATGCTCCGCTGGGAAGGTATCCGGGAAGGATTGTCCCTCCCGCAACCCGCTGCACTCTACGTCAATACCCACCCCCTCGAACTCTCTCGCACCGGGCTCATCGATTCGATGGTCCAAGTCCGGGAATTAGCACCCAACATTCCAATCACTCTCGAGATTCACGAAGCAGCGATCACAAAGCCCCATGAGATGTTCGAACTCCGAAAAGAACTTCGAGCCCTCTCCATCCAAATCGCCTACGATGACTTCGGCGCCGGCCAAAATCGACTCGCTGAACTTTGCAGCGCCCCGCCCGATGTTCTCAAATTCGATATGGGACTCATTCGAGATATCGACAAAGCACCCGTCGAGAGGCTTAAAGTCCTTCGCTCCCTGGTCCAAATCGTTCTTGATCTAGGCGTGAAAGCCCTTGCCGAGGGGATTGAGACCGAAGCAGAAGCGAAGGTCTGTGCTCAGTTAGGTTTCACCCTCGCCCAAGGCTATTACTTCGGCCGCCCCTCTCCCCCGGCAAAGTTTGTTCCGGTAAGCTAATCTGCTACGCGAAACCTTACGCACGCCCACGGATCCACATACACCCTCCCATCCATGTTTTCACAGACCGTCGAGTACGCTTTGCGTGCAGTGGCTCATCTCGCCCTCAATGAAGGCACACCGCAAAAGACCTCCGTTATCGCCGAGAAGACCAAAGTTCCTGTCGCTTATCTCTCCAAGATTCTCCAAGAACTGCAGCGCAAGGAACTCGTATCTCTCCAACGTGGGATCGGTGGTGGCGTTTCCTTGACCCATTCCGCCGAAGTCTTAACCATTCTCGACGTGATCAACGCGGTGGATCCTATCAAACGAATTGAGTACTGCCCGTTAGGACTCAAGTCCCATGGCGAGCGACTTTGCTCTCTGCATAGCCGCGTGGATGATAGCATCCAACACATGGAAAAGTCCCTCGGCGGAACCACGATCAGCGAGCTACTGAAAGAACCGAACCCCAGCCGGGCGCTCTGCGACTCGTAGCCGGCTCTTCCTCAGCCCCCTTTCGTTGGCTCACTCATTCGGCAACCGCAGAACCAACGGTTCCCCGCTACCTCGGTCCACAGGTAATAGGGCCGACTCTTCGTTCAGCCGCGTCTTCATCAACCCCAGCATGGAATGAACTTTGTCCGGTTCCACCATCGCCAAATCACTCTGCTCGAAGGGATCCCGCCTCAAGTCAAACAATTGGTAGCGATCCATCCCATCCTTTGGCGTTGGCAGGTAGTGGTAGATCAACTTCCAATCCCCTTGTCGATACACCGTGAAGTAATCGCTCCGATGGGGCGAGTGGGGATAGTGCATCAGAAAATCGGAACGGTGGCTTGGATCCGGTCCACCACGCAGTAAAGTTGCCAGCGATTGCCCATCCAACACATGAGCCTCTGGCAACCCAATACCCGCTTGCTCGAGGATCGTTGGAAAGAGATCGTAAATAGCCGCCATCTGCGATTGAACCACCCCCTTAGCGATGGGTAGTTTGCTCTGCCATTCATTGTCGCCCGTCGGCTTTGCCCACGCTGCCATAAAAGGGACTCGCATTCCACCCTCGTAGTGCGAGCCTTTTCGACCCCGTAATGGAGCAGCACATGCAACCTCATGAGCCCCACCCAACGGCGCATCGGAACCATTATCCCCAAGGAAGAACACCAGCGTTTCCTCCGCCACGCCCAATTCCTCAACGCACTTGAGCATATCCCCAAGCGACTTGTCGATCCCCTCGACCAACGACGCAAACGCAGCAGCTTCTTTGCTCGGCCAAACACCTTCACTCTGGTATCGAGGATCCTGCTGGAATGGAGCATGCACCGCGTAATGGCAGAAATTCAGAAAGAATGGCCTCTCCTCCCGAACCGCCTCTGCGACATGCCGTTTTGCCTCGAGCGTCAATGCTTCGGTTAGGAATATCCCTTGGCCAAAATAAGCATCTAACCCAGGAACCGCATGAGTCGCTTTCGGTCCACTCGCTCCATAGTTTTTCTCGCCGAAATAACTTCCCGGTTGCCCAATCGATGAACCGCCGACGTTGATATCGAACCCCAAATTCAAAGGACTCTCCCCATCCATCCCCCGCGGCCCAAAATGCCCTTTCCCGATGTGAATGGTCCGATATCCATTCGCTTGAAGCATTCGCGCGAGCGTCAAACTTTCTCGCGTTAAACCTCGCCAGTTCCAATCAGGAGGACCATTCGGCCCAGCATTGTTTGCATCGGGATTGATCCAATTCGTCGTCCGATGCCGCGCACCATTCTGCCCCGTCATGATCGATATCCGCGAAGGGGAACAAACGCTCATCGCATAGAACTGACTAAACCGAATCCCTTGCGCCGCCAACCGCTCCATGTTGGGCGTTCGGTACTTCTCATTGAGCGGATAGCGAACAGGTTGGCCCTCCCCATCCAGTAAAAATGGTACCGATGTGTCCATAACCCCCATATCGTCGATCAAGAACACAACGATATTCGGACCTCTGGGCTTACTCTGGGTCTTACTCTGGGGATGGCCGTAAGGCTCGATGCCCCATAACATCCCCGTCCCCAAGCAAACCAGGGCCACGCCCAATATCATGGAAGCTCTAGGAATCGATACGTGCCGGGAAAACCGCATACTCCCCACGCTCGCTCTCCGATCCAAGGGTCGCCTAGTTCGAAATCGAAGCACGAAAAAATTACCCATCGTTCGCTCAACTCACCGATAACAATTCAAGACAAAACACGATGCTATCTCGCACACTACGACCTGGGGTATCCAAGGGATTCGAGCACATAAGTGAGCCCAACCGAAGCCGAAGGAACAACCGACATAACCGTTAGATCTTTCCCGTTCGGAAAAAAATGCGAATCAACGTGCTCGACCACTCGGGGCACAACTCCGCCCAGGTGGTACCGTTTTCAGCCAACGTAACGTATCCGCGCGCTCGTCGCTACAAGGACCACGATGAATCCTACCTTCTCCACCGATCAATATTCTTCAGAAACCAACACCCGCAGCCTAAGAGTTGCAATTGTTGCCTGCACGATTTTTCTCGGTGCCTTCTTGCTCTTTCAAGTCCAACCGATCATGGGCAAGTACATTTTGCCTTGGTTCGGCGGTAGCCCCGGAGTATGGACCACCTGCATGCTGGTCTTCCAATTGCTCCTCTTCGGAGGATATGCCTACGCGCACACCCTCTCCAGCCTGTTCGGGCTTCGAACCCAAGCTACCATCCACGCGAGCTTGCTAATCCTTGCCGCTTGCACCCTCCCGATTACTCCGGACGTTTCCTGGAAACCCACCGGCGATGAATCCCCGAGCCTTTCGATCATTCTGCTCCTCCTGGCCAAGGTTGGAGCACCTTACTTCATGCTCTCTTCCACTGGTCCGCTGTTACAATCCTGGCTCGGCCAGACCCGCTGCATCGACCAACCGTATCGACTTTACTCCCTGTCGAATTTCGGCTCGCTCCTCGCCTTGCTCTCGTTTCCTTTTCTGGTCGAACCGAACTTATCCTCCTACCAGCAATCTGTTTTGTGGTCCTCATCCTTTATCCTCTACGCAGTGCTCTGTGGGATCATTTCCTACCTGGTTTCCCGCAGTGAGCGCACGTTGGATCAAAAAGCACTTCCAACCGTCCATGAGAAATACCTGACCCGCGCTCCATTTCCAATCCAAGCGGGTTGGTTCGTCCTAGCTGCCATCGCTTCGGTTCTGCTCCTGGCTACCACGAATCAAGTCTGCATGGATACGGCGGTGGTGCCCTTCTTGTGGGTTCTCCCGTTAGCGATCTACCTCGTGACTTTCATCCTCGCCTTTGAACATGAACGCTGGTACCAACGCCGCCCTTATATCATGCTGGGCTGCATCAGCTTTATCGCTCTCTTCGCTATCAAAGGACTGAATCTCGAAGTCGATTTGTGGGTTGAAGTCACCGCATATTTTTCTGGACTCTTCTTCTCGTGCATGGTTTGTCACGGCGAGTTGTACCAGCGCCGCCCGCAACCACACGAACTTACTCGGTTCTACATCACCATCGCCGCTGGCGGCGCTTTCGGTGGAATCCTGGTCGGCATCATTGCGCCGAGCATCTTTCGGACATTCCTCGAATGGCAGATTGGCTTACTGAGCGTCATCGCTATCTTCGTCTGGACCTATCTCGATGAGTCGCAAGCATGGAAGAAACGATTCTCCCTCCCCCTCCGATTAGCAATTGTAACTTTGGTGGTATGCATCACCGTCGCAACAGTGTCCTGGTCGAGCCATCGACCTGGCACACTGAAAGAGACGAGGAACTTTTTTGGGGTACTCACCGTGGTAGAGACATCCGATTCCAAAACACATCAACCGATCCGAAAATTGGTCCATGGACGAATCGTCCACGGCAGCCAATTCCTCAACCCAGAACTCTGCGCAACCCCGACAACCTACTATTCACGCAACTCTGGGGTCGGGCAACTGCTCCTCTCCTTAAAAACCACGGGTCGAAAGATTGGAGTTGTGGGATTGGGGGCTGGAACACTCGCAGCCTACGGCCAACCCGGAGATACATTTCGGTTCTACGAAATCAATCCGGACGTCATCGATTTGGCGAATCGCTATTTCCATTATCTCCCAGGATGCCCAGCGAAGACAGAAACCATCGTCGGCGATGCGAGACTCCTCTTAGAACGAGAACCAGACCAAGAGTTCGATTGCTTGGTCTTGGATGCTTTCAGCGGCGATGCGATCCCCGTTCACTTGCTCACCAGCGAAGCGATCGACACCTATCAGCGACACCTCAAAGATCGAGGTGTATTAGCGATCCACATATCCAACCTCTACTTCGATCTTCGTCCGATCGTCGCAGGACTTGCACATCGAGCAGGCATGGAACTGATCGTTATTGAGAACAAGGGAACCACGGACAATGCACAAGACTCAACATGGGCGATTCTATCGCGAGATCCGTCCGTTATCGCAAGACTCGATCCAAAGGTACAAAGCGCGAAACCACAGTCTCGATTCGTTATCTGGACCGATGATCGCAGCAATCTTTTGGAAGTGCTGCGGTAACCCGCACGTCTGTTATCGCGCGGAATCGCCAAACAAGACCTAACGGGTTAGGCCCTCGACTCGCACTTCACCGGCACATCGCCGTAAGCGTGAACTTCATCGCAGATCCGCTTGAGAACAGCCATAGGATCGTTGGAGGCTTGTGCGAATCGATCGCTGTCGATCACCAGCGGAGCTCCGATCACAACCAAGGGAGCTCCATAACTCGGGGTGCTGATGGCTTGCTCGAGCGACAGCCCTCCGACCGCTTGAACGGGAACGGATACGGCGTCAACAATCTGCCGAAGCTCATCCAACGGATTCGGCGGGCGTTTTCCCGCGGCAGCAATCCCTCGTCGCTCGTCGTAGCCGATGTGATGGATGATGTAACCGCAGCCGAGCTCCTCAAGCCGTTTCGCTCCATCGACCATCGAGATGTACCCCAAATTGTCTCCCATGACTCCGATCCCGTAATCTCGCCCGGCCTTCACAACGCATTTGATCGTCTCTTCATGTGCTCGGGCCATCACAACGACATGCGTCGCACCCGCCTGGGCCATCATCTCGGCTTCTAAGTAACCACCGTCCATGGTTTTTAGGTCGGCGACGATGGGGGTATTCGGAAACCGCTCCCGCAATCCGCGGATAGCTCGCAGCCCCTCTGCTAGGATCAATGGCGTTCCCGCCTCGAGCCAGTCGATCCCAACTTTCATGGCTTGCTCGGCCGTCGCCAACGCCTCATCGAGATTGGTCAAATCTAACGAAATCTGAACTTTGGTTTTCATGCTACACCGACTGTCATCTACGACACGGACTGAAATTGAGGGGAGGATTTTTTGTCGAGACAAACTGCGATCTGCCGTACGGCCTGCCGTAACCGAGCTTCATTCTCGACCAAGGACATCCGCAGATACCCTTCGCCCGCGGGACCGAATCCACCGCCTGGACTGACCGCCACGTTGCCTTGCTCCAACAAATGCATTGCAAAATCGATGGAGTTCATCTGCGATGCCCATGGCTCAGGAATTTTTGCCCAGACAAACATGCCCGCGCGCGGCACCGCCGCTTCCCAGCCCAAACGGTGCAGCCCTTCGATCAATACATCGCGCCGACCTTGATAGATCAGACTCTGCTTCTCAACCGTCGCTTCCGTGTCTCGCAATGCAACAATCGCTGCGATCTGAATCGCTTGAAACATCCCATAGTCGTAGTACCCCTTGATCGTCGCCAACCCGCGGATCATTTCGGAATTGCCCGAGCAAAAACCAACACGCCAGCCAGCCATGTTGTACCCTTTGCTCATGGTCGTGAACTCAACCCCGACATCCTTGGCCCCAGGTGCCGACAAAAAGGAGGGTGGTACGTATCCATCGTAAGCCACATCCGCGTACGCAAAGTCGCTGATGACCATCAACCCGTAACGCTTGGCCAACTTCACGACATCGACGAAGAACTCCGGCTCCACCGTGACTGTGGATGGGTTGTGAGGATAATTGATGATCAGGAGTTTCGGTCGCGGATAAAAATGCTCGCAGGTGTACGCGATATTCGACAAGTACTTCTCTGTATTCGCCACATCCAGCGACACAACGTTTCCCGATGCCAAAATAACCCCATACATGTGCACAGGGAAAAATGGCGCAGGAATGATCGCCGTGTCACCGGCTCCCATCAACGCCAAAAGCATATGTGAGAAACCTTCTTTCGAGCCCAAGCAAGTAATCGTTTCTGTCTCAGGATCCAACCGCACGCCGTACTTGCGCAAATACTTGCTGGTCAACTCGCGGCGAAGATTCAGAATGCCGTTGCTCTTGGAGTACCCATGGTTCCGAACATCATGCGCAGCCTCAGACAGCTTTTCGATCACCATCGGATCGGGTGGGTCCGACGGGTTCCCCATCCCCAAGTCGATAACATCCTGCCCCGCTCGCCGCTTCTGATACAACAGCCCATTGATCCGACCAAAAAGGTAAGGTGGAAGCCGGTGAACGCGAGGAGCAAACTCAACTCGGAAGGGTACTTCAGTCATTTCGAATCCAAACGTCGGATCAAGGTGCACAGGGCAGATAGCCATACTATTGAGAAACCGGTCGCCGAAATTGCGACCGGTTTCTACCTCATAAGATACGCTTCAGAGCGACGCAACGGAAGATACGACCATCGGCCGACCCCCTCCGACGCTCTCTATCCCCAAAGCTTATGCAGCCTGTTTCAGAAACCCTTCGAGCATTTTGGCTCGAACAGGATTCTGGAGTTTCGCAACGGCTTTGGCTTCGATCTGCCGCACTCGCTCCCGGGTAACCTTGAAGATCCGCCCGACTTCTTCCAATGTGTAGGAATATCCGTCGGTTAGCCCGTAACGCAAACGGATAATTTCACGCTCTCGATACGTCAATGTTTTCAGCAAGGAATCGATTCGATCGCGCAGCACACCGTTCCCTGCATTGCGAACTGGATTATCGCTCGACGGATCTTCGATGAACTCGCCGAACGCATTGTCTTCTCCCTCGCCAACCGGACGGTCCAAACTGATCGGATGACGCCCGATATCGAGAACTCGTTGCACTTCCTCAACGTTGATCTCCGCCACCTCAGCGATTTCATGCACGCTCGGTTCGCGCCGTAGTTGCTGCGTTAATCGCTTTTGAATATTCCGCAACTTAGAAAGAACATCGATCATGTGAACTGGGATACGGATCGTGCGAGCTTGGTCTGCGATCGCCCTTGTGATCGCTTGTCGGATCCACCATGTCGCATAGGTGGAGAACTTGAATCCGCGTCGATACTCATACTTATCCACAGCGCGCATAAGTCCCGTGTTGCCTTCTTGAATTAGGTCCAAGAAACTCAAACCTCGGTTGCGGTACTTCTTTGCGATGGAAACGACCAAGCGTAGATTTCCGCTCGACAACTGCCGCTTGACCGCTTCGTATTCCTTGAAGTTACGTCGGAACTCTTCAACGCGGGCTCGAAGAGAACGAGGACTCTCTTGCGTCGTCATGATCAAGTGACGCAATTCCGAGCGAAATCGATTCAACTCCGTCGGGTTGGATTGCGTCTGCTGCAGGTATGCGATTCGAGCTTGCAAGAAATCCATTCGCTGCGAGTACTGTTCCAACTGCCGCATCAATGGAATCACACGACGCGACCGAAGCGATAATTCCTCGACGAGCACGAGCGACTTCAACCGTCGTCGCTGATAACTCCGCCGAGCCGTGTTTCGATCCGTTTCCGAAGTACTCTTTCGCACAATGGCTTGGAAGTCGCGTCGATTGTCATCCATGAGCATATCGAGCGTTCTCAAGTTATGCGGCATCCGCGCGCTGACCTGCTCCTTGGTCAATCGCTCCGTCAACGAAACCTTGATGGTACGATCGAAAGGCAGAATACCCGCAGCAACCTTGCGCAGAATCTCTACGGTATGACGGAGAGAAAAATCATTTCCGAGGACCGCTCGACGGAATTTTCGGCGAGTGATTTCAATCTTTTTTGCCAACGAGATTTCTTGCTCGCGGCTCAGCAAAGGAATCTCGCACATTTGGCTCAAATAAAGCCGAATGGGGTCGTTGGTGAGGCGACTGTTCTCGCTGGTGGTAAGTGGCGCGCTGGAGGCCACCATTCCATTCTCCGTATCATCCATCGCGGCATCCGTATCGCCGCCGCGAAAAATACGAAGATGGGGAGCCTGAGCAATATCCGCTTGGTCAATGATCTCCACGCCGGCTTGTTCGAGCGCCACGAGCATCTCGTCCAATTGCTCCGCGGTGTTGGCTTCATCGGGCAAATAGCCGCTGACCTGTTCGTACGTCACGTAACCTTGCTGACGGCCGAGCGCGACCAATTGCTGCAGATCGAGAGATTGCAATTCCACGTGTTCAACTCCTTTTGACAACAGTGCGATGAGCGTTGACGGCACTCACATCCAATGCGGTACCGCTGGGTCAACAACTCGAAAAATCATTCTTCCATACGGATAATTCCGTGACGGATTTTGGCATCCTGCAGAACGCTTTGCAGCAGTTCCAACTCCGACTGCGGATCGAGATCCTTCTTCTCGAGCGTTCGAAGCCGCGAGCGATGATGGGCGACATCTTCTTGATTCCCCAAATGCTCGCACAAGGAATGTAATCGTTCTTCTGCAGTCATTGTCGATTTCGCAGCCTTCCTCGCCGCTTGATCTTCCAAACTGACTAACAGACTTTTCAGTCGTGGCTCCTCGGTCGCTGACATCACGCTCGGAAAATCGAGCGGATGACCGTCCAACTCCAAATCCAAATAGAGTTGAAATACATACTTTGCGGTTGAACTTTGAAGCTTGTCCACCGGGAATCGCTCAATCGCGAAGGAGACCAACTCTGGATGGAGCACCAATATCTCAAGCAATTCGCATTCGATCGGGAGCAATTCGCTATACCGATACTCTACCGATGCCACGTCGGAAACCGTGCTCGATGGAATACGATCCCCTGCGGGTACGTCACGCCGAACCTGTTGCGGCACAGAATTTGAACCAGAAGCTCCCGACGCGCTCTGCGTCGAAGTTGTTCCCTGGTTGGCTTGCTTCCTGAATTGCTCGATTTGCTTGGCACGCTGGCGAATCGCGTCAAGCCTCAGCCGAATCTCTGTTTGCTCAATCCCGAACTGGCGTCCCAACCGGACCAAAATTTGGTCCTGACGCAGCCGAGCCCCATCATTCTCCAGCAGACCTTGTTGGGACACGCGAGCCAGCGAGGAAAGGATGTCTTCGAGAGCTACGTTGGCGCGATGCGTATCGAGCAACGGATCAAAGCCTTTGCAAACCGTTCGGATCTTATGCTCCAATGCGTCGATGGCACCCGCAATCAACCCTTTTAGGTTTTCACCACCGAATCGGAGCAGATAATCGCACGGGTCCAAGCCATCCGGCAAAGTGAGTATTCGCAAATCCATCTGCGCTGCTACGAACAGTTCAAGAATCTCGCTGGTGCGACGCTGACCCGCTTCATCCCCATCGAGAAGCAGAACCACCGAATCGCAATACCGCTTGAGCAACTTAATGTGGTTTTCCCCCAGCGCAGTACCGCAACACGCAACCGTATTGGTAATCCCATGCTGAAAGGCCATGATGACGTCGGTGTAACCTTCCATCACGATCGCCTGCCGCGTCTTGCTCATGGTGTCCCGAGCATGATCCAAGGCATAGAGCGTCTGGTTCTTGTGGTACAACCGGGTCTCATTGCAATTGATGTACTTTGCGCCTTCGTTGGTGGCGCCTGGCAAGATCCGTCCGCCGACGGCAATCGGCCGCCCCTGAGGATCGTTGATCGGGAAGATGACCCGCCCACGAAAACGGTCAAACCGCGTCCCTCGTTCACTGCGAGCCGCTAAACCCACGGATTCCAAATGCTCCATCGACTCGCCAGCACTCGCCCCACGATCGAGCAACCATGACCACGACTCGGGAGCAAACCCGAGCTGAAACTTTTCAATCATTCCAGACTCGATACCACGCTCCCGAATGTAATCTCGAGCAGCTGCGGCCTCAGGCGACTCGGCAAAGCTCCTATGGTACTCGGCAACAGCCCATTGCATCGCATGGTACAGCCCACGCTTGTCCTCGCCAGAATCCCGGCTCCCCTTTCCTTTGCGCTCCTCGAGCGTGATCCCCGCTCGATCCGCCAACATCCGGAGCGCTTCAGGAAATGTCACACCTTCCTTCTGCATCAAAAAACTAAAAACATCGCCACCCAGATCGCACACCCAGCACTTCCAACTCTGCCGGTCCGGATTGACCTGCATGCTCGGATGCCGATCATCGTGCCAAGGGCACCTGGCCACAAAACCACGACCCTGCCGGCGCAGCTCCAAGTAGCTGCCGACGACATCGACAATGTTGACCGCAAGGCGAACGCGATCTTTCGTAGCGTTGTCGAAGTGGATTACCACGTGGTCTCCTAAAAATATGGGTTTACTGCGAATTTGCAATTTGATATCAGTTCGCGTTGTCCCAAGCCTCTCGGCGGTGAACTGCGGCTCTGTGGCCGCAATCGAACGGCAAGAGGATTATACCCGTGAGATGCCAAAAGCCCGAACAATCTCGAAAGACTGCAACGAATCTTCTGTGCAGGTTTGCGGTAAATAAGTTTGCTGGATTGGTTGCAGAATTGGGTCCGTCCGCGTCCAGCGCCGAGCCATCCATAGCTCGGGCAAAGAGTATGCCCAACGCCTAGGGGGACCGTCAACTCCACTTCCGCCATTTTATCGAGATTCCGGAAACTCTATAAACCGCCCATTTGATGGCATTGCAGCTCTAGCGCATCGCTCATCAAGGAGCCTCACGACTCTACTTCGCCCCAGAAGCTTTCCCGGAAGAAGCGCCCGTCTTCCACGCTCCCGGCTGAATACTCTCGCCTCCATTCGGCGTCACCAGTGCATCAAGGACACTTTGCGGCGTTGAGATGGGGAGCTTCAACTCATTCTCGTCGGTGTCGACCGCTAACACTACATCGCCGTGCAAGCCTCCGATCGACTGCATCGGTTTCTGCAAGACCTTGAGGCCATAAACCGAGATGTCGATGTCACTCGGTTGCGTCCATGAGGCTCCGCTATTTCGAGTCTCCACAACCAGTATCGTGGGCTTGTCCTTCGCATCTGCTTTCCCCAATGGGCCTTGAGGGGGAAACAGAGTCCCAGCTCCCAAAAGTAGACTGTAGTTGGATTCGAAATTGGCCAAGGCATCGTTGGAGTTATCGCTTGCGAATACAGGGGGCATTCGCGAGATCAGCGACGCGTTCGCGGGACTATCCCACGCCTGATCCTTTTGGAACAATTCGTACTCCGACTCATACCCGAGGAACGGAAGAATGAGAACACGCCACGAATACAACTTGACCCCATTCGCGTCAGTCACCGCAGGCGTTGGATAAGTCCCATAGCGTGCACAATACGCATTCAAGGCTTCTGCAATCTGCCGCATGTTGTTCAAATCACGTCGCTGCGACGCTTCTACAATCGCACTGCGAAACCATGGCACCGCGAAAACACCGACGAGAACACCGGTAAAAACCATGAGCGTCAAAACCGACATGCCAATCGCAAGCTTGAGATATTTGGGATACGAGCGGGTATCGACCTTTTCTTTGGCAAGTGCCGGTACGCCCGTCTGAATCGATGCCACCAAAGCTCCGCGTGCATCGCGCGTCGGCATCACAACGTGCCGGCCACAATTCGCACATGGACCGCTCTGGCCCAAGTACTCATCACCCACCTTGGTACGGCTCAAGCAAAATGGGCAAACGAACTCGAACGGCATTTTCGATTCCCCTGTCTTCTTGCTCTACTATCTTCTTGCTCTAAAACGACGCATCAATAAAATCCCCGCCACCAATAGATAATCTGCGGGAAGATAATCTATGGCACGTTCCAATGGGTAACCCTGTCCAATGGGTAACCCTGTTCAATGGTTAACCCTGTGCAGCATCACCGCAAGTCCGACAGAGGCTTTCGCCCTATGAACTGGTAAAAGGGAGTACGGATCAACGGAAGGTAAGGAACCTTGGCCCTCTGCTCCTCCAGCATGACCGTCTCGAAGTGGCGCTGCAAGTAGGGCAAATGATCAGGATTCGGGAAGACATTATCGCTCGAAAACCAGACCGGCCAAAAGGACCGGGTCGCCCACCCATGCTTTTTCAGCGATGCCGCAGGGTACTTCCTGGCTACATAGAAATCGACAACCCCAATTTTTCCACCCGGCTTCAAGATTCGCAACGCATTGTCGATCGCGGCGAACCAATCGGGAATCATCGTCAACGAGTACGAAAACGTCACCACATCGGCACTACCCTCAGGTGGCGTCCACGTGGTTGCATCGGCTGTAACCGCGTCAACATTGGACCAACCATTCTTCGATACGCGTTGCTGCACGACATCCAGCAAACTGGTCGCAAGGTCCACAACGTACACGTGCTCGAACTTGCGGAGAGGGTCCCCCACGAACTCGAGATTGGCACCAGTCCCTCCCCCGAAATCAACCCAAGTCCCCTCCCCGGTCTTTCCTAGCGTCTCGTAAACCAACTCCCGACCTTTGAGCAACCGCTTCCTGAAGTCATCATAATGGGAGGCTTGCCCAGCATAAAAATTCTCCATCCGCTGCGCATGGTCCTTGCCTCGCACAGGTCGCAGAACCAAGTGGTACAAAATCTTCAGGTCTTTAAGAAAGGACATATTCGCTCGATAAGGCTCGGTTTCGTTGGCGAACCACGCCGTGGTTCTGACCGCAATCCTATCGAATATATCCGACCGGACCCGAATTGCGAACTCAACCTCGATCCCTGACTCCTACCCACCCCATCGAACGAATGGCGAGCCCGAGCAGAATTTGCCCCACCACAAAACCCAACGACAACATGGCAAAATCCCACTCCAAATAGCCAACGGTGATGCTGAAATTGGAAAAGTATCGACGTATCCCCTCGAGCCCTCCCGCAAAACTAGGAATCAAAACCCACCAAGCCCACCGAACACCAGGCTTCAGCGTCGCGACAATCACCAAGCCATGCACGGCTACCCAAAAAAGGAATCGCACTAGCAGATTGATCGGCGACTCCATCAAAAATCCTCGTATATCCCGAAACGCTACCGCATTCATGGTCGCTGCCGATTTCCAAAGGGCAACTCCGATCGCTACCAACGTTATCCAAGCGAACAGGGACCGCAACCGAAATGTCAACCCGCCGTCGATAGCATTCTCAGCGTTTCCGTGCTCTCCCCGCTCTCGTTCACCAACGGCACCAGGAATGCCGGGCTGTAACACGATGGATAACCCCGAAACCCGGCCCACCCAGTAATCGACAACCCAAAAGACAAACGGGGGGACGAAGACGGAAACCATAAAGGCCATGGCATCGTCTCGACTCGCAGGCCCCGAAATCAGGAAACCGAGCCAAGCCGAGCCAATGCAACAAAGCGCCATCGCAGCGGCCAACAAAAGCCGATGCTCCAACGAACCGACCTTCCATAAACTAAGCCAACCTGGAACCGATAACTGGCTCAAGAATAATCCGCCGCAAAACCACAACCCAACATCCGAATCGCGCACCCATAGATCGGACACCAACGGCGGAACGAGGCAATTCCCGATCATGCAGAACATCAACGAGACCAAACCGAAATGCCACAAAGTAACCAGCGGTTTTCCAGAGACATCCGATCGTTCCACGCGAACCACCTCTTCTCAACGCGTCAACTTGGGGGCAACGTCAACTTGGGGGCAACGACGTTTGTTCCCCATAGCCCGCGCTTTGC
The DNA here is from genome assembly GCA_903930765.1 of uncultured Pirellula sp. Lineage (GTDB taxonomy): Bacteria > Planctomycetota > Planctomycetia > Pirellulales > Pirellulaceae > JBKCUI01. The sequence goes on from CAIYZV010000108.1 coordinate 38,909, forward strand.
CGTGAGGGCAATAAAAAAAGCCCAGGAGTCACTTCGTGAACAAACCTGAGCCTTCAAATTTCCAATCCCCGCCGGCAGAGCTACAGACAGCCCGATGCTACAGACAGCCCGATGCTACAGACGTGAGAAGCGTAAGAGATCGGCAATTCCAGCGACTAGAAGCCTCGGAATGGGTGCGCCGCCGAATCCTTCTTAGCGATCATTTCATCGGCAGTTGGCAATCCCTTCATCGCGTTGGCGATCGCATCCACAGTTGCCTGGTGGTTGTATTCGTAGATCTTGCGATCGTCGGCTGCTGCTGGATGGATAAAGACGCCGCAAACAACGACGAGGTTTTCCGCTTGGTCCTTTGGAATCACTCCGCTAGCGACGCTGTCCGCAACAGCCTTCGCAACAGCAGCTTGGGCAGGTCCAAACATTTGAACAGCTTGCTTCATCCCCTTGATCGTTACCTTGGTGATCATGACCGTGGCTGGCTTTACGGCCACGTTTGGCGCGAGCACTGCGAGCAAATTGCTGTGACCGCTGCTTTGGGTTGCCAAGGCGTTTGCAAATGCAACACCGACCGGGCCATCTTTGCTGCCGATCATCAAGTCGATGTGAGCAATTTCGTTACCTTCGCCGACCAAGGCTTCGCCGACATACATAGACATAAACAGATTCCCTACCTGATGGATGGAGAGTTGTGGATACGTTCCGCGAAACAAACGCGTTCTTGAACACCAGAGAGTAGCAAACCGCAACATTTCTGCAACGCGACTCCCCCTCAGAAACCCCTCCGCGGACCGATTTTGCCGTTTACAACGAACCCTAGGGGGATTTTTCAGCCGGTTTTACGTTGGATTTTCCATCCGGACGGATTAGTTTAGGAAGTTGAGAATGCGATTTTTCCATCCGGCATGGCAGTTGCTATACTTGTTCAAGCGATAGGACTGAGGCGATGGAATCGGTCGCCTCCGAGGGTATCCCGTAGGGGAGCCCTGTCGGGTTGTCAGGGCCAATAGGCCCTCCAATGCGTTTTCTAGTCCCCAAGTCGATTCGATGTTCACAATCACAGGGTTCATTCCGATGAAACGATTTCTTCGCAATTTCGCCATGTCCATGACTATCGTGGGCGCTATCGCTGTCCCAGTTACGGCGGACGAAGCCAACGGCAACGACGGGACAACCAAATCCAACACTCGTGCTCAGGTCATCCAAAAGAAAGGGAAGCTCGCGGGTACCAATCCAACCAAAGCGACTCCTAAACGCGTGGAAATGTTTTCAGCGATGGACGATGGTTTGATCACTGTCGACTACATCGGTAAAGACTCCACGGAAGCCAACCTCATCTTCCGAAACAAAGGCAACGAACCTATTGACATCGTGCTCCCTGAAACGTTCGGTGCCGTTCCTGTCGTAGCCCAAGGCATGGGTGGCGGTGGCATGGGCATGGGCGGCGGTGGAATGGGCGGCATGGGCGGCGGAGGTATGGGTGGCATGGGCGGCGGTGGAATGGGTGGCGGCGGCATGGGCGGCGGCGGCAATCAAGGGATGGGCGGCGGCATGGGTGGCGGCGGCATGGGTGGCGGTGGTGGAATGGGTGGCATGGGCGGCGGCGGTATGGGTGGCATGGGCGGCGGCGGCATGGGGATGGGTGGCATGATGCGTGTTGAACCCGATCGTCCTCGTCGCATGACCGTTGCAACGCTCTGCCTCGAGCATGGCAAACCCGATCCTAACCCACGCGTAAAGTACCGAGTCGTTCGATTGTCCGAAGTGAACGCGGCTCCTGAAATCGCCGAGCTTTGCAAAGCAGTCGCGCGTGGCGATGTTCCTCAAAACACAGCCCAAGCTGCCGCGTGGCACATCGCGAACGGATTGACTTGGGAAGAACTCACCAACAAGCCTCGGATGATCTCGGAATACACCGGTATCGAGTACTACTTCAATCGCGTGGAAATCCAGAACGCACTCCGAGTCACCGCATTGGCTCAACGAGCTGCCGAAAATACAGCGGCAACGACTACCAGCCCCGGCGACACCATTCGCTCCACGGGCGAATCAGCCTTGCTCAAGTCCCCTGGCGAATCCGCTCAACCTGAGTAATTCCCCCAACGACTGAGCAGCTTCCCAAACGACTTTGCTGAGTATCGCTGGCACACCCAACCCGGTGTTCCAACGCGAAGAGTTCGATTAAAAAGGGACCTGAACTAGGTCCCTTTTTTCATGGACTCATCCGACTCGAAACGGTACTCGGGAACCCTACCTATCAACCGCCCGAAATCCTCAAAAAACCCGGGGTATGTTTTCTCGGTGCATCTCGGATCGAGAATCTGGGTCCCCGGAACACACATTGCAATCAACGAGAAACTCATCGCCATGCGATGATCCCGATACGTTTCCAACATCGCTGGCTTCAGCACTTGCGGGTGAATGGTCAAGCCATCGTCGTACTCGTCAACCGTCGCACCCAACCGTCGCAACTCTCTGGCTAAATCTCCGATGCGGTCGGTTTCTTTATGCCGGTTATGGGCCACCCCGCGAACCCGCGTCGGTGACTTCGCAAAAAGCGCCACCGCAGCCAACGTTTGAACCGTATCGCTGATCGAGTTCATATCCACGTCGATCCCTTGCGAAGCACGCCCCTCGACCTCGATGTAGTCATCACCACTGCGAAGGACACATCCCATCCGCGCTAGTACCCTCGCAAAGTTCACATCCCCTTGCAACGCATCCATCGACAACCCTTCGACCCGCACACATCCTCCTGTGATCGCCGCCGCAGCCAAAAAGTAACTGGCTGCAGACGCGTCTGGCTCGATCGAGTACTCAACCCCCCGATACCGCTGAGGTGCCGAAATCTGATACGTGTTCGCGGCCTCCTCCAAAACGCGAACGCCGAAACTCTCCATCACTCGCGCCGTCATCGCAACATACGGCTTAGATACCAATTCCCCTTCGACTTCCAATCGCACGGGCTCTCGGCAATACGGCGCCGCCATCATCATGCCACTGAGGAACTGGCTCGACACATCCCCTCGCACTCGCGCAACCCCACCCGCCAGCCCAGAGGCTCTCAAGTGCACCGGCGGACAGTCCGGTCGCTCGCGATTGCGGCTTTCAACATCAGCCCCCCAATCGTTGAGCCCTTGGATCAAATCCCCAATAGGACGCTCTCGCATTCTGGGGACGCCATCGAGCGTGTACTCACCATTTGTCGCAGCCAGCGCAGCCGTCAAAAAACGGATTGAGGTGCCACTGTTCGCAACGAAAAGCTTTCCGTGCGGAGAATTGGGCTGGCCACCGCACCCTCGCACCGAAATCACCGCCGCATCGCGATCCCATTCGATCGCCACACCTAATTGACGCCACGCATCCACCATCACGATGGTGTCTTCGCTCTCAAGTGCACCACGCAGCACCGAAGTACCCTGGGCCATCGCCGCACAAATCAACGCTCGGTTGGTGATGCTCTTGGACCCAGGTACACGCACCCGCCCGACGATTCCATCGGTTACCGACGCAAACGCGACCGAATATGGCCTGTTCCCACGGGGACTAGGATGGCTGGAACTCACTCGCTTGCAATCTTCCAAAGGCTAGTTGCTCCCCGGACATACATCGCATTTCCAACCACTGCCGGGGAACCGAGCACTTCATCTCCCAACTGGTTTGTTTCGACGATTCTACCCTCCTCGCCCGAGATATCGACCACAAAGCATGCTCCCTCCATCGAGAACAGATAAAGCCTATTCCCCGCGATCACTGGCGACGACCAAATTTGCTTCGCATCCGGAATCCGCAATTGCCACAACACCTTGCCCGTAAACGCATCGCCACAGACCAGAACCGTTCGGTTCACGACGTAGACTTTGTCGTTGGCAACCACCGGTGAACACGCATTCGGATTGAGCTTGTTCTCTTTCCAAAGCTGGCTCGGAGCCCCAGCGCTCGACAGATCCAAAACCGTCAATCCACCCGACGGAACAATCAGCCGATTTCCGTCTGCGACTGCAGATGGAGTCGTCGAACATCCCATCTCCATTTTCCACATCGCTTTCCCGTCGCTCGGCGAAACAGCGACCAAATCCTCGCTGGACTGAAGAATCACGCCGCTCTTACCGCTAGGCATCTTTACCAGCGTCGGCGATGACCAATTCGCTTTCCGTGGTCGATCCATCAACCATGCCGTGGTACCGTCGACAATGTTGATGCCGATCGCAAAGGAATCCCCTTGGCACTCCACTTGGACGATGACCACTCCGTCAACAATCACCGGAGAACTGCTCATCCCAACATCGTTCCCAGCCTTCGGAAAATCGGTAGCCAGGGAACGGTACCAAACCAAGTTGCCTTGTAAATCCACACACGCTAAATCGTTGGAACTAAAGAACGCAACCACATGCTCCCCATCCGATGCCGGCGTCGGTGCAGCATTGGCGCTGGTCGGATGGCAATAAGGCCTTCCCCGTGCAACCAATTGCTGCTCCCATCGCTGCTTGCCAGTTTTCGTGTCATAGCTCAAGAGCCGAATGCGACGCTGATCCATGCCATCCCCCGTCGTCGTGATCACTTGATCCCCGACCACGATCGCACCACCCACGCTGCGTCCCGGAATCGGCGTCTTCCACACGACATTCTTCAGCGTCGCACCATCGAACTGCTCGGGAAGTTTGCTGCTGACCGAGGCACCCAACGCCCCCGGTCCTCGAAACTGCTGCCAGTCATCGGCCGCACACAGCCCAACCCCCAGCGGTACCGACAACCCGATCGAAAAAAATGAAAACACCCATCTTCGCATAGCATTCCGCGACAATCTGCAGTTGGATAATGAGGTCATAATGAACTTTCCAGGCTTGGTCGTCGCCAAGCTTCGTGATTGAGTTTTTGTTTCAGGACTGTAGGGTGTTGAGTGCTCGCCCACGTGTCGTCACGTGGAGCAAACCAGTGGAATCATCACTAAAAATCGTTCGATTACTTCGTCGAAATCGATTACTTGGTCGAAATTGCTTTTCCGGTCGAATCACAGAGGCGGGCTTGAAAAACATACCGCTGTGCCCAAGCTTCTTTCTGCTCATTCTGACAAACCTTGATCAAGATTTGGTTGGTCCCGGCTCGCAGTTTGACCGGAGCAACATACTGGTCGATCTGCATGCCAGTGTGATAAACCTCGTTCGCAATCACGAGTTTTCCATTCACCCATACCTTCTGCGCATTGATGCATCCAACCCGAATTTCGCAGTCCAGGTCAGCAGGTAGCTCCACTGTAGCAACGCCGTAAACGATGCACCCTTTCTCGTTGCTGAAGACCTTGGCCAGGTCCACAACCCCCTCTGGATCAGCGGTTGTCTCAGTAACCCATTGAACAGCCGCTGACTTGCCGTCGTACCCCCCGGCAAGACTCTTTCCTGCGGCGTAGTCCGATTCCACAGCGTACTCTTTATCGAAACTCTTGCTGCCGACATTGTCGAACGGGCCGATCAAATTCCACGTATCCAGAAACCCAAAATGCTTGGACTGGTTGACCGTTACTCCTTGCTTCCCCAACCGTCCGATGATCGCGACGACTTGCTCTGGTTGCCGCGATGCATCGAGCAACGACTGCAGCACCCCCGTCTCCAAGTTCTCGGATGAATTGAGAACCTTGGCCACCGCTTCAAATCGGAGTTCCGGACTCGAATCCTGAAGCATGCCATCCAGCATCTTCGCCTTCAACTCGGCATCATTGTCGGTCAACCAGCGAAAGACCGTGTACCGCGCTTCAGGATCTTGCGAGGCATCCATAAGGAACGTCCGCAAGGAATCATTTTTCGATTCTGGGGATTTTCGGTGCAGCGAGTTTGCAAGTCCCAACAACCAGTTCTTTCCGAGCGGAGAGGCCCCCTTCATGGACTTGAGCACATCGATCAAACCTACATCGCCACTCTCCGACAACTGCTTCACCACCGACGAAGCAGTCTTCACATCGGTATCGTTGTTGGGGCGGATGGTTCGAAGCGTTCCTAGTTTTTCTGCATTGGTATCTGCCAACAATGCCGTAGGGGTCCCCAAAACCAAGGACGCCAAGAACGCCCCGTTCATGGCTGACCGCCCCCAAGATAATTTCATGTCCATCGCTTTGGCCGCTCTGTGTTAATGGGTTGAAAGGTTAACGGGTCGAAAGGTTAACCGGATAAAAGTTAACCGGTTGAAAGTTAACCGGTTGAACGTGGCTAATGGTTTGAAAGCGTATCCACATGGATCAAAACATACCGCGTTTCAACTTGGATCGCTCCAGCATCGCCACCGGAGATCTCGCATTATGGCCCCATTTGCGATTGCCGAACAGTTGGGTAACGTCGGTTGCTCTCAGCGGTTTTTCAGCAGTCTGCTAAGCGTTCAGCACCCGCCAAAGCCTTTCTGCGTGAGTTTCAATGTCGATTTCTCGCAAAGTGCGGTCGCTAGGATTCTCCCGCGCGGGCCGTGTATCGCAGGCTTGCTCCAAGGTCCCGATTAAGTCCGACATAGAATCATGCTGGTACAACCATCCATGCTGCAGCCTCTGATGAAGTTCGGGAAAAGCTCCGTGATCTGGCGCCACATACTTGAGCCCGAGTGCGGCGGCCTCGAGCAAAAACAAGCCCTTCGGTTCCGCATAGGTCGTAGGCACGCAGAACAAATCGAGGGATGACAGAAACTCCATCTTCCCAGTACGATCCACGGCTCCCGTATAATCCCAACGGCCATCGAGCCCCGCAGCTTTTAACTTTCGTTGCTGTTCCGCCCAAAAGGCCTGATGCTGTGGCCCCATCCAACCCGCCAGCCGCAACACGTAACGAATGTCCGGCCTTCGCTCGCACAGCGCGATAAACCCATCCACGATCTGATGCAATCCCTTCTCGGGAGCCATCCGCGCCAAATAACCAATCGTGTACGACGGAGGTCTCCCTCGCTTGATCCCGATCGGCTCTCTTGCTCCCCAAGTCGAGAAATCACTCGCAGCAATCCCGAGCGGAACAACATGGATATCCTCGTCCCGGATACCGAGCAACGCACCCATCTTCGCTCCATACGCCTTCGAATGGACGATGAACCCAGCCACCCCCGGAACCAAACCCCTCATCAACTCAATGCATCGCTTTCGGTTCGCGTCAGGAAGCGAATCCAAAAAGATGTCATCCCCCTGAAGCGTGACGAACACATCGGCTTGGAGTGACTCCCGCAACTGGGGGATGCAGCCCCCGATCAAAAGGTTGGTCAAAAGCACTCGGTCCGGCTTAATGTCGCTCTTTAACCAAGCCACCAAACGTTCGAACTCTTTATGCTGCTGCCCTCGATACCCTTCCAGCATCGACACTGCTAATGCCCCTAACAGCTTTGGGGATGTTTTGCCCGCGTTCTTAGTCAACCATCGGATTAACCAAGGTGCGTTCAAGAACGCATCGACAGCACCAGGCAGCTTGCCAAACCAGCTGAACTTCTGCTGCAAGTAGACATTGACCCCACCCAGAAAGACTTTATCCACACTGACGTCTTCTTCGTCGGTTCGAATTGGGGTGTATACCGGGACCAGCACACAGTCATGCCCTAGCCGATTGAGAGCGCGGGCTACCGCGTTGTCGTTCATGCAGGAACCGCAAAACATTCCCGCCGCGCCCGCCGTCAAGTATGCAATCTTCACGCTCTCTGGTACTCCCTCGTTTGGAACCGCATTGCAAAGGTCCACCGGACTCCGCTCGGCAGGGAGCAGCCTCCCGTAAGCTGGGCCAACTTTGCGGATACCGCAGAATGATCCTGCCGCGTTGGTAACTTAGGAAAACCTTGCGGTGGAGTAACCGTCACATACCAGCCACGGTATCCAACCCGCAAAGTTGACGTAAGTTATTGATAGGCTGCATTTTTCGAAAAATGCCGGTGGATGCTCAAGCCAATTTAACCCGTCGGCCGATACGTTCGCATGCCAACGCATCTTACCTCGGTTACAAGTGTAGCCAAGTGCCAGGTGCAGAGCAAAATTGCCGGTGACCCAGAACTGATCGGGCCAATGGATGGCCCGGCCGGCAGCCGTCTCTCATCTCCTCTGTGCTGAGGGGCCGGAGGGACGTCATCAGCCATGGTAGGTTGAAACTCAACGTAGGAAGAGTTCAACCGTGGAAATGGGGCTTACGAAGTCACGGGAGCACTTCCAACGAGGTGCTCAACAGCCACGCCGTAGAGGGCGATTTCGGCGGCGACTTCGTGCGCCGAAATCGGTCTCAACTCCACCATGGTTCGATTGATGCAGAGTGACGGTCAGTGACCCAATGTACATAGGGAGATATGGTTCGATGAAGTGGAACATTCTTGTTGGATCGATGGTTTTGGGTGCTAGCCTTTGCGGACAAAGCTTCGGCGGCGACCTGTTGCATCGACTGTTGGGTGGTCATGGTTGCGGAGCTGCTAGCTCCTGCTGCGATACCACCGTTGCTGATCCATCGTGCGGAGCTGAAATGGCTGCTCCATGCGGAAATGGCTGTGGACAAGGTCCAACATGCGGAGCGGAAATCGCTGCTCCAGCATGCGACCCATGTGCAGCTGCTGCTGGCCCAAGCTGCGGCGTTGAAAGTGGTTGTGGTCCTGTGTGCCGCACTCCAGTTCTTGACAAGCTCAAGGGCCTGAAGTGCAAGCTGCACAATGCTAAAGCCAACATCGGCGCTCACATCAAAGGCAAGTTCGCTGCTCTGAAGGCTCGTGGATGCGATTCGGGTTGTGGCGCTGGCCCATCCTGCGGCGCTGAAATCGCTGGATGTGGCGCTGGCCCAACCTGCGGTGCTGAAATCGCTGCTCCTTGCGGAAACGGCCCAACCTGCGGCGCTGAAATCGCTGCTTGTGACCCATGTGCAGCTCCAGCTTGCGACAGCGGCTGTGGCCTGAAGAAGCGTCATGCTGGCTTGCTCAGCAAGATTTTCAAGCACAAGGGCGGATGTGATTCGATCGCTTGCGATGCAGCTCCAGCTGGTTGCAGCTCTTGCGGAGGCACCACAGTAGCTCCTGCTGCTCCTGCCGCCGCTCCAGCTCCAGTGGTCGATCCACACGCTTACATGAACACCAATCGCCGTGTCATTCAAGCTAGCAGCACCCGAGTTCGTTAATCACGACTTGGACCGCTAGGGTTCAGATACGAGCGAAAAAGAAAATCGGCCCGTCAGAAATGGCGGGCCGATTTTTTCTATTTATAGACTTGCAAATACAGGCGGCGAACACGATGTGCCCCCTGCCATCGTTCGCTACTACTGGGGCAATCGCGACTCGTTGACTTTAGGCAACGGACCACTCAACGCCTTCATGAACGCTACCAAGTCGGCTTTGTCTTGCTCGCTCAAGTCCAACTTCTTGATCTTGTCGCTCAAGTTTGGATTGGGATGCCCACCCTTGGCGTACCACTCGACGACTTCTTCCAAGGTCTTCTGGCTACCGTCGTGCATGTACGGCGCATTGAACTCAATGTTGCGAAGGGTCGGGGTCTTGAACGCCCCCTTGTCCTTCTCCAACTTTGTCTGCTCATAACGCCCCAAATCCGGCTTGGCCGCCTCCATGCCTACCCCGAGATTGTGGTACTGCTCATCGGTGAAATTCGCCCCAACATGGCACGCGGAACAGTTCGACTTGGCACTGAAGAATAAATCGCGACCACGCTTGGCAGAGTCGCTCATCGGGTGCGACTCGCTCAGCTTCTTGAGCTCGGTGTACTTCTTGAAGTTATCTGCGTCGTCCGTCTTGAAACTGTCCAAGTCGGTAATCTCTTCCTCAAACGCTTCTTCGAACTTGCGAAGAGGCTCGTAGTAATCATACGGACTCGATCCGGTCACGATGCTTCGCTCGAACGCCGCAATCGCTTTGCCCACCTGATCGATGTTCGGAGCTCCACCAAACACCTTCGCGAACTGCAAGCGATACCCTTCGTTCGCTGCAACAAATTTTACGACTGCATCATGGGTGTTCCCCATCTCAATCGGATTGGCGATCGGCCCAACCGCCTGCGCCTCCAAACTCCCAGCTCGACCATCCCAAAACTGCGCCTTGCTCAATATCCGATTGAACGATGTCGGTGAATTGCGGTTCCCCGTTTGGCCCTTGACTCCAACTCCAAACTGAGTGTTGGCCCCGTAACCAGCCGAAGGACTATGGCAGTCGGCACAACTTACCGTCGCGTCCTTCGACAATCGACGATCGAAATACAACTGCCGCCCTAACTCGATCTTCGCTCGCGTCAGCGGATTGTCGCTCGGAATGTAGATCGCTTCCTTGCCCGCGGACAACCCCTCGGGCAATTCGACCGCCAGCTCCACGTGATTGGCAGGGTTTTCCAAATACTTTTTAATGTCGGCCACGGTCAATGGACCAGCACCAGAAATACCACTGGTCAACGCCGGATCCCCTAATCGAACCGTCTCTGCACCCAACGCTGTCGTACCGCCCAACAAGCCAGTCACTCCAACGCTCGACGCTACGAAACCGAACAAATAGCGAGCTGTCGCTCTCATGTCAGGAACTCCAAAGGGTGGGATTAATGCGGAAGGATGATTGATTTGATCGTGCCCACAGGCGATTCCCGCCTGGACACGCATGATATTGTAACAACTAGGCAAGTTTTCCTAGCCTGGAAATTCGAGCCGCCATCGCGGAAAAAACCCTCGGCAACAGAAATCCGCCGAGGACAGAAATGCCCGAACAAGATGTCCCAACCACAAAATAGGATTAGACAGGTTGGTCATCTTCCGGAGGGGGTACAAACTTGGGTGCCGTCGTCTCCAACGTGCTCGGCTCCTCGGAAATCCTGGGTGCCTTCGGTTTGGGATCGTAGTTCTCAACCGCCTGAAATTCCCGCTTGAACTCGTCCACGTTCTTCTTCAGACCGCGATAGGTGCCGCCAAGATTCCGAGCCACCTCGGGCAACCTAGAACCAAACAACATCAACGCCAAAACGCCAAATGCCACCATCTCGAAAGTACCGATGCCACCAAACATGGTTCGCTCCCACCCCGTTTATGACTTGTTCGCGTCGGTCGGTGTCGGTTCCTCTTCATCATCCCGCATCCCCTTCTTGAACTCGACGGCACTCCGTCCCAGATTCCGCATCAGCGACGGGAGACGCGCACTGCCAAAAAGAAGCATGGCGACGACCAAGAAAATCATCAATTCCGTAGTGCCTATTCCAAACATGGATTTGATTTCTGACGTGGAGGGATTGGCGGGGAGTCGCCGCTTCGAAGAAACGGCTTCCCTTCCATCTTATTGGATCGCCCGTTCATGTCAAACCAGCGTTTTGCCGGTTCAAGGCATTTCCTTGGCCAAAATATCGCGTCCCACCCCCAGCATTTCTTGGCAATCGAGCCTCTTCCCATTGCTTTCGAACAACGCAGCCACCGAAGCCTTGTGGATTTTCATCTTGAGACCACCCACCCCCAAAGCCCCATAATCGTAACGACCGTTACGTTCGACACCTTTGTCGGTCAACCCAATCCCATCGATCCCCAGCGGAGGAACCGCGTTCAAATCGATCGCGACCTTCAACTTGCTGGCCGCCGCCAATGGCTCCCCATGGAGCAACCGCACCCCAGCCGCCCCGCACGCAAACACCATCTCCGACTCCGCTAAAGACTTGGCCACCCACGCCTCATCGCTCGTCGAAATGGCGACCAACCTCGAAACATCAACCCCCAACTCACGCAATCGCTCCACGGTCTCCTCCGAGCGTTCCATCGAACGGGACGAAACGTAAACCTTGCACTTCTCATTTGCCAGAATTCGGCAAATCCTCTGCCCCACCGGCCCCGTCGCAGCCAACACCAACGCAGTCGATCCTTCCAACGTCAAATGCCGCGACGCACTCAGCACCGCCGCAGCAGCCGTACTATTGGATCCATTGCAATCGAGCATCACCGACACGCGAAACGGATCGAACATGGTTTCTTGGGCGATCGCAAAAATTTGCTCGCCATGAGCCACGTTGCTCCCACCCACAAAGATCGCCGTGCTTTGAAGATCCTGCGGGCCACGCGTGTACATCGCACCATGCACCAAATCACGAACCTGCTCAGGCTTGACGTTGCTGTACTGCAACAAATGATCAACCCCTGCATCCACCGCAACCACTGCGTCGAACACGCTCGCTTGCGGATCGGTATCGAACTGAATCAATATGCGTTGCTTTGTCATCGCCTTGAACCGGACCTATTTGAAGTTCTATCGAATGAGAAACCCTAACTACACGGAAGCGTTCGGCTTTGGAACCACCTTAGCCGGCAATGTCCGGCTGCACCTCGAGCACCGCCTTGGCAATTTTCCCCGAATGCATGGTCTCGAATGCATCATGCCACGACTCCAAACTCCACGCACCGCCAACAATCTTCTCCACGTCGATCGCTTTGCTGGCCAAAAGGGACAGCACGCGTTCCCAAATTGCCCACGTGTGCGAAAAACTACCCTGCAAGGTTACGTTCTTCTGAACCAATGGATCGATGGAGAACCCGACTGGATCACGCCCCCAACCCACTTTGCTGATCCATCCCGCCGGCCGAACGATGTCAATCGCGGTCTTGAGCGTTGCCGATACTCCCGCTGCATCCACCACCCCATCACACCCTAACCCATCACGAGCATTGGCCCAGGCCTTCAATTCTTCATTGAGCAACGGCGTGCAACCCAACTCTTTTGCTAAATCCAATCGCACCCGATCCTGAGGCAATCCGACCACAGCGACGTCCGCCCCGCGAAGCCTGGCAACCGCACCACACAACAATCCGATCGGTCCTGGTCCCAATACCGCCACGCGATCGCCTGGCAGAATGTTCACATTCGTGACCACAGCGCTAAACGCTACGCAACACGGCTCGGTCAACGCTGCGTACCGCAGTGGCAGCGATGCCGGTACATGATGCAAACATCGCGCCGGCACCTTCACAAAATGGGTCATCGCGCCATGCGTTCCATACCCAAACCCCTTGCGGTTCGGGTCCAAGTTATACCGTCCGATCCGTGTCATCGGAGAATCGGGGTCAATGATCGCCGCTGTCTCGCTGCAAACACGATCCCCTTCCTTGAAACCAGTCACGCGCGATCCAACCCGAACCAGTCGCCCCGCGAACTCGTGACCGAGCGTCACCGGATAATTCACGGGCCAACTATGAACACCCGCCCATTGATGCAAATCGCTCCCACACACCCCGACCGCTGCTACCTGCATCAAGCAATCCTCGTCGCCGATCTCCGGGACCGGAATCTCCCGAATCTCTACGGACATGGGGGCCGAGGAATAATTGATCACTGCGGGTTGAGTTTGCATAAATAGACTGCCGTCGTGCAAAGAATGGTTCAAAAAGAATTGGTTCAAGCCGTCAAACCAATTGCGAATCGAATGCAAACTGGTGTTCGGCTCCCCTCTGTTCGGTTCCCCTCACGAAACAATCCGCGGGGAAGATTCCAAGATAAGCGTTCGACGGCCCGTTGGAAAGACAGCCCTTTAGAAACAAACGGTTCGTCGCTAACTACAAAACCAACTATTCGTGCCGCAACGCTTCAATCGGATTCATCTTGGCCGCCCGAGTGGCAGGGTAAATCCCAAACACCAACCCAACGACGAGCGAAATGAAAAACGCACCCGGAATGCTCTCGGGTACAATGGATGGCTGAACGGTGCGGACGACCTCAGGCAAGTCCATCATCTGCTTTTCGAACCATGTGTTGGCAAGTGTTCTCGCCATGGTCACCGCTGGCCCACAAAGCAATCCGAACAGGATGCCGGTAATACCACCCGTCAAACTCAATACGCTGGTCTCCACGAGGAACTGTCGGATGATGTCCCGTCGCTTCGCACCGAGCGCCCGTCGAATCCCGATCTCTCGAGTCCGCTCGGTCACTGTGGCGAGCATGATGTTCATGATCCCAATCCCACCGACGAGCAACGAAATGGCCGCAATCATCCCCATGAACAGCATGAACATCGCTCGCGTCGTTCTGGCTTGCTCGAGCAACTCGAGCGGTACCACCACGGCGATGTCTTCCATCTTCGAATGACTGTCGAGCGCCGCACCAACCAGCTCCGCCGTCTTCTTCACTTCGGTCACATCGCGGCATCGCAAGGTAATCTGATTGAGCTCGATGATCTCTCCTTCGCGAGACCCAGACCGCATGGTCATGATCGTATCGCCGATCCGCTGTTGCAGCGTTCGAATAGGAATGTAGACGTCGTTCGAAAAGTCTTGCGCCGCCATCGATCCGCCGATCGCCGCCGTCGCACCCTTGGGCTTGAGCACACCCACCACCAAATAGAAATCTTGATTCTCCGGCATGTAAATACGCTGACCTACGGGGTCTTCGTAGGGGAACAATTTCTCGGCCACCTTCGCCGATAGCACGCAATGGCAATCCCTCGCGAAATTCTCGGCGTCCGTGATGAAGTGCCCCGAGGTCAACTCCAACTTCGTCACCTCGGCATACTCCGGCGTGCAACCCACGAGCCGCCCGTCGAGCTTCCGGTTCTTGAATTGAAACTGACGACGCATCTCTCGAATCGGAATCGCACTTCGAACCGTAGGAATCGTTGCGACCAGCATGTCGTATTCTTCACGGGTCAATCCATAAGGCGTAAGCCCTTGACTCGACATCTTTTCGCTCGGAGGCTTTACGGTCCGAATCATGATCGTGTCGGCACCAAGGCTTTCGATCTGCCGCTGCGCCTCGTCACCGATCCCTTTACTGATCGCGAGCAGCCAAATAACGCTGGCCACGCCGATAAAAATACCGAGCACGGTCAAAATCGAACGCATGGGGTGGAGCCACAAGCTCTTCACGCCGAGTTGGATCGTACCTAGCCATAATCCCATGATTAAACCTCCACCGGCATGTTCTCGAGGGCATACCGCGCGGCCTCGTCACGCACCTCTTGGGAGTTGATCTTATCCCACTGCAACCGACCGTCCTTCAGCCTCACGACTCGCTTCGCCCGCTTGGAAACTTCGTCTTCGTGTGTCACCAAAATAATTGTTCGACCTTCATTGTTGAGCCGCTCAAACAACTGCAGGATCTCCTCGGTCGTTCGGGAATCCAAATTCCCCGTCGGCTCATCGGCCAAAATGAAGTAGGGATCATTCACGAGTGACCTCGCAATCGCAACCCGCTGCTGCTGACCACCAGACAATTGCGTCGGTCGGTGGTCAAGCCTATCTCCGAGACCGACCATCTTGGCCAAATCATGACAACGCTTTCGCTGCTCAGGACTGAGCGGGCGGCCTTGATAAAATAAAGGAACCTGAATGTTCTCCACGACGGTTAACTGCTGGATCAAGTTGTACGCCTGAAAGACGAACCCGATCCGCTGCGATCGGATGTCAGCTAACTCATCGTCGGACATCTTGGCCGCATCGTCATTCCCCAGCCAGAGACTGCCCGAGGTCGGCTGGTCGAGACAACCCAACACATTCAGCAACGTACTTTTGCCAGAACCCGAAGGCCCCATGATGGCCACGTAATCACCGACCGGTATATCGAACGTTACACCCCGCAACGCGCGCACCGTTTCGCTCTTCAGCACATACTCTTTTTTGAGATCGACGACGCGACACGCGTAACCGTCGGTTTCCATCGTTTCGGACATTAAGGAATTTTCCGGTGTTGGGGATGTTGAAGGTAGGCACGCTTAGCGTCATTGACCCGCGGTGCTCACGACCGCGCGAGAGCCAAAGGCGGCCAGACCAACGACGAGACCGAAACTCTTTAGTTGGAAGGCGCTCCCGCCCCCGGACCGCGACCACCACCTCCTGCTCCCATCGCAGCCATCCTCTTCTTCATCCCTGCTGCCAACTCCGCCTTGTCCACCGAACCATCCTTGTTAGCGTCGTAGTCGCCGAACGCAGTTTTCATCCGCTCGTCGCTGGCCACTTCCTCTTGACTTAACTTGCCATCGGAATTGGTATCCATACGCCCCATGATCATGCCCGCTATCGCATCTGGATTCATGCCGCCGGCAGCACCACCTGCACCCGGCCCACCTGCACCACCAGCGCCCGGCCCACCTGCACCTGCAGGGCCTCCCGCACCAACCGGTGGCTTGGGCATCGGCTGGTTGGAAAGGGCGACCATCTTAGCTCGATCGTTTTCCTCGCGAATCTCAGGAATGTCCATCCTATCGAGATGGTTGCGGGGATCGAGAACGACATTGTCGCTCTGGGCTACACCCGTTTTCACCGTGACGAACTTGTCGTTCGTCGCGCCGATTTCGATCTCCTGAGTCTTCCAACTGTTCCCGTCCTTTAGCAGAACGAAGTGATGACGCTTGGTCTCATAAACCGCATGCACTGGAACCTGAACCGCCGATTCAATTTGCTCGACGAAGATCCGGACCTCGGCAGTCATGCCGGTTCGAATGGTCTCGGGTGGCTCCATGATCTGGATGTAGGTCGCGTACTCTTTCACGTTCGACCCCCACCAATTCCCGGGCTCCGCGTACTTGTTCACTTTGATCACTCGGCCTAAAAGCTCATCCTCGCCGGCATTGACCCGAATCTTCACCGGCATCCCTTCGCGGATTAAACTGATCCGCGATTCATTGATCTTTGCTTTGACCTGCATCCGAGTCGGATCAGGGAGCAGGAACACGGTTTGTTGCTCACGCACCAAAGCCCCAGCCTCGACGACGAAATCTCCACCACTTCGACCACCCGACTTGTTGGCGTACACGACCTGACCGTCCGCCGGTGCCTTGATCGTGCATGCCTTGACCTGGGTCTGAATCTCTTCCAGCTTGTTCTTCTCTTCGACCAGCGTGTTCTTGTCCGATTCGAGCTTGGCCTTCGTCGTTTCGATATCGGCGTCGAATTGCACCAGCATCTTCGCCTTGGTCAACTCATCGAGAACCTTCAATCGCCCCTGAGCCGACTCGAGATTGCTCTTCGCGTTTTCGACCGAGAATTGCTCGGCTTCAATTTGCAACGGCTTGAGAGTGCCTTTGGCGGCGAGCCGCTCCGCACTTTCGAGAGACAGTTCTGTTTTTCGAAGCGACTGCTGAGCCACAGCGATCTCGCTGACGATGGCCTTGCGCTCGGTCAGGAACGTCCCCTCGAGATACTCTTGGCGAGCGATCACCGCTTTGTTGACGGCCGCTTCACTGCTGATCACGGCCGACTCCGCGCCGCTGACGACGATCCGCTGATTCTTTGCTTCTTGCTCAAGAGCCGAGGCATCCAGCTGGCAAAGCTGATCCCCCTTTTTCACCAAAGTCCCCTCCGCGACCACGCTCAGGATCGGCGTCCCGCTACCACCGCGACCTTTGACTTCGCACTTCACTTCATTGTTGCTGCTGCTCTCGATCTCACCTTGCTCCAGCACAATGTGATCGAATGGCCCTTGGGTTACCACGTGAAGCAACGGTTCCGAAGCCGATCCAGCCGACCCGGAACGCCCCCCCGAACTCCACCACCAGTACCCAGCACCCACCGCAGCCGAGAGCCCCAAAAGGGCCAAAATGCTTCGCTGAGCAGAACCGCGACGCCTCATTCGGGCAAGTCGTGAAAATTGGCGTTTTGAAGAATGCATGTTTTTTTTCATAGCAAGAACCGGCGATGGGTCGGGTGAATGAAGGCAGGGTTGGGTGAATGAAGGCAGGGTTGGGTGAATGAAGGCAGGGTTGGGTGAATGAAGGCAGGGTTGGGTGAATGAAGGCAGGGTCGGGTGAATGAAGGCAGGGTCGGGTTGCAGGACTGCCGAGGACTCTCGATTTCCGGCCGCCACGGAACGCAAATCCGAAGGCCGACGGTAAAAAGACTCTTCCAGTAGTATCGAATCAGGTCAATTGCCCTCGGGTTTGGATAAACTCTCGGTTTTCCTGATGGACGGCGTTTTCCTGGGAAAAATCTTGCCGACACGACCGACAGACCTGCCGGAGACCTCGGAATTGATCTTCGCCATGAACACACGTCCACCCCTATTCTAGCTAGATCCGCCAGGAAATCTCTAGAACGGTTTCGGCCGAGTCGGATTAGGCATGGCTCCGTCTGGCGTCGATCTGCTCGATTAGCCCCTTTGATAACACGAAAGAGAACCAAAAGTTCCCTCAGCCGAAGGCGGAATCCTAGCCGATAAACTCGGGAGATCGGGTTAGGTTTGGGGATGAGCCCCGAAATGCCAGCGAAACTAGTTGAACGGCCTAGACTGACGGTCCGGGTGCCGTTACAATTCTGGCCCTTCTGAGCAGGTTAAGGTACGCTGGTTTCAGCGTGTTGTAGCTGGATCAGCATGGAAATGACTCGCCGGAGATTTTTCTCAGCAAAGTGCTGGAAATTCCGGACAAAGGTACGACGGATAGCCAAGATTGAATGATTTTCGGAGGTAGTGCATGGTTAGGTTGCTCGTCCGCGATCGTGAAACGATCCAAGAAGCGGTGCGACGCTTTCGTAAGTTGGTAGAACGAAGCGGTCTGAAAAAGGAAATGCGTCGTCGCGAGTTTTACGAAAAGCCGAGCGAGATCAAGCGACGGAGCAAGCAACGGGCAGAGCGTCGATCGCGCCGCATGCGTTTGTTGGGCATCTAGTCGTCCTTGCAAGATTGGCGAAAATGTTTGCTGATTTCTTGCAGGAAAAGCGCGGGTCCATTCGAATTAACTGGACACGGTTGCGATAGCGTGACCGGCCAGCGATAGAATCTACGACGAGGCGGATTTCGACCTCGAGCGAACAAAAGACGCACTCAGTGCGTCTTATTAAGAAGACAAAGGGCGAATAGCTCAGTTGGTTAGAGCGCTACTCTTACAAAGTAGATGTCGGGGGTTCGAGTCCCTCTTCGCCCA
>CAIYZV010000109.1 GCA_903930765.1 uncultured Pirellula sp.
GTGGGTGGAGTGTTCCACATCGAATCCTCGTTGACGTGGTTCCGATAATTCAAATAGCCCGCCATGCTGTCGTTGGACCGATCGAGGAGGTCGCGGTGGATGATCAGAACCGTAACACCCGCGGGTCCAGCATTTTTCTGGGCACATGCGTACACCAAGCCGTACTTCGAAATATCAAGCGGGCGGTACATAAAGTCGGAGGAGCAATCGCTGACGACTGGGCAATTCGCACTCAGGTCGCTCTGAAACTGGATCCCTTGGATGGTTTCGTTGCTGGTCAGATGAACGTACGATGCGTCGGGAGAGATTTTCAAGTCGCTCCACTTGGGAAGCTTGGAATAGTGGTGCGAAGCCCCATCGTAGATCACTTCGACGGGGCCTTCTTTTTTAGCCTCTCCGACGGCGTATTTGCCCCAAGTGCCCGTAACGACGTACTGAGCGGGTTGCGAGCGTCCGCGGAGCAAGTTCATCGCGACCATGGAGAATTGGAGCCGAGCGCCTCCTTGCAGGAATACCACCGCATGGGAATCCGGAATCTTCAACAAGCGGATCAGTCGCTGTTTGGCCGTTTCCTGGATCTCGATGAACTGCTTGCTTCGATGCGAGATTTCCAGGATCGATGCGCCGCATCCGGGCAAGCACAGCATTTCGTCGCGGATCCGCTCCAACACGGGAACAGGCAGCACTGCTGGGCCTGCCGAAAAGTTAAAAAGTCGTTTTTCCATCGCTATTTCAATCGTTTCCGTCCAATGTCGAGTCGTCCGTAGCTCCCTTCGGAGTCGGTGCATAGTCCCCCCGATTCTACGCCAATCCTTGGACAGCGAAAGGACCGAAGTTTCCTCGGCTCTCGCTGATCCAATGTATTGCTCGGCATTGCACCGGCTTTCCAGCAGTCCATTGAAAAACGATCGCACTTGTAGCGGTGCAGCGCGAGCTGCCCGGTTTCTCCGAATAAAGTGAGACTTACCGGTCGGCTCGCGCCGTGCCGCTTCCATTTTTCAACAGGCTCCCTAGGGGGGCGGTGAGCACACGCGATGGCAAGATCACATCGCTGCATTAGAGATAGTTGTGGCCTAATTGCTCGTGTCGATCATGGTTTTCATCCAAGCCATCGCTTCCTCTTTGGAACGCAGGTTGCCATCGAGTTGCATTTGTCTGGCTCTCTCGAGTAGCGTTGCAAAGCCTGGACCTGGCTTGAGTCCGGCTCGGATCAAATCCGAACCATCCAATAAAGGACGGGGATTCCAAACCGATTCCGGCAATCGAAGCTGAGATCTGCAAAAATTGATTCCGTGCAACGCCTCCGTTCGAAGGCTTGCAATGGCTTCTGCTAATGCCAAGGCTAGTTCGATGAACTTGGAGGTTAAAACCGGTTGGACTTGGGACCACGGGAGCGTCGAGCCTTGGATCAGGACCTCCGCGTTTTGGAGTGCAAACTGAACCGCTTCCATCTCGATATTGGAAAGTTTCCAGCGTTCCTGGATGGCCAACGACATGGACTCCAGCTCCGCCTGTCGACCGGAAGCATCGCGGAACCATGGGTGTAGGATCGCAGCCAAGGAAACCGGAAAAGGGACGGGGATTTCTGGCAACCGCCGAAGAAGACTCAGTTCCTCGTCGCGTTGACTCGCTACGCTCCAGCGAGGATGCAGTTCCGGGATCACGTATTGCGTAAGCCCTGTTTCGAAGAGTTTTTCCCAGGCCCAATAGCGGCTAGGGTGTTCCAGGATTTTGATCAGTTCGATCCCGGTCCTCTCCCCGCTCACCACTTGGATCTGCTCTGCATTCCGCGCGATGGCTTGTTGGGTGCTTGGATCGAGAGCAAACCCGAACCGAGCCGCAAATCGGATCGCGCGAAGCATGCGCAGTTTGTCCTCGCGGATCCTTGCCTCGGGGTTTCCGATGGCCCGCAGCACCTTGCGTTCGAGATCTTCTCGTCCTCCGACGTAATCGATAATCTTTTCTTCGATGGGATCATAAAAGAGACCATTGATCGTAAAATCGCGGCGCTGGGCATCATGCTCAGGAGAGGTGAAGACCACAGAGTCGGGGCGACGCCCATCCGAGTACGCCCCGTCGCTGCGGAACGTAGCCACTTCGACTTGGCACTTTTTGCCGTGGGTTTTACCGTGGACGAGAACCACGCCGAACGCTTCGCCGACGGCGCGTGTCTGATTCGGTCCAAAGACCGACCGAACTTGATCGGTCGTGGCATTGGTCGCGACATCGAAATCGTGCGGATCATTTCCCAAAATGGCATCTCGAACACAACCACCTGCAAAATAGGCGATATAACCGTTTTCGACCAATCGACGCACGACCTCATGCGCGAATTGTTTGTCAGGAGTTGATTTAGGATACAAGTCTGGACGGGGCGTCATGCACAAAAAGGACCTTAGTGGTCGATGAAGGGGGGACTGCACTCGAAGATCGGATCGATGAAATCCAAAGTATCGCGTACGATATTGAATACATTCTTGATTGAATACAATCTTGAGCACCACGGTGATCGATGGCCATGCTAAAGATACCATGCTGCCGATCCTGCGATGGATACGGATCCCGCTTAGGATATCGCTTAGGATATCGAGTAGACTCCCGTCGATCGAGATGGTTCGCGCAGAATCGCGCTTTGGGATTTCTCGATTTGGAATTTCGCGATTTGGGGATTGGCTGCGGCAAAGCCCCATCATCGGGGTACTGGGAACTTCGGGGTACTGGGAACTTGATAGGGCTAAAATCATTGGGCTAATAAAATCATTGGGCTAATAACAGGAAGAAGATAGGAATAGGTGGAGTGTGGGAACGGACTATAGAAATCCAGGAAACGGCGATGTTGTGGATCATGATGCGTCCACCAAGCAGTCCGCGGAACCTGTTGAGCAAGGCCAATCGCGAGATCAGGGACGGCACGCGGTCGTAGGCATCCTTCATGAAAACGATCGATTCCTCGTCATTCGCCGTTCGCACTTGGTTCGCGCACCAGGATTGATCTGCTTTCCTGGTGGAGGGATTGAACGAGGCGAGGACTTTGAGACTGCAGTACGTCGTGAGTTGATGGAGGAACTGCAACTGCAGGTCCAAGTCCACGAGCACTTGTGGACAAGCGTCACACGCTGGGGAACTCGACTTGAATGGTTTTTTTGCTCTCGAGATCGGAACCAGGATCCGATTGCCAACCCCGAAGAGGTCGCCGAGGTGCTTTGGTTGGAGGCTCATGAGTTGAAGCTTCGAGACGACCTGCTCGGAAGCATGCCCGACTTTTTAAAGGCCCTCGAGTCCGGTTCGATAACGCTGGGGCAATAATGGTACTCAGGAATTACTCAGGAATGAGCCGACACGATGCAACGTTTGCAAACCCGTTCGCCCCTACCCAGCCGGTCCATCTATAACGCATTTAGCAGCCGAACGCATCTAGCAGCCGAACTCATCTAGCAGCCGAACTCATCTAGCAGCCGAACTCATCTAGCAGCCAAATTGCCGGCAAGGACAAGACGATGAATACGTTTCGTGTGATTGATTCCCATACCGCCGGTGAACCCACGCGCACGATTGTGTCTGGCGTCCCTGATGAGTTGGGGAACATCGGTTCCGATTCCCTGCCGGCCGAACATAGCACGCGATTGAGCGTCAAGGAGCGACTTGAGGTGATGAGAATGAAATTTGATCATTACCGACGCGCGTTGGTCAATGAACCGCGAGGCTCCGATGTGATGGTCGGAGCGCTGCTTGTACCACCACAAGATCCCGCCAATTTAGCAGCTGTTATCTTCTTCAATAACGTGGGGTACCTTGGGATGTGCGGCCATGGGACGATCGGGGTCGTCGAGACCCTTCGCTACCTGGGCCGGATGCAACCCGGCCGACAGACACTCGAGACGTGTGTTGGCCCTGTCCAAGTGCGACTTCATGAGGACCATCGGGTCACTGTGGAAAATGTTCCAAGTTATCGAGTGATCCAGCGGATGCCTCTTTCGGTCGAGGGACTCCCCGCGTTGCACGCTGACATCGCTTGGGGTGGCAACTGGTTCTGCTTGATCGAATGCCCTGATCCGATGTGGTTGGAGCGATCGGCGGCCGAGTTGGTCGAATTGAGTCAACGCATTTTGGCCGTTGTTCGAGAAACCAATCCGGAAGTCGATCACGTGGAACTGTTTGGTCCTCCCAAGAGCCCGAATTGCGACTCCAGGTCCTTTGTCCTATGCCCTGGCGGTGCGTACGATCGTTCTCCGTGCGGCACGGGAACCAGCGCCAAACTCGCATGCTTGGCCGCCGACCAGAAACTCCAACCCCAAACGATTTGGCGTCAAGAGAGTTACATCGGCAGCAGCTTCGACGCCGAATTTCAGTGGCTGGACGAATCCCGCGGTGTGATTGCTCCAAGCATCACTTCCCGGGCATTTGTCAACGCCGACCTTCAGGTACTCTGCCATGAACAAGACCCCTTTGCGTGGGGAATCTCACCATCGTAGGAGAGGCGAGTGCCCGCTATCCGTTCCGCTTGGATTCCTCGAGGTTCAATAGCGCTTCCTGCACGAGGTGCTTGGCATCCATCGGATTTCGGCCATCGAATTTCGAAACGCCCACGCTCGCGGTGATCGCTAGCTCCAGTTCTCCCCAAACGAAATCTCTTTTGCACGTGGCGTTGCGCACGCGTTCTGACATCGCGATCGCTTGCTCTAAATGCGAAGGCCGATAGACGACACAGAAACGATTCTCGTCGAATCGAGCAATCAAATCGCTAACGCTGAGCTGTGCCTTGACCCGCCGCGCGAACTCCGTCAAAAACGCATCCCCGATGATTGGCCCATACTGATTAATAATGGTCCCCAGATTGTTCATCTCAATGAACATCAAGCAGAATGTCTGGCCGGTATGGACGCTAGCCGCGATCTCTTGATCTAAGGAGTCGAGCAGGAATCTTTTGTTGTACGTCCGAGTCAACGCGTCCGTCGTCATGGCTTGGAACATGGTTTCGACGTACTGAGATTCAATGTCTTGGGGATGCAAGTAGCAAAAGATGTGGTTGCCAAGCCGTATGCGATCTCCAGCGCGGAGTTTGGCCTTATCGACCTTTTCATCGTTGACGTAAGTTCCGTTGGTACTGACAGTATCCTGGATGGTGTGTCCATCTTCCTCACGCATGATCACCGCATGGCAGCGCGATACCGAATCGTCGCTGATCACAATGTGGTTCGCATGGTCGCGACCGATATTGATCGTCGACAGTTCCAAGGGGATAGGAGAGGCCAGGATCGGGCTGGGATAAATCCGAACGAGCAACCCAAACCGCTTCAGGTCTGGAATGGGAAGTTCAAAATGGCATGTAACACGGTTCGCCTGCATGATTGTCGTTGAGTGCCATGAAACTCCTCGTTAAAACAGGGAGGAATGGCTTACGAGTTTCGAAGGAATACATCGCAATCATGGCCAAAAGGAGAGCAAATCAATCGATTGCCCTCTTCGGGATCATTGAGTGTGACTTGGGCGATAACGGGGCGCTGCGACTAGGAGCATCTGCAATCCCAAAGGATAGATTCGCATCTTCCGAAGAAACAGCACACCGAATGAATTGTAGGTCACGCGATCCGTATCCCGTCGAATCCCAGGGGCTAGTTTGCCAACCCACTCCGAAGAAGGGGGCAGGTTATGCGGATTGAACCAATCGTAGGCATGTAGCAGCCGATGCGTTTTTCCAGTCTAAAGAAAAAGCAATCGTAGAAGAATGAATCTTTAACGATCACTCGCAGCGTTCGCGGATCGGTTAGGATGGGCAATTGGAGAGCGCAAAATGAAAATACTGGGAAGAGTTGCCTGGGGTGGACCTGGGGTGGACTCACTGCGACACGCGGGGTGTTCAGGATAGCCGCCAGATCGGATTGTTACATTCTCGATAGGTAAGGGCTGAAGTGGCAAGTGTCGAGTTGTTGGTAGTCGCCTTCATGGTCTTCGTCAACGGATTGTTCGCATCCTACGAAATCGCGTTGGCATCGATCTCGCTATCCCGTTTGCAAGTGCTCGCGGGCCATGGTCGGTGGGGTGCTGCGGCGGCAATCGCCATGAAAACCGGGATCGAAAAGAGCCTCGCAGTCGTGCAATTGGGAATCACACTGGTGGGTATCACCGCGGGCGCTGCGGGCGGTGCCAGTGCTACCGATGATATCGCGCCACAATTGGTGCAATTAGGTTGCAGTCCACGTGCAGCTGCTATTTTTGCGATCGCCATCTTTGTCGTACCGTTGACGATGATCACGATCGTGATCGGTGAACTGGTCCCGAAATTGTTCGCGCTGCGGAACAAGGAGTGGGTTTGCTTGACTCTGTCCCCTTGGATGCGCTGGTTCTCCTTGAGTGCATGGCCACTGGTTTGGTTGCTTGAGGCGTCTGCGTCGAAATTGATGGACGTGTTCGAACGGTTATGGAGTCCAAAAATCCATTCAGATTCGAGAGCCGAAGCGATTGAGTTGCAAGAGTTGCGCGCGATCGCGAGCCTGGCGAGAACCTCCAGCCTTATCGGGTCACGGGAGGAGAATATCATCTTGGGGGCGGCAAGACTCGCCAGCCGTTCGCTGAAGGAGATCGCGCTTCCCGCGGAACAAATCCACTCGCTAGCTCTCAATAATTCCCTCGGCGAATGCTTGATTGCAGCTCATATGGATATGCACACACGTTTTCCCGTCGCTGCAAACCCAGGGGACCCGGAGTCCATCGAAGGCTACGTCACCTTCAAGGACATTGTTTCGGTCATGCGCATCAACCCCAGAGACGCGACCTTGAAAGGGATCCTGCGAGAGATCCCTCGACTCCAAGAATCTTTGGCGATCTCGGTCGCCCTCGAGCGGCTGCTGCGCGAGCATACGCACATCGCGTTGGTTGTTCGCGAGAATGGCAAAATATCAGGCATGATCACGCTCGAAGATATCGTCGAAGAACTTCTGGGAGATATCCAAGACGAATACGACTTGCTCCCGGTGCACGTGGTGCGTTCTGGAAACGGTTGGGTCATCGGCGGAGGTGCTTCGCTTCAGAAACTCAAAGAAGTCACCGGAATTGAGTTGCCCAAAATGGAACCATCCAAAAACCTCAATGCATGGGTTTCTGATCAATTGGGGCATTTACCCACGGGAGGGGATGAGCTATCCGTTGAAAATGTTCGCGTCACCGTTCGCAAGGTTCGACGGCAACGGGTTTTGGAAGCATTTCTGCGAATGGCATGATTCGGCCCTGACGATCTTTTGCCAGATGAACAATTTTGCTATCAGTGGCTGGTCAGAGACGTTTTTAAACAGTTGCGTGTAAACCGGGGCTAAGGCCCGTCGGCTGAACCGGGGCTAAGGCCCGTCGGCTGATGGAGGCCGGTTGGCACAGGTACGAGAGGATGGAACCCCAGGGCCCGTACGATGTATTCAATCTCGCTTTTCACGGAAACCAAAGCGCTCAACTCAGTGAGGTGTGTCTTACTCCTCGCAGCCTTCCTCGTCTGGCCATTCACTGGATGCTCGACTCGGTTGATGAAAGGTGTCAACGAAGGTGCGGTCGCAGGGTTTGTGAAATCGGGGAAATTGGCCAAGACCACGCCAAATTTGGATTCGAAAAACTTTCGTGCGGATTTGGCGATACTCCCATTTGTCGATTTCGACGGAGATGAGATCACCATCCATCATGTCCGGGATTGCCGCTATCGGAGCGAAGACGACTACGATGTACGTCACTACGATATGCGTTTCGAATTGAGCGATGTGAAAACCATTGATTTCATCGTCGTCCCCTTCAAAGAATCGAGTCTGTTAGCGCATACGATGCTCAGTTTTGGACTCGCTGACGGAAGGCATTTTGTGATATCGGTCGAGGCGAGACTCGGCGTGGAAGAGTCCTACTCGGCAGTCGCAGGGGCCGGACGTCGTTTTCCCTTGATGTACATCATCGGCGACGAGCGGGACTTGATTCTTTTGCGGACTTCGATCCGAGATGTGGAAGTCTATTTGTACCCCGGACGAGCGGAACCGGGACAAGTCCAAGATCTGTTGGTCGATATGCTGGCCCGTGTGAATAAACTCCAAAGGGAACCTGAGTTCTACGATTCCTTGACCAATAATTGCACCACGAACCTCGTCAACCACGTCAATAAACTTCGTCCTGGACGTATTCCGTTCGACGTTCGGGTGCTGTTGCCCGGCCACTCGGATCGCTTAGCCTATGAGTTGGGGCTACTCGATATCGACGGCCGCTTTGAATATGCTCGAGAGAATGCCAAAGTCAACGTGTTGGCTCAACTCAATTCAGATAGTCCGGAATTTTCGAAACGTATCCGTCGCCAGTAGAATCTGCACCTGGCAAGAAGTGGATTCATGCATGCCCCAGCAGTACAATCTGCCCCAGCACTGAAATCTTGTCGACAAGAAGCAGTGAATCAAGCGTCCGAAGCCAGAACGATGGTTAACCATGAATCCCGATTCCGACACAACGTTGCGCCGTGAACTTCAAACGTGGGATCGGGCAACGCTCGAACGTTTCCAACTCGATCGAGTGAACCAGTTGCTCGAGACAGTCCTTCGAGACAATGCGTTTTACCGCGAGCATTACCGCACCGATCGACTGCAACTGAGTAGCCTCGCGGAACTTTCGCGATTGCCAATGATGTCTAAAGCCGATTGGATCAACAACGACCCGACCGGGATCGCAAAACATCATTCGTACGGCATCGATCAGTACCGCCGTTACCACCGTACCAGCGGTACACGGGGACGCCCGATGGTGATCATGGATACCGAATCCGACTGGCAGTGGTGGGTATCGACATGGCAATATGTGCTCGATGCATGCCAGATCACCCGGCATGATCGTGTACTGATGGCCTTCTCTTTTGGACCATTCATCGGATTTTGGAGCGCCCACGATGCTTGCTTGAATCGCCAGTGCATGGTGATCCCATCGGGTGGCATGTCGACAATGGCACGGCTTGAATTGATCGAGTCATCGCGCCCCACCGTGTTGTTTAGCACCCCGAGCTACGCGATTCACCTCGGCCAAGCCGCAGAGAAGCACGGAATGAGTTTGCGTGATTCCTCGATCCGATGTGTCTTTGTGGCAGGCGAGCCGGGGGGGAGTGTTCCGAGCATTCGATCGTCGATCGAAACCATGTATGGTGCAGAAGTGATGGATCATGTCGGTGCGACGGAAATCGGCCCATGGGGGTTTGGTAGTTCCGACGGACATTTCATGCATGTAATCGAGAGCGAGTTCATCGCAGAGTACTTATCAGTGGACTTGTCGAACGCCCAGCGAGATACCCTTCGGGGTCTCATCCCCAACCACGCGTCGATCCCAGTGGATGCAGCAAGCCATGTCTCTGAATTGGTTTTGACCAGTTTAGGTCGGGTCGGTGCTCCAGTACTGCGATACCGAACCGGAGATCTCGTATGCCCAATCATCGATCGCTCTGGTGCCGATCGCTCTGGTGCCGATCGATCAACGGGTGTTGCTCGTACGGGGGATAGCGCGAAGGTGGCTTCCGCCGGGCCAAACGCCGAGTCCTGCTTTGTACGCTTGGCTGGTGGTGTCCTCGGCCGAGCTGACGACATGATCGTGGTTCGTGGTGTCAACGTTTTTCCGAGCAGTGTCGAGGCGATCCTTCGAGAGTTTCCCGAAGTGGGGGAATACCGGTTGATCCTGCTCCGGAACGGCGCCTTGGATGAACTGCGACTGGAAGTGGAAGACGGAAAGCACGACCCGACGCGAATCGCACAGCGGTTATTGCTGCAATTGCAATTGCGAGTGGATGTCGTCGATATCCCCGAAGGAACACTTCCCAAGAGCGAAGGGAAGTCGCGAAGGATGGTTGATCGGCGTTAAGGTGCTGCCAACGACGCCTAATCTCCCCGTGCTCATTCTCGGAAGCGGGGATGGTGGGTTATCTAGGGATTTTTGAGGCAAGCCTCTGCCCCTGTTTCATGGATTGTGCGGAAACCGCGGATCCTCCAAGTCATTGAAGACATCGATTGGCGTTTGTATATTCTCTTCCCGTGCTCTCTGCGCGGGGTGCGGCGAGGTCGCGACGGTTAGGTCGCGAAGGCTGGTCGTGACCGGTGGCGGCACTGGGTTTTCTTTGTCATTGTGTTGGTTTTATTGTTTCAGGCGGAGATTTTTTGCTGTGACTATTCGAATCGCGATCAATGGTTTTGGACGTATCGGCCGATTGACTTTCCGTAATCTGATGAGCCGATCGAGCGAGTTCGAGGTTGTCGCGGTCAACGACTTGACCGACAACCAAATGTTGGCAACTCTGCTCAAATACGACAGCGTTCACGGCCGTTACGATGGTACCGTTGGGTACGACGATAAGCACTTGATCGTCAATGGCAAGAAAATCCTCGCGTTGGCTGAAAAGGATCCTGCCAAACTTCCTTGGGCTGAGAACAAGATCGACATCGTGATCGAAAGCACCGGTTTCTTCACCGGCCGTTCCAAGGACGGCAAGCCAGGCTACGATTCGCACTTGGCCGCGGGTTGCAGGAAGGTTGTCTTAAGTGCCCCGGCGAAGGATGGAGCGGACCTGACCTGCGTTCTTGGTGTTAACGACGACAAGTTGACCAAAGACTTGAAGTGCATTTCGAACGCCTCGTGCACCACCAACTGCTTGGCTCCGATCGCCAAGGTCCTCAACGAGACCTTCGGCATCGAATCCGGTTTGATGACGACTGTGCACGCTTACACCAATGACCAAAAGGTTCAGGACTTGCCTCACGCGGATCCGTACCGCGCCCGTGCTGCCGCCCTCAACATCATCCCAACCACCACCGGCGCCGCGTCGGCTGTCGGTTTGGTCATCCCTGAGCTCAAGGGCAAGCTCACCGGGATCGCGATGCGAGTTCCTGTCGCCACCGGCTCCGTGGTTGACTTGACCGCGAACCTCAAGAAGGACGCGACCGTCGCGGATATCAATGCAGCGATGAAGGCTGCTGCAGAAGGTCCACTCAAGGGGATCCTTTGCTACACCGAAGACCCAATCGTTTCGAGCGATATCATCGACGATCCGCACAGCAGCATTTTCGCTGCCGACTTCACCCAAGTCCTCGGGGACAAGGGCAAGCTCGTCAAGGTCGTTTCTTGGTACGACAACGAATGGGGTTACAGCTGCCGAACCGCTGACCTCTGCTCGCGACTGGCAAAACTACTGTAATCGCAACGCGATTATCGCAAGCGCGAATCGAAAATGACTACGGCTCGGAGTTTTTCTCCGAGCCGTTTTTCATTCATAAAGCATGCACTTGTTTTCGCACTGCCCAAACGCTGCCGCGGCATGGGTAAAGCGGCCTCGCAGTTGTTCCTGGGAATCGCTCCAGTCGCGATGCAAACGTTACGACTTTCGTTTGGCTAAATCCAGAAACACAACAATCGATGGATTTCCAACAGGAACATACTGGCCAGTGAATTGGAGTGTTCCTTTGTCGCGATCGACCCGAAACACCGCTACGTTGTCCCCACGTTGGTTGCAACAGTACAGAAACCGCCCCGTAGGATCAAAATTGAAACTGCGAGGATAATTACCGCGAGTCCATTCCTCGCCGATGTATTTCAGCGTTCCATCGGCTTCGATCGCAAAGATTCCGATGCTATCGTGAAGTCGATTGCCAGCGTACAGAAACTTGCCATCCCCCGACACCATCACTTCGGAGCAAAAATTGCTACCTGCAAATCCGGGTGGCAAGGTCGAAATCGTTTGTCGCGGCGACAACCTACCTCGCGATGCGTCGTAGTCGAATAGGACGATCGTCGAGCCCTCTTCTTGGATCGAGTAGAACCATTTTCCATTCGGATGGAAATAAAAGTGCCGCGGTCCGTCCCCTGGGGGTAACGAGACACTGTGCGGATCATTCGCTTCCAATTTTCCGGTCCGTTCGTCAAACCGCCAAATGAAAATCTGATCCAAACCCAAGTCGACGTGGACAACGAATCGGCCTGTCGGATCGGCAGAAATCATGTGAGCATGAGTCCGGTCATGGCCGCTGAAGGCAAAGCTTCCCGGCGGCGCGTTTTGTGCCCGGGTCGGACCAATTTTCCCCGAGTCGTTCTTCACGTCGGTCGCTTCACCCAGTTTTCCATCACCTAGGATTGGCAGGACGGCGATCGAGCCTCCGAAGTAATTAGCGACGAATAGATGCTTGCCGGATGGATGGATGCTGACGTAAGTCGGTCCCGCTCCACCCGACTTCACGGTATTGAGCAATTTCAAATCACCGTCGCTCGAGCTTACGGCGAACGCGCTGATCGTTCCTTCCTTGTTCTCGCCGACATGGTCGGTTTCGTTGGCCGAGTACAAGTGCGTGCCGGCTTCGTTGACAACTAAGCAACTCGGACTGGTTCCCATGTCGGTCGAGCCCAGCGCGCTCAGTGCTCCGGTCTCGCGATCGACCGAGTACCGATGGATCCCTCGGCCATTCCCAGGAGGCAAATCGACTTGGGTGGGAAGCACATCACGGAGAGGTGAGCTGAAGGTTCCAATATAAGCGAGCAATGGACGACTAGCGGTTTCACTCGCACCCAATGCAACAGCAGCACC
This sequence comes from uncultured Pirellula sp., assembly GCA_903930765.1. Classification (GTDB taxonomy): domain Bacteria; phylum Planctomycetota; class Planctomycetia; order Pirellulales; family Pirellulaceae; genus JBKCUI01. Next base: position 12,560 of record CAIYZV010000109.1, read on the forward strand.
CGTGCCAATTCGAGCGACCGCCTGTGCACCTATGCAAGACGCTGCTACAGACAATATGGAACGACGCGATGGATTTTCATGATGCATCAGTACGAGCCGATCGTTGGAAAGTGGATAGAAAGGACGACAGAAACGAGGCATTCAATATGAATGCCTATTCGTCGATTGTAGTGAGGAGTCGCGGACTATTTTTTCGTTTCGGGGATTTCGATGGCCAGGTTGCCCCAAAAAACCCCCTTGGGATCCCCACGCTCGCTCAATGTTTCATCCATCACCGCGATGGTGCGAGGGACTTTAGTTTTTACAATTTCGCGATCCCCAATGCGAACGGTGACAGGGGCGTTCATATCCAGGAGATCGTCCTTGAGGAGAATATTGAGCTGTGTCAGTTCGGCCTGCTCGATCACGACTTCATTTCCAACCGCTTTGGCGACAACTAGTGGACGATCGCGAAGAAAAAGTGGGTCCGTGCTCAACCAGTAGAAGCGAGGTTCGACGACGTCATCCTGTTTCCATACGATTTTCTTGGGAAATCGGTTGCGTGTATTTTGGTGCATCCATTGGATCGCCTCAGCGTCTTGACGGTCCATCCAGTGCCCTTTCCCTTCGTGGATTTTCACATAGTGGTTGTATCCGTCCGGATCGGATTCATGCAGTTCTGCGAGCTTCGTTTTCCATTCGGCGGCAATCTTATTTCGATTGTATGCCCCGTCATTAGCACCCATGTGGAGGGTGAACGGGAGATTTCTCAGGCCCAATGGTGACGTTTCATTAGGGTGACCCGCCATCATCGATGCGGCGGCGAAACGGTCAGCCATCCTCGGAGCGACTTGGTAGACACCATCGCCACCGGCCGAGTAACCCATCAGATAGACTCGGTCCGGATTGACGTTCTCAAAGAGAACGAAGTCTTGGATCAAACGGTCGAAGAAGGCGTCGATATGGGACTGGTGCCAAAGATCCCACGTGTCCGTAGGCGCGCGCGGTGCGACATAGACACCTTCTTCCGGCCGGTAGAGCCGTTTCTGGTTTTCCCACTGCGAGTCGTTGACTTGTTTGGGAGCACCACCCCCTCCGTGCATCGAAATGTAGAGGCTGCGACCACCTTCGGGCATATCCCCGTAGACTTTGTAGGCAAACGGCATTTTGAGTTCACCGATCACGAGTTGCCTCGATTCGAATTCGTCGATTCTGGACTGGCGTTGACGCCTTTGAAAGTCCTCGACCAATAACCGTTCCGCAGCGATCGCTTGTTCTTTGCTCAGCGGGAGTGTCGCGAACGCGTGTTGATCGATGGCACCGCGCGAGCCCGGATCCATGGCCAAGTATTTCTCGAGGCCTTGGATGGCGGCATTGCTGTCACCTCCTTCTGGCATCGGATTTGGCATCGGCTTGGGTTGCGGTTGTTCGCTCGGTACGTTCCAGGAGATCAATCGAGGTTGATCGCCGACTTGGAATCCATCCGACCAGCGGCGTTCTCCGACTTGCACCTCAACCGTGTAGCTAGAGCCTTGCTTGAGGTACTGAAGCAAATGATCGTTCGAGTCGAACCCTTCGTCTTTTGTGGTGCCCTCGAGCACCACCGCGCCGGATTCATCCTTCACGCAGACTTTAGCCTGTGTCCTTGCCAGTGTTTTGGGGTCCACTACTCGGAATGAGACCATCTGAGTACCCTCGGGTTGTTTGAACCCGACTTGGGTGTAACGGTCGGTTACGTTGACCGCGCTGATGTAGTCGATGGATCGATCCCAGACGAGCGGAAATCGGAGCGGCGTCTTTTGGAAGCTGACCGCGTAAATCGCATGCTTCGGATCATCCCGCTTCGCCGTCGAAGCCCTGCCGATGAACCAGGCTTGGTCGAGCTGATCACCGCTCGGTTCTGCGGCTCCGGTAAAATGCCATCCGTTGTCCCACACTTCAATCCACGAGTGGTTGCCACTGTTGTCCGACCATAAAGGGGTACCGACAAATCGGGCTGGGATACCCAGAGCTCGGCAAGCATCGATCAGCAGCACTGATAATCCAGTGCAAGAAGCCAATCCGGAATCCATCGATTCGTACGGACTCTGGTCGGCCTTGGCCCGTTTGGTCGAGTATTTCACCTTCACCATGGGATAAAGCTTTTGATTGAGCATCGCTGCCGCTTGGGCAGGCGTCGTCGCCCCGATGATCAACGGATAAAAACGATCTCGAAAATCCTTTCGCCACGCATCTCTGCGTTCGTTAATGTTCGCGTACGGAAGGATGTTGTTCAGAAAGATCTCCTTGGGGATTTGCTTTCCCCACGGGGCTTCTTCAAGCGTCTCGTGAGCGATTTGGATTTCGGAAAGCAGGAAATCGGATTTGAGCGATTTCAAATCGCGGGGGGGCATATTCGCGACCAGAAACTCAGCGGATTCGAATTGCGAGTCGGGAACCATTCGAAGGAGTTGTTCAAGCTCTGCGCGGTTGTCTCCGGCGGCATCGAGCGCGTTCAATACGTCACTGCTCCAGGTTCGAACGGCGAGTCGCGAGTCTTCAGCGACAGTTGCCACCAACCACGTGGTGCTGCCCGCGGTGGATTCGCCCTGAGGTGATTTGCTCTGAGGTGATTCGTTCTGAGGCTGAGCAATCGACGCGAGATAACCCGAGTTTGTCTTTAGGATCGCTGGTGACTTCAGCCCGTTTGCAATGTTGGGGGTCCACTTCAAGGCCTCGAACGAATCTGCGAATTGCGCATGAGATCCTCGGTGAACCAATTGACGGTGATAGATTTCCATCAATTGATCGCGAAGTGTCAAGCGAGCGTCGGAAACGAAGGCCTCGGAGTCCGTGGAGTTCCTGAACAGGACGAAACCCCATCGCTCAGGACGGTGCATGTCGATGATCCCTTGCGGCGACCATACCCAGTTATCCTCAGGCCGACCAGGCTTCTTTTGGTACCTGCCATCGACAACGTCAAACTCCCATTCCACGCGAGAAAACCCGAATCGCCAGTAATCACCATCCTTGGGTGGGGCAGACGCGTGCGTGAGCGACTTGAAAGAGGCCCATGGAATTGCAATCTCCACCGTCCAGCCTTCATCGATATCCGAGGGATCGTTGAGGGTCCCTTGAAGGTTCACTGCGGTCTTGAGTCCGGCGATCTCAAAGCTATTGTCCGCCTTGCCCCCATCCTTATAAGGCCGATCTAGGAACAGATCCCAAGTGGTGTTGAGAGTGTTCAATTCCAGTTCGGCGTATCGGTGATTATCTCCATCCGGATCGATAAAGACCTCGAAGTCATTATCCTGAAAAATAACCGCATCGTGTTCGCGGATGCTGCCTTGCAAGTGAGGTTCGAGAAGTTGTGCAGCGATGTACAGGTTTTCGTCATCCCAAAGAAGTTTCGCTCGCGTAGGATGCTTCGGTGCTGGGAGCGAAGGGCCTTGGATATCGATGAACTCGTCGGTCCAAACCGCATGCGCCCATTCCGTAGGATCCAATTTGCCATCGACTTGAATGGGTGCTTTGGTCCTCAGCGCGAGGACGCCGCGAGGCATTATCGGACGCATGCGTCCCCAATCCCCAGCCGCAGCGTCCCCATCGGACACTTCGTTCGTTGATGTATCACCGGCTAACCCTGTGGTTGCATCGAGGAATCCAGCGAACGCAAACAAACAGGAACCGAGGACCGAGGAACAGAGAACATGACTCCATCGAACGGACATGCGTTGATTCTTTCTGATAAACGGCGAGGTAACAACGAGATCACAACGAGATAACAATCAAAATAATTTGCAAATTGCCATTTCGGGTTCGTTACATAGGATAACCCAGCCAATTTCCAAACGGGATCCCTGAATCCGAACCGGCTCCGGTAAAAGGTTCGGAAAACGAGAGGTTCGCATGCCTGTACCCGGCATGTCTGGGTCGGCATGTTTGGGAGAACACGGGAAAGACCGGGCTATGGATCCAAGCAGGTTGTTCGACAGACTCGCTGTGAGTTGTTTCGAGCGATACTTTTCCAAGATCGGATTTCTCGACACGGAATTTCTTAATACAGACTAACGATGGCTCGCCAGCCACTGATCCAACAGCAATCGCACGGCGCGAATTTCGTCAGGTGCAGGCAGGCGTGACTGTTGGCTATCCAACGAGGTTCCGCGAAAGGAACCGTGCAACTGGCGGCAACCGGTGCGGTTTAGGATCTCCGTCGCGTTGAGTCGTGAGATCCCACCTGCGGGAAGGATCTCCATTTTTTCACCGAATGCTTCCTGCCATGCGCGAAGTTGTTCCGTAGAGTCTTCGGCACGTTCCGCGCCACCGCTAGATAGGATGCGGCAGTAACCCAAATCGAGGAGTCTTGGGATGGCTAACATGGGGTTCGGGACTAGGTCAAAGACGCGATGGATGACCCGTTCCACCTTCGGGAAGCGATGTGCGATCGATTCCAAAAAATCCCAGTTCAAACCATTACCTTGAACACTGGCTCCGACGGCGATACCGGTGCACCCCAAATCGATGGCGGCTTGAGCCTCATCGTGCATGTGTTGCAATTCCACGTCGCCAAAATAGAAGTCCCCAGGGCGGCAACGGATAAGCGCAACGGTCTTCATCGGCCGCGATTGAGAATTGGTTATTTGGAGATCGGCGCGAAGGGATTCCTGCAAATCGATCGCGTCGCGAATGAGCGATTGGGATGGAGTGATGCCACCCACCTCAAGCCGCTCGCTGAGTTCGATCCGCTGCGCACCTGCCGATGCTGCAATTCGAGCCCCCTCCACACTGTCGACGCATACTTCGAGCATGAACCAATAGCCTCTCATAGCCTTTCCTCCCTTCGGGTACCCAACACGAGGGTACCCAAAATTCAATGAGGCGAAACGTTCGGTTATGCATGCCCTTTCGCAATAATCCCGTCACTTGGGGGGATTTCGGGCTGCTAAAAGGGGGTGGGGACGAAACGTCGCACAGTTTTCCCCCAATGAAATCATTGATGGGAATGGTTTTTGGGGATCGCAAGCCAAAAAAAATTAAAAAGTTACCGACGCTCGCAAATCGCAACCTACATTTTGCTGTCGCCACGGGAAAGCCGCTGCGGACAACAAACCATCGAGCCAATCAACCAGGTCTGCACCGCTGATACCTTCAGCATGCAGTCCTGAGTGTTCCTCGGTGGATCGAAGTCCGAGGGTTTTCGCCCCAGGCAGAATCAACTTCAGAGTCACACCCAGATTCACCATTTTTTTAAGGGTTCGTTTCAAATGCATTTTCCTCGTTTTCTTACCGTTGCATTGGCGTTGGCCAGCGTTTTCACCTGCAATACCGTTTTCGGCCAAACCACCGGGACCCAAACCCTCAAGGTTATCGTTCCAACCAGCATCAGCATCTCAGCACCATCTGCGGCGACGATCAACCACGACGAGACCAACTTAGCACAATCGTTCCCAGCACAACAATGGGTCGTAAAGGGCAATGCCAAGTCAGGCGTCAACGTAACCTTCTCAACCGGAACCGCATTCGTCAATAAAGACGATGCTACCCAGAAGCGAGATGCCAAGTTGACGCTTGCCCTCGGTGATACCGCCGGTCCAGGTGCTTGGACGCTCGGAAACGCCACCGATACGACCGACTATGCGAAGAGCGACGAAGTTGCTCAGGTCACCGCATCCTCGAACGGGGTCGGCCGTGCCAACCTCAACTTGACTGTTCAATTCCAAACGGTTGAGTACGGACTGTTCGCTGCCGGCGAATACTCCACGGTCATCACCGGTACCGTTGCAGCAAACTAACGATCGCGATGCAGAAGCGAATTGCAGGCATCTGCAACCGCCATCCAACCATCAAAACCGCGGCGACGCTCAGCGTCGACCGCGGTTTTTGTTTTAATGCATGCAAAACGACGGCGATTACCCGCATTACTATCTAGATAAGGACGGATACTTCTATTGCCTTCGAATCACAGATCTAAGTAAAAGCCTAAGGACTTGAAACGCATCGTATACCCGGGAGGCCTGTTCCATCACTTGGTTCGCATCGTTGAGTTCTTCGCGGATTCTTTTTTTCCTACTGATCGCAGCTCTCGCGTCCACGGGCTGCCTCGGAAAAAACAAGATCGTCAAGCGAACGGTACAGGATCTGTACCAGGAAGCTCTCCAGTCGGCGGCGCGGAGACCAGAGGCTGTACGCCCTGCGGTCCCGGAATATGGCGTCGAACAGTTCGACGCCGCTGGCAATAGAGTTTCCTCCCTATCCTGCGATGGGGTTCCAATTGAGATGGTGGAGCCATCGCCTCCGCTTGAATCGAACGTTCTCGTAGGTAGTTCCATTTCCTCGTCGGTGAAAACGGAATCGGGAGTTCCTCGGGTTCCCCCTGCCAAAAAGAAAGAACTCGTAAAGAACGAACTCACGCGAAAAGATAGCAGTGTTTTCAAAGATAGCAGTGATTTCAAAGATAGGGATGCACTCGAAGCCACCGACGAAGAACCTCTTCCGTTGCTCGAACGCGATAAGCAGGAATTGGATTCCGAGGACGAAAACCTCATCGAGGATCAAGATCCCCCGGTGGTGTCGACGGTGTCGACTCGCAAGCATCGGCAGCTTCTTTCCAAGGCAACTGCAGGTGCGAGAAACGTATCCTCAAAGCTCGATCAGCAAAACTCGAAGGCCACGTCCCGTAGCAAACCCAAGAAACCTGAGGTCGTTCACGCTTCGTTCCGGGATACGGGACGTATTGTCGTCGTTTCCGCCCCTGGTGAGTTGCAAGATCCCCTGACAGACTCCGACACGATGGACGACATGGGGATTACGGAGTCCTTCGATCAAACCGATATTCGCGAGGCGCTCAATATCATCGCGGCCCAAGCAAAAAAGTCAGTGGTGATCGACGACACGATCGGTGGCGTGGTCAGCGCTGAGATTGTCAATATGGAGTTCGAGTCAGCGCTTAAATCGTTATTGCAACCGCTCGCACTCTATTACGCCAAAGACGGGAATAGGTACATCATTGCCCCAGCAGACCCTGATTCTCCGTTGTATCCCTACATCGCCAAACGCAGCCTGTACGCGCCAAAGTTTCAGGATACCGCGAGCTTAACGACCATGCTCCCGACGCGCTACAAGAAGTATTACCAGATATCACCGGAGCGAAACCTGATCGTAATCGACGCTCCGAATCGAATCGCTGAGGAAATCGAAGAGCGACTGCTGGAACTGGATAAACCGATCCCACAGGTGGAACTCGAAGCCATCGTCTGCGTTGTCGCCCCAGACAGTTCCTTCCGATTCGGACTAGATTGGGGCCATCGCGTTGGGGGGGCTGAATCCGAGGATCTCAATGTCTCGATGAACAATCTGGGACTCAAGTCCGCCTTTAGCGCGGATGGAGCCCGTAACATCTTTTCCGATTTTGCGGTCACCTCCGCATTCGTTCGGCTCCTGGCTCAAGAGGGGTACATTACGATCCGAGCTGCTCCCCGAGTCACCGCCAAGGACGGCGAAAAAGCCAATATATCGATCAATCGAGAAACGTTTTTCAGCCTGCAACCTAACAACAGCAGCGTCTTCTTTCAGCAGAGCATCCAAAAAGTCGAAGCAGGGATTTCGCTCGAAATCACCCCTCGGGTCCATGACGATATGGTGAGTGTCAAAATCGGCAAAGCAGAAGTCAGCGAAGATATCCGGACCCAAGCCGCCAACGCGGATTTGAGCAGTGTCGTCTATCCGATCATCAATCGACGCACGGTTTCCACCGAGGTCATGGTGCGAGATGGCCATACAATCGTTATCGGCGGATTAGTCCAACGCCAAACGGTGGATCGAATCGCCCAAGTGCCATTCTTTAGCAGCATACCGATCGCGGGCAAGCTATTTGAAAGCATCGAGAAGCAAGAGCAGGATGCGGAAGTGGCTATTTTTATCTGCCCTAGAATTGTACCGGTTAGTTCCCTATGTCCAGAATTTACTCCTTAGTATTCACCGCTTGCGTGGCCTTGGTCGCTGTATGCGTTGGCGATCCACAAGCAGCATTGGCTCAAAAAGCTGGACGTGGAAATCAAATTGTGGTTCGGGAATCGTTCGAACCCACATTCCGTATCGAGCCTCTGGTGAACCGACTCAATGGCCGAAGCAACGAAGAACTTCCATTTAAGTTCAATATCGAGTCTGCCAATCGCGATACTACGGTTGAAATTGTTCCGATCGGTCTGGCACAGGACATCTCCGGTCAAGTCCTGCACAACACCGACCTGAAAACCTCGGACACGATTCGGATCCTTACCCCGCAAACATTGAAGCTCGAAGCGAACAAATCGGCGTACATCGAAGGGCTCGTCAAGATTCCTCGCGGCGAGGCCAAACACCATTCGTACGGAATCATGGTTCGCGATATTGGAAGCGAGAATAATCTTACTCCGTCGTTCGACCCGACGAACGGAAAACGAAAGACCCAAGCGGGCGTCCGTTTCATGACCCAATATGTTTTACGTCTCGACGTCGAAGTCGATGGCAACCGGGGCGAACAAGTCCAGCAGTTGTTGATCGAGGAAGCTTCGATCCAACCGCGCAACGGTCGACCACTCTTGCAAGCAATCATCACTAATCCTTCAGACACCACGTTTGAATTTGAGCTCCGAGCTCGGCTCCGCTCCTCGTCGAGCGATCGGACCGCCAAACAAGTCAGCTTGGTCATGCCTATTCGCGCTGCCAACGAAGACGACTCTCGCAAGATCGGACGTATTCTCGGTAAGTCGAGGATTCGGATGGAAGAGCTTTTGCCCGAAGCCATCGCCGGCGGGCAATACGAAGTGGATCTCGAAGTCTGGAGCGACCAACGGGCCGTCAAGAAGAAAACCATTTCTATTGATGTCGATGCGGAGGATTTCCCTGCTCAGGAAGTGGTCATCGCACAAGTCGGTCCGGGGCTGCAAGTTTCCCCCGCACAAATTGAACTTTCCCATCTCCGCGGTGGCAGTCGCCGTGTGTCGCTCCTCCTGAAAAACCACGGCAAAGAGGAGAAGACCGTACAACTCAAAGCGCTTAGCGCAGATGAACTTCCATTGGGAAGTGTTACCTTCCAACCCTCGACCGTAAAGCTCGCTCCCGGTGCCTCGCGAAAAATCGCGATGACCTTGATCGGCGGGCACAGCGACCATGCATTCGCCTACGGGCATGTGCTTATCGAGTCTCAGTCGGATCGGAAGGAGTTTCGAGATACGAGACGGTTGCCGCTGGCCATCCTCTACAAGAAAGGTGGCGAGACCAACATCAACGTGTCTCCGCTCGCATGGGATCCCAACGGCAAATACCCAGCGTTCCGAACTACCGTGGAAAATACAGGGACGCTTCACTTCCCTGTCGACGCTCGGCTGACGATCAGCTCCGAGCTGGGCCGTCGCTATCAAGTCCTCGGGGGATTCGGTCAGTGGGTGATGCCTGGGCAAAAAGCACAAGTCGCCTTCCGGCTCGATTTTCCACTCCCACCGGATAACTACAAACTCAAGTGCGAGTTCATCACCGGTGGCGACCCCGCGGTCGTCGAACAAGAGTTCGTTGTTTCGGACCTCACCGATGCCGCGGATAAGAAACCGGTCTCAACCGATAGCGCGAAGAAAGTGAACTAGCAGCTTGCGTTGCAGTCGTCTCGCCATACCCACAACCACCGGGTTCATGCTTGTGCGGCACAGGAATGAACCCATCTCTACGCTACGCAATATGCGAATGATCCATGATCGTCGCAATCGTCAGTGCTCATAGGCCTCACCCGTCCGTGTTCATCGGAACCATGGCAGGCCTTTCCACCACGCGTAATTATCAACCCTTGGATTCACTGGGGGCAGAGCGATCGCGAACCGCGGTATGCTTGAATTCGCTTGCGCACCAACACCACCAATCCCAAGCCTGTAAAGATGATCCCGGTACCGGGCAATGGTACTTGAGGCGGATCCGGGATCGGCTGCAATGTTACTGAGTACGTCGATGCACCCGGTGATGTTGGCCGGAACAGAAAAAACTGACCAGCCTGCCACGGCATCTTGTCGCCGTCGATTTCTCCAAAATACATCGAACCATCACTACGTTTCGGATCGGCTAGAGCCCTCCCCTCGTTTGCCGAATCCAATCCAATCAAACTTAACATTGGACCGAACTTGTTAGTGCCAGCCTCGTTGGCAATGTAGCTGAACGCAATGTCATCACGATGGAATTGAAATCCATTAAGCACCGTGTCTCCCTCGAACCAGAGCATCTGAACCGTCCGGTCGGTTATCGGCCAGTTTTCGACTGCTTCTAAGTACAAAACCACATTCTGCCACGTAACGCCTATGTAGCTACCTGGACTGTCGTGGAAAAGGATCCTATTCGTCGGTAGCCGTGCGTCGGCCAAGACGCTATTTGGAAAGTACACGTAGTCATCCCACAAAGGCGCGATGCGATAAGAACCGCTCGTTGTATTGTAGGAAAGGTCTCCTGTGAAATTGACGTTACCTAGGCTTGTGGCATACAGGTCCCCACCTAAGTCTCCGACCGACTTTCCAAATAACCGACCGTTGAAATTGGTTCGTAGATTTACGTTAGTTGACCATGGTAGGTTGTAGTCGATTATCTCCGCAGGACCGTCGAACAAAACCTGGGAGTTGCCGCTCGTCGGACTCAAAATAACCGCAGCATACACGCCGCTAGAACGCAGCATCCCGATGAGAATTGTTGAAAGCGTCAACGCGAAAATCAGAACCATGCGTCCGTGCATGCGTATCCCTCCTGGAAATCATGTTGTAGTATCGTGAGGGCGTTGCGGGATTATGGGCAACCTCATGGGGGATGGTCAAGCAGGTGTCGCCGTCCTGACTCCGGATTGCGGTCCAATTCACGGACAAATAACCGAATCGTACACATCGTCCGTTTGCTAGCAATCACTTTAAAAAAGGCGGGTCGCTTTGCTTCACGATGCAGATACCAGTTGTCTGACATGCGCAATGACATCCCGGGGCGATTCTTCCATCACGTAATGCCCAACATCGCTCAGCTCCTGAGTTACCGCACCAGGCCATGCGGCTTGGAATCGCCTTAAGCAGGTCGGCGTGAAGCACCAGTCCTTCATCCCCCAAACGAGATGGATCGGTAGCTCTGACAAATCAGGGAGCCGCGATTCCAGTTTCGCCAACACGCCATACGTTGGATGGTTCTTCGAAAGAGGGATGTCGCGTACAAAGGTGTCGATGCCCACGCGATGTTCTGGCGTGTCGTACGGTGCCAACAATCCATCACGTACATCGTCATCCAATCGAGGCAGTCGGTCGATTGCCATCGTGGTCGCTGCGCGGGCAAACAAATTCAACCGCGTCATGCCCCAGGAACCTAGAATCGGAATCCGACAGGCAGCGATCCGTAATGGCACGTAGGGTGGTGGAAACGCGCCTGTATTGAGCACCACAAGACCGGCGATGCGATCTCGGCACTCGATCGCAGCCCCGAGTCCAATCGCTCCACCCCAATCATGAACCACCATGACGATGTTCCGCAAATCGAGCTTCTCGATCCAACGCACCAAATTCGCAGTGTGCGTCGCAAGGCAGTACGGGTACTTCTGCGGTTTGTCGCTCAAACCGCACCCGATGTGGTCGACCGCTAGCACGCGATGGGATCCTCGCATGGCTTCGACAATCGAGCGGTAGTAAAAAGACCATGTCGGATTGCCATGCACCGCAACGATGCATTTGTCCTCCGGTCCTGAGGATCCTTCGTCGACGTGGTGCAAGCGCACGCCACCGTCGAGTTCCATGTAGTGGGAGGCGAAGGGATAGAGTTTACGCCAGGATTCGCCGGTGCTCTGCATCAGTGCGAACTCGATGCTAAATCGGGCCGGATATCTTCGAACTCTCGCAACGAATAAGGCAGGCCAACATAGTCGAGGACTTTGCACAGACCACGCAGTGCCACACCGAATCCATCCGGACCGCTGAAGCCTCCGAATTGACCACCACCCTTCACGTGCGGTTCCAGATCGACGAACAAACCTGGCAATCCTCGACGTGTCAACCGTTCATGGATCTCCGCATAGGATCGCTTGATATCGCGGAAGATCGCTTCATGCCCGCAATCACCAAGGTCTGCGGGGACAAAAGCGCTCAACGATTCCTCGTCGACATGCGACGATCGGACAGCGGGGCGTTTGTAATCCTTCACATGGATCCAACCCATCCCCGCCTTCATGGCTTGGTACTCTTCGAAAACTTGATCGGTCGACATTCCTTGACAAACCAAGTTCGCGCCGTCGAAGACGAGGACCAACGCCGGATTAGCGACCGCTTCGTGAATTTTCGCCAGGAGTTTCCCAGTCTGGCCAACGAGATTGGCTTCGACCTCCAAACCGTACGTCAGTCCATGCTGGTCGCAGACGCGAACGATCTCGCCGATTTGATCGATGGCTTGTTGCAAATGCGATTCTGGTTCGGAGCCTCGCGGATGATAGAACGAGAAGCCTCGGATCAACTTGCAATCAAAGGAATTTGCCAATTCACACGCACGCTGAACGTCACGAGCCAAATACTCTTCGAATGGAACGTAGCGATTCGTCGTACCATCCTCGGCATCGATCAGCTTTACTTTGCCGATCGGCGAGCCGATGCTCGACACGCTCAATCCATACTCGCGCTGCATGGCTAAGATGTGCTCGATAGCGGCTGGTTCGAGTTGCATCACGTTCTGGATACCGGCCCCCGCGTCGATGAATCGCAAGGTGTAGTACCGCAAACCTAACGCGGCAAAGGCACAGAACTGCTGCATGGCAGTTTTTTGATTGGCCGCTTCATCGGCCAAACCACCGAGCAGTACCGGTTTCTGGGTTTCGTGCGTTACCATACTTACTCCTTATCTCGCCCCTATGTCGCAAAGCGGTTGGATCCAGTCGAGGACCTTTTTTACACGGTTTAGGGCGTTATTTGGATTGCGTGTACGAGACGGTGATCGTCGATGTGATGCCACCGCGGGCTCCCCATCGGCTCTCCAATTGGGCGGTGCGAGGCGAGACAACCGCCAGAAAGTCGTCGAAAATTCGATTCGTGACGTTCTCGTAGAAAATGCCTTCGTTCCGAAATCGTTGCAGATATAGCTTGAGACTCTTCAGCTCGACGCACTTCGCGTCGGGAACATAACGGAACACGAGTGTCCCAAAATCGGGCTGACCCGTTTTGGGGCAAATGGAGGTGAACTCCGGGCAAACGATTTCGATCTGATAGTCTCGGTTGGGGTAGGAATTATCAAAGCATTCCAACTGATCGACAAATGGAGTTCCTGACACGTTCGGATCCCGATGCTCTTTGGTGATGTTAGGAGAAATGGTGGGACTGCTAACGAACAGACCCTCGAATTGGCCGCCGATCCTTGGCTGACCGCTCGATAGCGAATATCTTAACAGCGGATCTTAATTGCAACAGACGCATTTTAGGCCCCGATTTACCTCTAGGAATGCAGCAGGAGCATTGGGATTTGATCAAGATTTCGGAGATTTTTAACAGCGTGCAAGGAGAAGGGAGCCTGACCGGTACCCCGAGCATTTTCGTGCGCACGAGCGGTTGCAATCTCCGCTGTTGGTTCTGCGATACGCGCTACGCCTCCTGGGAACCGGAAGGGGACAGCCTTTCGGTCGAGGGGATCTTGGAGTCCGTCCGGAGATGGCCCACCGGACATGTTGTGATCACCGGAGGTGAACCGATGATTTTCGAAGACCTACCGGAGTTGTGCCGTGGGCTGAAAACGGCTGGCAAGCACATCACAATTGAGACGGCTGGGACGGTCGATCAAGACGTCTTGTGCGATCTTTGGTCGATCAGCCCGAAGCTGAGCAATTCGACCCCTGTGGGGTACGCGAGCGATGAGTGGGTTCGTCAGCATGATCAGCGCCGTGCGGCACCCGAGATCGTGGAACGCTTGATGGCGCGAGGCGAGTATCAGCTCAAATTCGTGGTGGGCTCGATCCTCGATGCCGAAGAGGTCTTAGAGTATCTGCAAGTCTTGAAGGGTTGGGATCGCGAGCAAGTGATGCTGATGCCTCGCGGGGTGACCGACGAAGAGTTGAAACTGCAGACGAGTTGGTTGGCAAAGTGGTGCCGCGATCATGACTTGCGCCTGTGCGATCGCCAGCATATCCATTGGTTCGGGAACCGCCGCGGGACTTGAAACCCTGAGGCGAAGCACTGATCGGAAGCTCTGCTGGAGGGCTGGCCGGCGTTTCTCTTCCTACAATCGTCACAACCGCTTCAGCTTCGCAGAGTCGGCATGGTTCGATCCTTGTTTTTCTAGAAGTCATCCAGCGGCTGATTAGTCTGAGAGCTATGACAAGCTCCATCGCCTATCGCCATTGCTCGGCTTTTGTTCTCGTTTGGGTGACCTGCATCGCAGTCCAGCTAACGGACGTTCGTGCGCAGTCATCGTCGGAGGTATGCTTGCCCAATCCGCATACATCCATGCCGACCCAAAAAGTCAAATCAGTCCAAAAATCGGTACGGGTCAAACCGAAATCGCCGGCCGTGGACTGGACCACGATGGCATCGACATACACGCATGATGCGACCGGCCAACGGATCGATCAACACACACGAGCTATGGAGCCCGAGTCGAACGAGCGCGCGGATTTCGTAACCAGTGGGTTCCGAAGTTCTCGAAGTTCACTCCAAGTTGGATTTAGTTCCGACCACTACCACACCACGCAAGCTTGGGGTGCAGCCCAGCGTCCGTATGGCGAATGGCGTTATCCGAATCGGCCATACTCGGTCCCCTACGGTGCATGGGGTCCACAGCTTCCCAACGTCGTCGCAAATGGCGTAGGGGGATGGGGTGGTCCGGTTGGTCCGATGGGACCCGGAGGTGGCTGGCCACATCCTCATCCAGGTCCGCATCCCGGTGTTCCAGGGGGAGCCGCGGGCGGTGCTGCTGGTGGCGCTGCTGCTGCTGGCGCTGCTGCCGGACCAGGCGTTGCAGGTGGTGCTGGTGCTGGGCCAATGGGTGCTGGCCCGATGGGTGGTGCTGGCCCGATGGGTGGGCCGGGGCTAGGGGTGCCACCAGGTTTATCAGGTTATCCGCCGGCCTACCCGCAAAGCGGTTATCCTGCTCAAGGTTACGGGCCGTATGGCGTGCCGCCGTACGGAGGTCCAGGGCAATTTGGGGTAGGGCCAGGGAATGCGATGAGTCCGATTCAGGAGGAGTACTATCCCCAGGCACCGCAATACCAGCCTCAGACAGACGGTTATTTCCATTCGCCGTATCGGTAAATCGGCAGCGCATCCTCGGGGCACACCAAGCCCCGTTCGCTCAGCGCGACCACTTGGGTTTTAGCCCGATTTGGTGCGAACTGCCAAGGATTTGATGCTCTCTTGAGAATGTCCTTGACAGGCCTTCAAAACGGGGCCAAAACGACTACAATCCTGGCAACGATGGTCATTTGACGGCCCCGGATCCACGATCCAACGATCGGAGATCTCTGGTAGTCCACTGAACATTCGCACCCATAGCTCAATTGGATAGAGCATCGGTCTACGGAACCGAAGGTTTCTGGTTCGAATCCAGATGGGTGTA
>CAIYZV010000110.1 GCA_903930765.1 uncultured Pirellula sp.
CGAACCAGTGTTGGATTTGTGGATGCCAACAACGCGCCAACGTCACTGCCGGAAATTGCATCGAATGCCGAACGGTGGAACTGGTTGATAAAGCGAACTCCGACAGTGGGGAAAATGCTAGAACGCGCCCGGTTGGTCGCTCCCTGCGATTCGTCAAGCAGTGTGCGACTTGAATGGGTTTCGAGGATGAGCCGATGCCGATCGAAGGCCGTCGGCAGTGGCTGGATTCTGTTACCGGTTGCCTATGGATTTGTCGATCCATTGCATAGCTTTGGAATTGCGCACTCGCTCAGCGGTATCGCCCGCATTGCGGAGGCTTTGTTAGGGCCCGAATCCGATCGAGCTGGATTGTTGGAGGGTTATGCCAAAGATATCCGATCGGAAATCGATTGGTTTGATACCCTGATTTCTGGCAGTTATCTGGGGTTGCCGAGCGACCGCGATTTTCTAGCCTACGCGTCCCTCTACTTCGTCGCTGCGATCGATTTCGAAAAGCAGATGCTGGTCGATCCAAGCCATTGGCCCCATGGATTTTTAAATGCCGGGCATCACACAATGCGGCACGTTGCGTCCGATCTGTGGAGAATTGCAAAGACGCGACATCAGTACCGTCAGGTAGGCCCTGATCAGGCAGGGGAGGCTCCACGGACGGATCACGATGATTTCGTCGACGCGGTGCGATTGGCGATTCAGCCATGGAACCATGTTGGTCTTCTCGACCCGAGCCTGCGCCAACGCCTAAACCACACTGCCCCGCCGAAACGTTTTCGTGGGTTCACCACATCCGCGACGCAGGTGTAGCCTGGATTGAAAAAATCCAAAATGGAACCCCGTTGAGTGGGACCAGGTCGACGAGTTGTGGAACCGCTAATTGCCTTGGGGTAGAGTTGGGGCGGAGGCGATCCATGGAAACCGGATCGTGAATGCGGTCCCTTTGCCGACGGTGCTGTCGACACGAATTCGTCCTTGGTGCTCTTCGACGATCTCTTTGCAAGCGGACAGCCCGAGGCCCGTGCCCCCTTTGCCGCTTGAATCCGGACCATCCTTGGTGCTGAAGAAGGGCTCGAAGATACGGGGTAGGATGTCCGGCGGGATACCTTTGCCATGATCCCGAATAGTTAGCATCACCGATTGTGTGGATTCCTCAGGAGCGATTCGAATTCGAATGGTTCCGTTCTCCCCGATCGCTTGCCTAGCATTGGTGATCAAATTGAGGAGTAGGCGCTGGATTTGACCGGGAGATGCCAAGATATTCGGGCTCGGCGCAAACTCTTTTTCGATATCGATCCGGTACTTCATCATTTCGCGTTCGAGAAGCATCAATGAGTCGTCAACGAGCGTCACCAAGTTGGTCGGTTCCATCTGCCCAGCGCGGTTTCGCGATAATCCAAGAATGGTGCTGGTGATCTTTGCTCCGCGATTGGCTGCGTCGAGGATTCGCGTCAACGCCTTGTCTCGTGTCGCCTCGTCTTTATGCCGCAGTCCCATCTTTGCGTAATTCAAGATGGTCATCAGCAAATTGTTGAACTCGTGAGTCGTCGTGCTCGTCAGTTCGCCGATACTGGCCAGTCGTTCCAACTGAATCATTCGGTGCTCTAGCTGTTCGATCCACGCTTCCCGTTCGGCATTATGGGTGGATGGCATGGAGGACTTTGAGGAGGACAATGGCATCGGAGTCTATTTCTTGGTGTCTGTATTTAAGGGAGAGCTATTCTTGAGATCGGACCAGTTTTTAATGGTGTTCGATGATCTCGCCCCATTTTTGACTTGATCCTAGCACCTGAAAACCATTAAAGAGATATCGGAAAAGCTCGCCTAAAGATCAAGGCGAATCACGGGACTACTTCACCAACGGCTGCTGTTTCCTTATGAACAAATCGTCACTGGAATGCATGGAGCGATTGCTAGCAATCGCCGAATCGGAGGGGATTGCGGTGCGAAGTGAGTGGTTGGGTGGGATACGTGGTGGTTTGGTGCGAATTGGCAGAGAGGCGATTCTTTTCGTGGACGAATCGCTCGCTGTCGCGGAGCAGCTGGAGCAGACGCGGGATTCGTTGTCGCGATTGGATTGGTCGGAGACGCCTTGGTCGGACGAGATGCGTGAGTTGCTCGGATTAGGTGGATAAAGAATCGCTTGCGTTGATTGGTTCGACCGGCTTCATCGCGTTCCAAGACTCGAGATAGCGAGCGTATCCGAGGTGTTTATCGGCTTGCTGCTCGAGCATCAACCGCGTTGCTTGGATCAGTTCTTCTTCACGTTCTCGCGTAATGCGTCCCATCAAGACCTGGACTCGCAGGAAAACAAAATAGGTATCAAGCACGTCACAGCGACAGTATTCGCTGATTTCATTGAGCCGACCGGCGCGGTATAGATCGAGAACCATATCCCCTTGGACGTCGATTTTGCCGGGCTTATTGACCAGAGCGGCTGCCAGATTTAATCCACCACGGAACCAAGTGCTACCGTAGTTGGTGAGAACTTCGTGCAAATCGATATGCGATTCCAAGTTGTATCGATTTCTGTTCTGCGAATAAGTGCGGTCGTGGAGGTTGAACCACGCTGGGACACTGATTCCGTATCGGAACGCAGAGAGTTCCATAAGGGGAAGGTCGAAGGTTCTGCCGTTGAACGTGACCCAGGTTGGGAACCCGTATCGCTCCCAGCCCAACCAGAAATTTCTTGCGATCATTTCCGGACGATGCTGGGGTTCATCGAGCGAGACGATTTCCATCAAGCTGAAGTCTTCACGCAGTTTTGCAATGACGACAACGATAGGCAAATGGTACGTGAACGGGATAAAATCGCGTCCCGACTCGTCGAGCAACTCTTGTCGAAACATAGCGATGGCTTGTGCATCGCTATACCCGCTCCCCGGATAGCGTGTTTTAGAAATCATAGCGCCATCGGCGATGCTTTCCACGTCGAAAAGCAAGTACTTCAATTTGTTCTGGGGGGAAGACATTTGCGTTTAGGAGCCCGCCGTGAAGTGAGTCGTTCCGGAATCCGGTTCTAAGGAAGAAGAACTGTTCTACCAACTCGGGCAAGGCTTCGCACCCGGGCGCAAGGATGGAAACCGGGTGGGATATTTGAAAAAGGGTTTTCCCAGTGAAAATTTCGCGGCGGGATCGCAATTGCTTGGTGCCGCACCGGGAAAACTACTCGGGAAAACTACTCGGGAAAACTACTCGGGAAAACTAGCTTGCACCCCGAAAAGTTTTGCAAAGAGTTGTTCCCGTTGCGATTCGGTTTTCGAGCCCGACGAATAGATCGGCCAGAGTTCTGGATCGATGAATAAAAAATTCGGATCGAAAGCCCCATCCTCGGCGATTTGTTTGAGCAGAAGTCGCTCCGAGTTGGTTAAACGATGCCGAGAGCAAAGCTCTTGAAACAATCGATTGGGGGATTTGATGGGCTGGTTCCACCAACGATAAGTCATCAAACTAAGCCGCCAAACAGTGAAGATACCGATGATGGTCATGATCGCCATCGGACCCGTCCACCACGGCCAGTGGAACTTATCGTATCCTTGCAATCGCAAGATCGCGAGGCAACTCAATGCCATCGAGAAATTACCCCACATCATGAGCCTCGCAAGTTCTGCAGGGTTTCGTGGATGGCTTGAGCCACCGTGGGGCTCTGTTCCGACATCATGGGATGCAGCAGATCGATTGCGTTCTGGTGGTTGCGACTATCCGACATAGCTCGGATCGCTTCGATCCGAACCTCTTCCACGGGATCATCGATGCGGCACGCGACCAGTTCCCATAGTGCTTGGTCGAGACCAAAGGCTCGGGCTACCAATAAGCCACGTTGGCGTCGTTGAGGATTTTGCGAGTTTAGTTCGGTGATGATAAGATCGATGAAACTCGGTTGAGCTATTCGAGTCAGCTTTGCGAACGCTGCGAGATGTCCTGGAGGCCACTCAGCCGTTTTTTCGAAAAGTTTGTCACACTTAAACTCTTTCAGCATATTCACAATGGCGGAGCAAACGCGCTTTCCGAGCGCGTTGTGATTTTCGATCAGCGAGTTCAGTGCGTCTCGCATCGATTCTTTCCATGGTGACGGAGTAGAAGAGTCAATATCGGAGCCGCTCAAGCTGTCGCTGAGAGCCATCACTGCGATATCGGAATTGATGGGCCTTTGCTGCTCGAGAATATCGGCTAGGATTCCGACGATGGCGGGGTCTCGTTCTTTGAGCAAGTCACCTATAGGTGGCAATACTTCGTCTGGCGGAGCAACGCGCAGGGTAAGCATCTCAACCAAACAACAACGTGTGAACAGCGACAGCTGCGGGTCGCGAATCACCTCGGTTGATAGAAATTCGAAGGAGATAGGTCGCATTAGATTGCGTTTTAGCTGTGCTGTTGTACCTAGTTCCTTGAAGAGCTCTGAAATAGCGAGTAGGAAATTGTTATCCGTACGGCGGGATATGGCAATTAATACTTGGTCCGTTGCGCTTCGACTCCATAGGATGCCAGCAATCAACTGCATCGCCTCTTGGTGTGGAGAACGAAGTAGGTGCGTTTTGAGACGTGCGGTCGATTCATCGGTTTCCGCATTGGACAATATCTCGATCACAAATGGGTCTTCCCAGTGAGCCGCCGCAGCCCACCAGTCGAAGACGAGACCAATCCTGTGGGCTTGATAGGACTCAATGGCTCGCATCAAATCCATCAGCAATTGAGTCCTTTTCATGCGGTTGACGGAATCACCGCAGCGGGCATCGTCCCCCAAACTTCTCGCCAACCGCGAGAGTAACTCCATCGCAACAATTTGCTGTGGATCGTTGGTGTTGCAGACTGCCTCGACGAGATAGGAAAACCGTGATTCGATTTCGAATTTCCCGATCGCAATCAATGAGTTCTGGCGTTGCTCCGGTTGTGGACTGATCAAGCCTTGGTCGATCGCATCCAGCAATTCAGGAATGTGGTCTCGAACCACCACGAGATCTACGATATCGCAATCGCTGACATGCTGCAGCACCACTTCTTGTTCAATCGCTCCACCCCGTTCTAAAAGTCCTTGGAGGCAAGCTGCTCGGATCGCGGGGACTTTGCTCTTTAGTCCATGCGCGAGAACGTCGATGCTCGCTTGATACCGAAGTTGCCGCAGGATCGACAGGGTCGTTTCCATGGACACCGGCAGCTTGTAGGGTTTGGTGGGGGATTGAGCCATCACGGACTCCAGATAGAAATCGATCGATGTTCGGTATTTTTTCGGTTATGGCCCCCCCTTTTCTGCGACCTAGTAGCCGAACACGCCTCTCTGAACTCAATACCTTGAGGGTTTTGGCATATGGTCGGGTTGTAACAACGCTTCCTCGCAGGTTAACGTGAGCCGTGGTCCCTTAGCATGAAGCGGAGGGTGGGTGGTTGCAGTACCGGTTTTCGATTTCCACGCGGCGAATTCCCCCCTTCCAGTGGAGTAGCCCATTTTCGACGGTCCATGGATCGGTGGTCAGGATCAGCGAGCGAGGTTGGGTGTATTGAGGAAACTGCTTGGCTGCGGACCTTGCATCATGGAGTAAGGCTTCGGGCTGGGCTTCTCGAGCGTCACCCTCCCATTGCACGATGAGTGTAGGGTAACGCTTTCCGTTACCGACGAGGATACAACGGTCGCATACCCCTGCCTCGCGCAGCGTTCGTTCGATAGGTTCCGGCGAGAACTTGTATCCATTGCTGAGGATCTGGACATCATCCAAGCGACCATGGATCTGAAGGGATGCAGGGGGCGTGTTGACTGCAGGTTCCGTATGAGGATCCCTGGAAGGGACGGCCTCGAGTAGGGATGCAGAGTCGCCGGTATCGAGCCATCCATCGAGAAGCCGTTGTTGAGTTTCTGGTTCATTCTGCCAGTAGCCTTGCATCACACCGGGCCCGCGAACCCAAAGTCGGCTTTCGGAGTCGATTCGGATTTCAACATGTTGGACCGGCGGGCCTACGCCATCGAGTGTTGGCGAGTCGCCTGTATTTCCTTCGCGATTGGAGCAGACAACCGGAGACGCTTCGGTCATTCCGTAACCTTGGAAAATCGGTAGACCTGCCGCTGCAAAGGCTTCGCGGGTTGCAGCCTGAAGCGGAGCGCCACCGCTTGCTAATCGCCTAATCTTGTTTCCAAGCATCTCTTGCAGTGCAACGCGTGTGCGACCGTGATCGTGCCATCGTTGAATCAAGCTCTCGTAGAATGCCGGAACTCCGTTGATCAAGGTCGGGTGAAGGGTTGGGGCAAATTTCAAGACTTCTGCGATGGACTGGACCGATGCCATTGAGCCACCCGCGATCGCCCATACGCTCAGCTCGCAGGTTCTCGCATAGGCATGCGCAAACGGCAGAAAGTTTAGTCGAAGGTCCTCGTGCGACTGTGGCATGGCGTCGAGTTTGGCCATCGCATTGCTCATGAGATTGGCATGAGAGAGCATCACCCCTTTTGGAAGTCCGCTCGTTCCGGAGGTGAATAGGATGCAAGCGGTTTGCTCGTCCCGAGGTGTTTGCCTCCACGAGAGGACCATCGACTCGCTCGGCGAGTCCGAAAGGGCTCGAACCTGCGAAATCGGACTGATGCCGCGAACGCTTGGAGAAACACACGATTTAGCGGTTTGCTCCATCTCTTTCCGGTCGAGCGTTGAAAATATCCATTTGGGTTCTAAGCGACGGATCGTCTCCGAGAGAGTGGCAATAGGAAGCCGTCGATCCAAGGGGGCATGGATGGCACCGATTGCCGCGCATGCGAGATCGACGATCGCCCAATCGACTCCGTTGGCTTCCAGATTAGCGACCCGATCCCCTGGTCCGATTCCGGTTTGAAGTAACCAGTAGGCAGTTCGATGCACATGCTGCTCCAAAACCTGCCATGTCGATGCTCTCCAGCAGCTTTGAGGCCGAGAAGATCGGCCTTGGCCTGGTGAGAAGGTGGGTGCTTTGGGGGAGGGGGACGCGATTGATTCCGACGGTGATTCCGACGGTGAATCTAAGGGGGAATCTAAGGGGGAAACTGGGGGTGAATCTGGGAGTGCGCATTCCCACCATGCGGATGCGTTCGGAAAACGGGCGGCGTTTTCCGAAAAAGCGTGGTAGATCGATCGACCGCGCCAAAGAGGAGCCGTGGGTGTTGGTGGCATGAGGAAAAGGGCGGACTAAGTCGCGACGAATCTCAAGAAACTGCGCTAGGTTCGCGCGTTTGGCGATTCACCATCACAGGAGCTGGGGGCTCCTTCACTCGGACGCAATCGACGTAGTAACTGATCTTACCATCGGCGATTTCTTCAACCAAGCCATGAATATCTGTATCGAAGCCAGGGAACTTCTCGTTGAACATACGAGCGAATCGAAGGTATTCAACGATGGATTTGTTGAATCGTTCCCCTGGGATGAGGAGAGGAATGCCGGGTGGGTAAGGTGTTAGAAGGACTGCGGTCGCGCGTCCTTCAAGTTGGTCTATTTCGACGCGATCGATTTCGTCGTGAGCCATCATCGCAAATGCGTCCGAAGGTTTCATTTCCGGTTGCATCGGGGACAAGTACATCTCGGTGGTGACGCGAGCGACATCGTGCGCTTTGTAGGTGTCGTGGATTCTTTGGCAAAGGTCCTTGAGGCCGACGCGTTCGTACTGAGGATACTGCTGGACGAACTCCGGCAGGATCTTCCACATCGGTTGGTTTTTGTCGAAGTCGTCTTTGAACTGTTGCAGTGCGCTGACCAGCGTGTTCCAACGGCCCTTGGTAATCCCGATGGTGAACATGATGAAGAACGAATAAAGGCCGGTTTTTTCAACGATAACTCCGTGCTCTGCCAAGTAACGAGTCACGATCGAAGCTGGGATACCTGTTTCGGCGAATTGGCCGGAAACATCGAGTCCCGGAGTGACAACGGTGGCTTTGATCGGATCGAGCATATTGAAACCGTCTGCTAGGCCACCAAATCCGTGCCAATCCTCGTTGGGGCGAAGAACCCAATCGTCCCGCTCCCCGATGCCTTCTTCCGCAAGTCGATCCGGGCCCCAGACTTTGAACCACCAGTCGGTGCCCCACTCATCATCTACCTTACGCATCGCTCGGCGGAAATCGATCGCTTCCATGATGGATTCTTCGACGAGCGCGGTACCTCCTGGTGGTTCCATCATCGCAGCGGCAACGTCGCAGGAAGCGATGATGGCGTACTGAGGGGATGTCGATGAGTGCATCAAGTAGGCTTCGTTGAAGATATGGCGATCCAGCTTTTTGTTGGCAGGTTCTCGGACCAGGATCTGGGAAGCTTGAGAGATCCCCGCTAAGAGCTTATGGGTCGAATGTGTCGCGAAGATCATTGATTCGGAAGGTTGCGGCCGATCCCGACCGATCGCGTGCATGTCCTTATAGAAGTGGTGAAACGCAGCGTGAGGCAACCACGCTTCGTCGAAGTGGAGCGTTCCGATCCGACCGTCGAGCATTTGTCGCAATTCTTCGACGTTGTAGATGATCCCATCGTAGGTACTTTGGGTGATGGTCAAGATCCGGGGCTTGCGATCCGGGTGTTTGGCTTGTGCGGCTCTCGCAAACGGGTTCGCGTCGATTTTGCGCTGGATGCTCTCGGGAGAGAATTCGCTGCGAGGGATGGGACCGATAATCCCAAGGTTGTTGCGCGTTGGAGTCAGGAACACAGGAACAGCACCGGTCATGATGATCGAATGCAGGATCGACTTATGGCAGTTTCGGTCAACAACCACGATGTCTTCATTGGCCACCGTGGAGTGCCAGACAATCTTGTTCGAGGTCGAAGTGCCGTTGGTCACAAAGAAGCAATGGTCCGCTCCGAAGATACGTGCCGAGTTTCGCTCGGATGCGGCAACAGGTCCGGTATGGTCCAGCAATTGCCCGAGCTCTTCCACGGCATTACAAACATCCGCCCGGAGCATGTTCTCTCCAAAGAACTGATGGAACATCTGTCCAACAGGGCTTTTCAGGAACGCGACACCTCCCGAGTGCCCAGGGCAGTGCCACGAGTACGAGCCGTCTTGGGCGTAATGAATCATCGCCCTGAAAAACGGCGGGGCCAATCCCTCGACGTAGGATTTCGCCTCGCGCAGGATGTGCCGAGCTACGAACTCGGGGGTGTCCTCGAACATGTGGATAAATCCATGCAGTTCTCGGAGAATATCGTTAGGGATATGCCGCGAGGTGCGTGTCTCCCCGTAGAGGAAAATGGGAATGTCTGCGTTCTTAAAACGAATCTCCGCGATGAACTGCCGCAAATTCTCGAGGGCGGATTTCATCGATGCGTCCGACGCAAACTCGTCGTCGTCGATCGAGAGAATAAACGCCGAAGCTCGGCTTTGCTGCTGTGCGAATTGGGACAAATCCCCATAGTT
Source organism: uncultured Pirellula sp. (assembly GCA_903930765.1). Taxonomy (GTDB): domain Bacteria; phylum Planctomycetota; class Planctomycetia; order Pirellulales; family Pirellulaceae; genus JBKCUI01. The sequence continues at coordinate 9,344 of CAIYZV010000110.1, forward strand.
CGTGACGCCGGCCACTTCGATCCCCTCGCGCTCGATGGCGTCTGCCAAAGCGCGAATGCCTAGACCTGAGGCGTTACCGGAACGAAAGTCCTCGTCGATGATGACTACGGGGAATTTAAATTTCATAAATTCTTTATGGAGCGGAGTTAAGGCCAAAGAGAAGTCGTATAGAAGCGGTCGTTTAGATCCGATAGCATTGCATCGCTGCAGCCGTAACCGTCAAGTTACCGTTTGCGAATGGAATCGCAAAGCGGCAACCTGTCTCAAAATCGCTTAAACATCTACAACGCGACATCAGGAGCTGTTTGCTGGCAATAGGCCGGACGGACTGCATGCGATCCATTTTGGGAGAACACGCCTATCGTCGGGGGGAGCGGTTTCGGGTCCAACGTTCGATCTTCGGAGGCCGCAGCGGCTCCCATGGAGCACGCAATCATGTTTCATCCAAGTTGCACTGCGGGGGCAATGGATGGGATTTTGCCCTAGCCGAAACTATGGAAATCGCGACAATTTCCGGGAGTTTCGAAGGGATCGTATCGTTGATATCCCTTTTTGGTACCCACCTATCCTCCCTTAATTGGTGACTTGCAACATGGAAACGACACTTGTATTGCTGAAACCCGACTGCGTCCAACGCCGGCTGATCGGCGAAATCCTCAGCCGATTCGAGCGCAAGGGCCTTAACATTGTCGCGATGAAGATGCTGCGTGTGACGCCGGAACTATCCCGCGAGCATTACGCCGAGCACGTTAGCAAGCCGTTTTACAAGAACCTTGAAGAGTTCATCACTTCTTCGCCGATTGTGGCCTTGGCCGTCGAAGGCTTGGAAGCGATCCGCGTCGTCCGCGAGATGTTGGGTGCTACCAACGGGCTCAAGGCGGCTCCCGGCACCATCCGAGGCGACTTCAGCAGTTCCCGTCAAATGAATTTGGTCCATGCATCCGACAGCCCAGAGTCGGCAGCACGAGAACTCGCTTTGTATTTCCCAGGCGACCAGATTTGCCGATACACCCCGACCTTGGTCGGTAGCTTCCGTGCGAGCGACGAAGGCTGATCGCTTTCGTCACGCTCACACCTCAACTTATTGCATAGGTAATCCCCGTTTTTATGCGTCGAAACGACATCCGGAACATAGTCATCATCGCTCACGTTGACCACGGCAAGACCACCATGGTCGATTGCTTGCTCAAACAGAGTGGCCAATTTCGAGACTCCCAATTGCAGGGAGAACGAATCCTCGATAGCAATGACTTGGAACGAGAACGGGGGATCACGATTCTCTCGAAGAACATCGCCTTGGAGTACAAGGGGATCAAGATCAACTTGATCGATACCCCGGGTCACGCGGACTTTGGTGGTGAGGTAGAGCGGGTCGTCCGAATGGCCGATGGTGCTTTGGTGCTGATCGATGCCGCAGAAGGAACCATGCCTCAGACGCGATTTGTGCTCTCCAAAGCGCTCGAGTCGGGTGTCAAGCCCATCGTTGTAGTCAATAAGATCGATCGTCCCGATGCTCGCTGCGACGAAGTCGTCGAAGAAGCATTGATGCTATTGGTCGATCTCGGTGGTGAGCGTTACATGGATCACTTCGATGTGATCTACACCTCGGGTCGATCGGGATACGCGACGCACGATTGGAAGGTTCCCGGCGAGAACATGGTCCCATTGCTGGACTTGATGCTCGAAAAAATCCCCGGCCCAGACGTCGAGCCAGAAGCCCCGCTTCAGCTGTTGGTAACCAACCTCGATTGGTCGGATTATGTGGGAAGAATCGCGATCGGCCGGATTCAGTCTGGAACGATGCGCAAAGGACAACAGCTCGATATCGCTAAAGATGGCAAGGTAATTCCAGCCCAAGTCGCTAACTTGCAGTTCTTTGACAAACTCGGTCGAATCGATACCGAGAGCGCATCGGCGGGTGATATCGTGGCCGTGATCGGACTCGAAGACATCGATATCGGCGATACGATCTGCAACCGTGGCCAAGTCAACCCGATGCCGCGATTGAAGGTGGACGAGCCGACGCTCGAGATGATTTTCAGCATCAACTCGTCACCCCTCGCAGGTCGCGATGGCAAGTACGTAACCACTCGGCAATTACGGTCCAGATTGGAAAAAGAACTCGAGCGCAACGTCGCGTTGCGTGTGACTCCGATCGAGGGTTCTGAGGCATTCGCAGTCCGAGGCCGAGGGGTGTTGCACCTGTCCGTGCTGATCGAGACCATGCGCCGCGAAGGTTACGAAATGAGCATCAGCAAACCACGCGTCGTTCTCAAGAAGATCGATGGGGAATTGCACGAGCCATTCGAAGTTCTCAACATCGAAGTTCCAACCGATCGGGTTGGGCCCGTCATGGAAATGGTCGGCAATCGACGTGGATTGCTCGAATCGATGACGCCGCGCGGGGAATATACATTGCTCTGCTTTTCTATACCCGCTCGTGGGCTCATCGGACTCCGAACGCGAATGCTCAATGCCACTCAAGGAACAGCGATCATCCACCATCGCTTCTCTGGCTATCAGCTAGCGGGGCAGGAAATGCCGCGCCGAAGCAACGGCGTGTTGATCTCGATGGTTCCCGGCAAAGCAGTCGCGTATTCCTTGTTCGCACTCCAAGAGCGATCCGAACTCTTCGTCTCGCACGGCGATGACGTCTACGAAGGGATGATCGTCGGAGAGAATGCTCGGGATAACGATCTTGTTGTCAATCCGACGAAGGAAAAGAAACTGACCAACATCCGAGCCGCAGGGAACGATGAGAACATTGTTCTGAAACCACCCCGGGATTTGTTCCTGGAGGCAGCCCTCGAATACGTCGAAGACGATGAGCTGGTGGAAGTCACCCCGAACTCCATCCGTTTGCGCAAGGTCTACCTCAAGGAAAGCGATCGCCGACGAAGCTCCAGCAAGTCCTCGAGCGAGCTTGTGGAAAAATAGTCCATAAGCCGCTCACGGAAGTTGCAAAGTCGAACGTAGCATCGCCGGGCAAAACCCAAAACGCGCAGATCCGCGACCCTTCGGGAGGGATACGGCCCAAAATGCAAACCGACCCTCCATCCCCTAGCGAAAATCCAGCGTCTCGACAGGAAACTGCCGAGGCACTGGCAAAAGCTAGTCCTCTGCTGAGTCGGTCTATTTGCCTCCAATGCGCGGATTCCCGGATTATCCTGAGCGGCAAGGGCTCGGTTTTCTTGCTTTGCCAATCGGAGGCTGTGCCGGAAGAGTGGCCCAAATACCCTCGCCAGCCATTAGCCCGTTGCCCGTTTCTCCGGGCGCGTTGATCCGGGCTCGCCCCTCCGTGAGCCCATTTCTCCCGCCGATTCCGCGGAAAAACGAAGTAAATTGGGCAAAGCTGGTAGAAAATAGGGCCGCGTGATTGAAAACCATCCCGGTTGTGGGGTATTCTTTCATAATATGAGTGTTTTTGTGCACGCATAGCCATTAAATAATGTTATTCTGGATGTTTCCATTCAGGATGTGAAGCAAAGCTATCAGGTTTCGGATGATTCCTCCCAGTCATCTCAATGGGTCGTTAGCCCGGCGGGCCAAGTTGCGCGAATTGATACGCCAGCATGGTTTCGTTTCGATCCCTGATTTGCGGGATGCGATGGAGGTGAGCGAGTCGACGATTCGCCGAGATTTGGAGTCGCTCGAGGAGAGTGGCGAGGCGAAACGAACTCACGGCGGTGTCTTTTTCACGGGTCCCAGCACGACGGTTCGCCAGTTCGAGTCCAAGAGGGACGGTGGGGATGCAACGTGGGAAAAAAAGCGTCGCATCGCGGTCGCCGCGGCTCGTCTCGTGGAAGACCACGACACGGTTCTGCTCGATGGCGGAAGTACGACGTACGAGTTGGCTCGGCAATTGGTCGGGCGTCCCTTGCAGATCGTGACCAATTCCTTGCCCGTGGCGAACTTGTTTTCCGCGAGCGATTCGGTCGATTTGGTGCTGCTGGGTGGTGCGATTCACAACCGCACAGGAGTCACCCACGGACCGTACACCGACCACATGCTCGAAACGATCAATGTGCAAAAAGCGTTCTTGAGCGTTGCCGGAATCAACTCCAAGGGTTTCTTTAATAGCAACATGCTGTTGGTGGAAACGGAGCGATGCATGATGCGGGCGGCGGACAAAACGGTGATCGTCGCGGACAGTACCAAGTTTGGACGCTCTAGTTTAGCGCGTATGTGCGAATGGAACGACGTCGACACCCTTGTGGTGGACGACGAATTGGATCTGCGGTGGAAGGAATACGTCGGAGCGCTGAAGACCCAACTCCTATTGGCCACTGCGGGCACCCATCAAGCGGGCACCCATCAAGCGGATACCCAGCAAGCGGGCATCAATTCAACAGAAACATCAACCAACGAGACGAATGGCCATAGCGTGGACGTTCGTGTCGACAATTCACCCCATCATGGGTTTCAAACATCATGAGTGCATCAATACAGACGATGGATCCGAGTCGGATTGAATCCTTGGTTCGCAACGCGATTGCCAAGGCGCTTTCCGGGGGGCCGGGAGCGAGTGAGGGGGGCGTCTATGTTCCCAAGCTCGTCGTGAGTATCTCCGCGAGGCACGTGCATTTAACCGACGAGCACGTCGAGAAGCTGTTCGGCAAAGGTAAAACGCTGACGCCGGAAAAAGATCTTTATCAAGATGGATTTTTTGCGGCAGCTGAGACAGTGATGATCGTTGGGCCCCGGCGACGGATGCTTCCCAACGTGCGGGTGCTCGGGCCGACACGAAAAGCGAGCCAAGTGGAATTGGCATTTACCGATACGATTTCTCTCGGGATCGATGCACCTGTCCGTCATAGCGGGGATATTCGGGGCACGCCCGGTTGTGTGTTGGTGGGGCCCGCAGGAGCGGTCGAACTCCACGAAGGAGTGATTCGTGCGGCTCGTCACGTTCACATCAATCCTCGGGACTGTGCTTATTACGGAGTCAAAAATGGTGACTTTATGTCGTTGTCGGTAAAGAGTCATCAATGCGGCGTCACCTTTGAAGATGTCTTGGTCCGTGAGGATGCGAATGCCAAGTTGGAGGTGCATATCGACACCGACGAAGGCAATGCATGTGATTTAGATCATGCCACCACGATCGAATTGAAGCGTCAGGCTCCGTGCAAGTGCCATGACCATTAATCGAGTGGAGAATGATCGAGTGGCGAATGATCGAGTGGCAAATGATCGAGTGGTAAAGTCTCTTTACAGAGTCGTTTCGAAAAATCGTTTTAGAGTTTCCTTAACTAGTTTTCGTACAGGTTTACGTTTTTCCCTTTCTTGGAGTAGCAACTGATGGCAAAGAACAACGAAGCTCTCGGCATGATCGAGACCAAAGGCTTTATCGCCTTGGTGGAAGCAGTCGACGCAATGATGAAAGCAGCGAATGTGAAGTTCCTAGGGTGGGACAAAGTCGGTAGCGGCTTGGTCTCGGCATTTGTAAGTGGAGATGTGGCGGCGGTGAAGGCGGCGACCGATGCAGGTGCAGCGGCGGCTGGCCGTATCGGCCAAGTACTGAGCGTTCAAGTGATCGCCCGCCCGCATGACGACTTGAACAAAGTCCTCAAGGTGTCCGCCCCATCTTCCTCGGCTGAATAACTTTCACAGCATTATTTCCCCAGATGACTCGCGTCGAACCTGTTTCGCCGAAAGCTGTCACCTCTGGCATTGATTACCAATAAAAACGTTAAGAAAGAAGTTTACAAACATGCAAAGCGCAATTGGATTGATCGAAACAAAAGGCTTGTTGGCTCTGATCGAAGCGACCGACGCGATGGCGAAGGCCGCAAGTGTTGAAATTGTGAAGCGCGTCGACATCGGTGGTGCGTACGTAACGACCGTCGTCAGCGGTGACGTCGGGAGCGTTCGCGCTGCGGTCGAAGCTGGAGCGGCTGCAGCAGCACACGTCGGCGAATTGGTCAGCAGTCACATCATTCCTCGTCCTTCCGAAGGGTTGGTTACTGCGTTCTTCAAATAGTTTTTCAGTCAAGGATCGACACGTGAAAGTACTCGTTGCCAATTTAGGATCGACCAGTTTCAAGTACCGTCTTTTCGACATGGCCGATGAGCGTCAACTCGCTCGAGGTGGTGTTGAGAGGATCGGTTCGCCTGTGAGTCGTTGCTTTGTTGAGATCGGTGAGCACCGCGCGGAAACCAATGAATCGGTTCCCAACCATGGTGTGGCGGTCGATGCATGCATTCGGCAGCTGACAAATCCCGATGGAGGTTGTCTCAAGGATGCCTCGGAGATTTCCGCCATTGGATTCAAAGCAGTTCACGGCGGAAGAATTTCGGGTGTCCAAATCATCGATGATAGGGTTTTGGAAGCGATGGAGGAAATGAACTCGGTCGCCCCAGCCCACAATCCGCCTTACATGGCCGCGATGCGACAGCTGGCGAATATGGCGTCGAAGATACCGTTGGTAGCCGCCTTTGAAACGGGCTTTCATCAAACGATTCCCGATGCATGGAAGCGGTATGCAATTCCCGATTCGATCGCTGAAGCGCTGCCGATTCGCAAGTGGGGATTTCATGGTGCGTCTCACCGATTCATCGGATGGCGTACTACCCAATTGCTCGGTAGGAGCGATGCGCGTGTGATTTCGCTGCACCTCGGCGGCAGCAATTCCATGTGTGCGATCCGCGGCGGCGAAAGTGTGGCGACGACTATGGGGATGAGCCCTCAAACCGGCTTGCCTCACAACAATCGCGTTGGAGATATCGATCCTTATGCGCTCCCATTAATGATGGAGCATACGGGATTGGCTTTGCCCGAGTTGTTGAAAATGCTGTCGACCCAAGCTGGATTGCTGGGGGTGTCAGGTGGGTTGTCCGAGGACGTGCGGGATTTGGAAGAAGCTGCCTCGAAAGGGCACGCCAAAGCCAAGCTAGCGCTCGATGTTTTCGTCGCGGAAATTCGACGGCAACTCGGGTCGCTGATGGTCGCACTCGAAGGGGTCGACGCGATCGCATTCACCGGTGGAATCGGTGAAAACTCCCAATGGGTTCGCCGCGAGGTATGCAAAGGGTTAAGCCAATTCGGGATTACCCTTTGCGAACAGAAAAATCAGAGCGGAGCCAAAGAGCGTCGCATCGATTCAGGTGCCGACCAAACCGGAACCTCGAACGGAAGCACAACGCAGAGCATCGCTGACACGCGAGGCAATGTCGAGATTTGGATTGTCCCAACCAACGAAGAACTGATTGTGGCGCGGCAAACCGTCGAAGCGCTCCGTTTAAAAAACTAAAGTACCAATGGTCCTTCCGATCCCAATGAGATCCAACCATGTTCGTCGCTAAAGTCACCGGTTCCATTGTATCGACTCAGAAGGTCGATTCCATGATAGGGCAAAAATTGCTCGTCGTGGAACCATACCGTTTGGACACTAAGGACCGCCAGTCTTTGATCACTACCGGACGAACCTTTATCGCCGTCGATGCGCTCGGCGCCGGGGTCGGAGATATGGTGCTGATCACCCAGGGGAGCAGCGCTCGTTTCACGCCAGAAACAGGTAAGCTCCCCATCGATTGTGTCATAATCGGCATCGTCGACACCGTCAGTATCGAAAAAAACAACGTTTACAAACGACAGTAAAGTTCCATGCAAATCAATGAAACACTGATCCGAAGCGTGGTTGAGCAAGTCATCAACCAAGTCCGAAACCAACCTGGGACGACTGGTTCGCCTGCGTCTTCAGCAAGCACCTCGAGTGCATCCAACGCGACGCGGGGCAAGCACGGTTTGTTCGACAATGTCGACGCTGCCGTAGCCGCTGCACGAGCCGCGTTCGAGGAGTTGCAAAAGCGACCCATCGATGATCGACGGAAGATCATCGACATCATCCGGCGGATCTCGATCAGCCAGTGTGTCGAACTCGGCACCATGGAGATGGAAGAAACCAAGATCGGCCGCTTGGTCCACAAGATCGAGAAACTGAAAACGCTCGGCGAGAAAACGCCAGGAGTCGAGTTTCTGAAGACGGAGTGCTTCAGCGGCGACCATGGCTTAGCCGTGATCGAACACGCCCCCTTTGGTGTGATCGGAGCGATCACGCCGGTGACGCATTCGCTCCCGACCATTACCGGGAACGCGATCAGCATGATCGCCGGAGGGAACACGATTGTCGTCAATCCTCACCCGAGCGGAAAGAAAGTTGCCGCGGTCGGTGTGGAGCGATTCAATCGAGCAATCGCGGCTGAAATCGGTATCGATAATCTGATCTGCTTGATCTGTGAACCGACCTTGGAAACCGCGCAGCAATTATTCAAGCACCGAAAGATTGCGTTGATCTGTGTGACAGGTGGACCTGCGGTAGCGAGAGCGGCACTCAACAGTGGCAAACGGGCTGTGGTTGCCGGCCCGGGCAATCCACCGGTTGTCGTCGATGAAACGGCCGATCTCGATTTGGCAGCGCGATGCATCATCCAAGGTGCCGCGTACGATAACAACTTGCTCTGCATCGCTGAAAAGGAAGTGTTCGTCGTCAATAGTGTTTTCGATGCGATGATGGCGGCGATGGAACGGGCAGGTGCTGTGAGATTGACTGGCCCCGAAGTGGATCGACTGACATCCGCTGCGCTGCAAGAGGTCGGCGAGGGATCGGACAAACACTTCGCAGCTCGCAAGGAACTGTTGGGCCAGGATGCTTACAAGCTGGCAGAGGCCGCAGGTCGCAAAGTCGATCCTCGGACCGAATTGGTTTTTGGGGAAACGACCGCAGATCACCCCTTCGTTCAAACGGAGCAGATGATGCCGTTTGTGCCATTCGTCCGCTGCCCGAGCTTTGAAGCTGCCGTGGAATGCGCCCAACAAGCAGAGCATGGCTACAGACATACCAGCATGATCCATTCGCGAAACGTTCGAAACATGACCGTGATGGCCCGAGCGATGGACACGACCTTGTTCGTCAAAAACGGACCATGCATGGCGTCGTTGGGGTTAGGCGGCGAAGGCTACATATCCTTTTCGATCGCTGGTCCTACCGGCGAAGGTGTCACGACCCCGATGACGTTCACACGCGAACGGCGTTGCTCATTGATCGATGACTTGTTCATCCTCGGTCGCTGAGCCCAACAGGGTTCTTCGGCCCGCCATGGTTATTCTCGCATCTAACCCGCATCCTTTGTTCCATGCTCCGTTTTCACTTGTTCACCGATTGATCCTCATGCAATCAGCCTTGGTACTCGGCAACGCGATCTCGACGGTCAAGCACCCCAGCTTGGATAATCTCAAGCTGCTCGTGTGCCAACCGCTCGCCGCGGATCGACGATCTCGCGATGGCGCGCCGTTGCTCGCGGTGGATCATCTCGGTGCGGGTGCGGGGGATATGGTGATGATCACCAGCGATGGTGGTGCGGTGCGCGAATTGTACGGCCTGGAAAACAGTCCTATTCGATGGGCGGTGCTCGGCTTGATCGACGATGAACCTGAAAAGCCTGATCGGGGAGGACGTTCATGAGCCTCAACGCATCCAACGTGAATCCTGCAGAAATTGAACGGATCGTCCGAGAGGTACTTCGAAATCTTTCGGGACTTTCTTTGAGCGGAACCGCCGTGCCCGCAGCAAATGTTGCGATCACGCTGGACGCATCGGTGGTTAGCGTCGACGCATTGCATCGACTCAAACTCCCTGGGAGTGAGAAAAGGATTCAAATCCGTCCTGCATCGGTGGTGACACCTGCGGCGCGCGATTGGTGTCGCGAACGGGGAATTGAAATCGTTCGCACTTCATCGAGAGATGTCGATAAGCCTCAAGCGGCAAAGTCGGAGTCTCTCAGCGCTGTTTTGGCCAGTCACGGTGGAGAGGGAGCCTCCAAACCGCGTCGCCTGTTCATCGCAGGATCCTCGCCATGGATTGCGAGCCTCGAGAAACAACTATGCCCTCGTCAGACTCAGATCGATGCTGTGCACGCGGATGATGCGGCGGCGATGCGATCGGTAGCCCGTGCGATTCGAAGTGGTAATCCGACCGCGATGGCGATCGTTTCGGCGCCCCATTCGGCGTTGTGGCAAGCGGCGCGCGATGATGCGTTGCGGCCCGCCATTGTGAGTCAATGGAGCGATTTGCCGGACGTACTCCGCGAGGTGCCGACGAATGTGCTGATCGTTCCATCGAAACGTTGGAATATCGCGGGAGTTGCAAATATTGCCAGGCACTTTCTGGACCATTCGCGATCCAGGTCGTAGGAAAAAACATGCAGCTATATCGAGTCATCGGAACCGTTACCTTGAATCGTGCTCATCCGAGCATGACGGGTAGCACTTTGAAATTGACGGAACCCATCGGCGAAAGCTTGGTGGGAGGGGCGATCGCGGAACCCGATTCCGTGGTCGTCTGGGACGATCTCGGAGCGTCTGTCGGATCTCTCATCGCGGTGAGCGATGGAGCCGAGGCCGCTCAGCCGTTCCGGCCCACGGCAAAACCGGTCGATGCCTACAACTCGGCCATCATCGATGAAATTCACATCCACCCTGAACTTTTGAAAGACAGATAATCAGGATTCCATGAACGCGCATAAAATCAAGCAAGACATCTGTGAAATCGGCCGAAGGCTCTACAACAAAGGCTTCGCGGCTGCCAACGATGGCAATATTACTGTCCGAATCGGCGAGAACGAAGTGCTGTGCACGCCGACCATGCATAGCAAGGGATTCCTAAAGCCGGAGGATATTTGCACGATCGATATGACGGGCAAGCAGACTGCGGGGATCAAGAAGCGATCGAGCGAGGCGTTGCTCCACTTGGAAATCTATAAGCAACGCTCCGATATCAAGAGCGTGGTTCACTGCCATCCGCCGTATGCAACCGCCTTTGCAGTCGCTCGTGAGCCGATCCCCCAATGCGTTCTTCCTGAAGTCGAAGTCTTCCTCGGGGATGTGCCTATCACTCGGTATGAAACCCCGGGTGGCCAAGCGTTCGCGGATACGGTGTTGCCATTCGTCGATAAGTCGAATGTGATCATTTTGGCGAACCATGGTACGGTCAGCTATGGTGTCGACGTCGAACAAGCGTACTGGTGGACGGAGATTCTCGATGCCTACTGCCGGATCTTGATGCTGGCTCGGCAATTGGGGAACGTCAGCTACTTCGACGAAAATCAAGAGCGAGAACTGTTGACGCTCAAGCAAAAATGGGGATGGGCTGACCCTCGCAATACCGAGCAGTACAAGGATTGCGATATCTGCGCGAACGATATTTTTAGAGACTCCTGGAAGCAATCGGGGGTGGCTCGGCGCGCGTTCCCTGCCCCGCCGGCGATGCCATCGGCAGCGCCGACATCGGCTACCACGGGCGGTGCTGTGGCCGGAGGTTCTGGCTCCAATGGAGCACCACCGGTCCTGAAGCAGGCAGTTGCTGCATCCTCGGGAAGTGCACCGAGCGCCGACGGAGTCGACATGGAGCAATTGGTCAAGCTGATCACCGCACAGGTTATGCGGGAGCTGCAATCGAAATAGTGTTCTCGTGCTCCTGATCAACTTGGCATCGGAAGTGCCAGGATTGTTGCAGGTTAAGAACCAACAGAGTTCATCACTTAAGAATCCATTGAAACAGCGAGTTTAGTCTATGAAAGTCAGTATTATCGGTGGTGGTGGTCTGGTTGGATCCTGTGCAGCGTACGCGCTCCAGTGCGGAGGTTTGGTGCGCGAGATCGCCTTGATCGACCTGAATGCGAACTTGGCAGCCGGTCACGCTTTGGACTTGATGCACGGAGCCCCCAGCGTCGCCGACCAATTGTTGACCTCGGGTGGGTACGAGCATGTACCTGACTCGGACATCGTTTGCATCACCGCTGGACTTCGACGCAAACCGGACGAATCTCGTCTCGATCTGATCAACCGAAATACGGACCTGTTTGTTTCGATTTTGTCGGAAGTGCAGAAAGTGGGTTTGAAAAAATCGGCCATTGTTTTAGTGGTCTCCAATCCCGTCGATATTTTGACTTCGGTTGCTGCGATGAAATTGGGCTTGCCCATTTCCCAAGTCATCGGACTGGGAACTCAGCTAGATACGATCCGTTTCTGTTCGTTGATTTCCGATGCTCTAAAAACCTCACCCACGCAAACCAAAGCGATCATCCTCGGGGAACATGGTGACAGCATGGTGCCTGTGTGGTCCAGTGCGACGGTCGGATCGCTCCCACTCGAAAAATACCCAGGATGGAACAGTCAACTCGCTGAAAAGATTTTCACGCGCACCAAGGGGTCAGGTGCGGAATGCATTTCGAAGAAGGGTGGAGCTGGTTTTGCCGTCGGTATCGCTATTCGAGATGTGATCCATGCGATTGCTTTGGATCAGAACAGGATCCTGCCGGTAAGCACCGTACAGGATGGAGCCTGCTATGGAATACGCGATGTAGCGATTAGCGTTCCGACGGTTGTTGGGCGATCTGGGGCTGTCGGGAGGGTCGAAATCGATCTCTGGCCTCGCGAGCTCCAAGGCCTAAAAGCGAGCGCTGCTGCCATCAAACCGACCCTCGAAACGGTTGTTAAGCGAATCGGTTAGTGCGTTCTCAATAGGCATTAGATCTTTTGCGCAGGGGGCGATGGACTTGTATTCACCCAAGCCATCGCCACAATGAACCCCATGCAAAGCCGCGGTGGATGTAGCCCGCGGCCTGATGGAAGGGGTTGTTAATCGCAAAGGGCTTTCTGTGAGTTACACGTACACCGACGTCGCAAAGATGATCGATCATTCGCTGTTGATCCCGACGATGACCGCAAAAGAACTCGAAGATGGGATA
>CAIYZV010000111.1 GCA_903930765.1 uncultured Pirellula sp.
ACCGGTCTTGGAAGAAGTTGGTGTTGGGACTGCCGATGCGGAGGTTTGCGTGCCTCCACCCTTGGTTCTCCACTTCGCAAATCCATAGGGAGGCACATCGATGATCGCATCCATCGACACTGCGGCACCCTGCCCACGGGTTGGATCGGATGCTTGGATCAAGGTTGCGTCGGCGGCGATGATCCGTGTGCTCGATGCGACGTCCACCTCGGTCGGCAGATTGGATAAAAAGACTCGCTGCGGATGACTTGTTGGATTGATAACGACGAACTCTCGACTTCCCGGAATCCGAGAGCGGATCGATGCGAACACGCGCGATTGCAACGCGTCAATGCGTTGGTCGATTTCTGCAAGACCCCTATCAGCAAGCCCCGAACTTGCCGTATAGATGGCAGGCTCTCTGGACGATGCGTTCGGTGCACCAACACGTTCGTCGCAATCCCTCAACAACTGCTGGATCTCAGCATCGATCGCGGCGAGATCACCATTCGAGGCTGCGTTGCTTGTGGTGCCTCCTTTGGTTTTGGGGACCCAATCCCAAAGTCGATTGGCAGCGGCGAGTCGTTCCAACCGGTGGATGCGAGCGGTGTACTCCACCAATCGCAGATGCAAGGCATTCAGATGCGATGCGTCCGATGGAAGTGGACTTCGAAAATCTTTGGACCCGTAGTTGTCGGTCCAATAAGGCTGCGCCGTGGTCGCGAAATACTTGGTCGCATCAATCCATTTGCCAATCGCAGGCGTCCGCGTCATGGCTCGCACTAAATCGTCGAAGGCCGCATTTTTCTGCGATGGCCAATGGGCTAATACCATCGTGGGGACTTGATGGTAATCGAGTTGCTTTGCCATCTCCGCCCCGAGGGCCAGGATCGACTCAGCGTCGGCTGCGTCCAACACGTGCCCGAGAATGCAATCGATCGCAGGGCTTTCATTGTGCGTTTGCCATCGGACCTTGGCGTGGTCTTTTTCTGGGATCGTTCCTCCGTTGAACGAAGCGATGATCGCACCGACAACCCCGAACTGCTTCGCTATCGTGGGTAGATTTCCGGTGATGCCACTTTGGAATCGCATCCATGTCTTGGGTGGTTCGAAGCCCAACGCCGTGTAGTCGTGCACTCCATCTTGGAAGGCTCGCACCAAACCTGCTTCGGTGAGATAGCTATGCATCCCTTCATCGCGGAGTCCACCCGCGAGCGACATGGAGCCATCAGCAATTCTTTGAACCAATCGGGACCACGCTTCCGGGTTGGTTTCGCGGCATCGCTGAAGTGTTTTGGTGGTGGCGTACATTGTGATCGGGCGATCCACTTGCAACTGATTGCTTAACGACGCGCCGACCGTCGACGTGGCGGTAAGGACCAGCTCCAATACGTTCCCTTGCTGAGAGCAGTATCGGTCGCGTTCTTGCGAGATCGAATCGAAAGCAGCGGCAAGCCATCGATCGGTGTCTTCGCGATTGCCTGCGATCGATGACCGAGCCGCATTCAGGATCTGGTCGGCGACGATCATCCAATCCAAATTGAACGAGTAACGCAGCTTGCGAGCCATGACCTGCACTTGCATCACGGCGTATCCAAAGGCGTAGAAGTCCTCGAGCAGGTAGCATGCGTTATCGGCTACCTCGGTTGGATGCGGATGCGGTGAGGCTTGGATGGAGGGGGCTTGGATGGAGGGTTCCGTCCCGACTCCTGTTTCCCGCCCTGGATCCGCCGGCCCCGGCTCTGCAGTTTCCTCAACGGTTTTCTGTGCCGATTGCGATTGGCGTTTTTCGAGTGTCTCCAGGATTTCAGCGACCAACTCGTGGCGAGGGCGGCGAGCGCTTGGGATCAATGCGTTTCCGCCCGCGCGGAGCCGTTCCTCAAGGGGTTGGTCAATCCGATCCCTGGACAACTCGGGGCATACGACCAAAGAATCCTCGACATCCAATCCGCTGGTGTCGCTCCGGCGCCACTCAGGAACGTAACCCAAACTCACCAAAACGCGAGGGTCCCACAAGCTTGTCCATGCGAACAAATAATCGAGCGACAAGGAGGAGCCTTGGCCGCGTGGGACGTCATCCAAAGAGGTTGTTGATACTGCGAATACGCATCGCGAAAAAGTAGTCATCTGCGAATTATGGAATTCCCAAAGGGGCAACTAAAAGTCTGTTAAGTCGATGAGCAGCATTGCCCTGGATGTCGGCTCCACGGCACAAAAACCGCGGCTTGCGCTCTGCGCCTTGCTAATGCGCCTCACGAACAGGTTGCTGAGGACGGTTGTTCAACATGCGACGAAGGCAGTTTCCTTGGCGAGGTGTCGGGCCAGACGGTATCTGTTAAAATCGTAACTGCCGAAGCCAAAATGTCGTAGTGCGGCTCCGCACATTATGCATTAAAAAGCAAGCATGACCCCTACTATCCCGTCATTTCGAAGCAAACTCGCGCATTGGGCTCCGAGGATTTCCATCCTTTTCGCACTCTTGCTCGTGCTGTTGGTTTGCGTGGGTGGGTTGGTCAGCGACCTGCGGAATCGCCGCGATCTCATTTACAACGCAGAAATCAGTAAAGCCAAATCGCACGTCGAACGGACCGCCGTACGGATCGAGTTGGATCTCAAGAACGGGGTCCCTTTTGACGGTTTCGCTTTTCCTGAGATCCAACCTTGGTTGGTGGACCACTGGAGTCGGTCTGTCCTGAATCAACCAAATCGATTGTTTGCTGCCATCGCAGACACGAATCGTCGTGTTTTGTCGCACAGCATGGATATTGGAAGCCTCGACGCGGAACGACCGTCAGAGCGTACCGTGCGAAATGACTATGATGATCCTTGGGAAGAATACGGCCCCGGCGTTTTTCATGTGCGTGGGCAGGGACTCACCAACAGTATCGATGCAATCGATATTCGAGTCCCACTTCATTTCAACGGCGAGATCCTTGGGTTTTACCACACCGCGCTTCCCACGAAGTGGCTTGAGGAACAAGTCACCGTGGCGCAGCGATCACCCATTCGACGCTGGGTGGGTATCCTCGCTGCGATCTGTGTCATTGTCTTGATATCGAGCATATCGCTCTTTCGATTAGGTACCCACGCAGCAAGACTGGAGAAGGCATTGGAGTCGGCCGAGACCAAGCGGCTCGCGGATCTGAGTCGCTTGATCGTTGGCATGGCGCATGAACTCCGCAATCCCCTCAACGCTGTCCGATTGAACTTGTTCACCTCCGAAAAACTTATTCGAGGTGATTCGAGCATGCCGCAAGAAGATGCGGTCGCTATGCTGCACGAATCGGTCAAAGAAGTCGAACGAGTTGACGAATTGATCGGTCAATTGCTCGGTTGCGCTCGCGTCGAGTCGAACGAGCATCCATGGATTCGCGTCCATCACGAAATTCAATCCACGCTGCATTTTATGCAGCAGGTCTGTTCGCATCACAGCATTCAAGTCGACTACTGGTGCGAGGAACCGCGGATTGAAGCTCGGATTGCTGCCAAGTACTTCCGCCAGATTCTGCTCAATCTTTTGCAAAACGCATTGCAAGCGATGCCGAACGGCGGAAGGCTCAGAATTCAGTCGGAGTACGCAAATGAAAAGTACACGATAACAATCCATGACACCGGACACGGGATCTCAGCAAAGGATCTAGAACATATCTTCGAACCGTTCTACAGCACGCGTCAAGAAGGAACCGGGCTCGGATTGGCCGTGGTGAAAAACTTAGTGGAAAGTGCCCGCGGAACCGTGCAATGCAGTCGCAGCCCGATCTTGGGTGGGATGATGTTCGCGATATGCTTGCCCGCAAAGATCGGTGAGCCTACGCAGACGGCGGAGGAATGGTTACCAACGAAGGAAAGTGCGATCGATGAGCAGCAGCCTGTCAATCTTGGTCGTTGAAGACCAAAGCGGTGAACGTGAAGCGATGTCTCGTTTGCTCCGTTCCGAGGGCTACCGCGCGGTCACTGCCTCGGATCAACGCCAAGCCAGACAGTCGCTGAGCGATCCCATCGATCTGGTCATCTGCGACCTGCGATTGGGGCAGGACAACGGTATGGATGTCCTTCAAGAATGGCGCGAAAAACGCCCGATGGTCCCGGTCATTCTTACGACTGCCTATGGCGATGTAAACTCCGCTGTGGCGGCGATGAAATTAGGAGCCAGCGATTATCTGACCAAGCCGCTGAAGCCGGATGAACTTCTGCTGCTCCTGAATCGCTATCTACCCATGCGGAATCGGAGCCCTCAGCAGATCCCCATCGATGTCGCCGGGATCGGGCAAATGATCGGGCAATCCCAAGCCATGCGAGTGGTGTTCGAACAGATTCGCAAAGTTGCCGAATCGGATTCAATCGTGCTGATCACGGGAGAATCAGGGACCGGAAAAGAACTTGTCGCCTCTGCCATCCACGATCATAGCCGCCGACGTCAAAACCCATTCGTTGCTGTGAACGTTTCAGCACTCCCAGAGTCACTCATCGAATCCGAATTGTTCGGTTACGTCCGAGGTGCTTTCACCGGTGCGGCAGACGATCGCATGGGTAGATTTCAAGCCGCCCACCTCGGCACTCTGTTCATGGATGAAATTGGGGATTTTCCGCTGAAGCTGCAGCCGAAATTGTTGCGAGTCCTCGAATCGTTGTCGTTCTCGCCGATCGGGAGCAATCTCGAAAAACATGTCGATGTCCGGTTGATCGCAGCGACCAGCCGCAACCTTCAGGAAATGATTGCGAGCGATCAGTTCCGTTCCGATCTCTTTCATCGGCTTAATGTTCTCAGCATCGAGCTTCCACCTCTCCGCGAGAGACCGGAAGACATCCCGGTCTTGGTGGAGTTCTTTCTGAAGGATTGCGCCAAACGGCACATGCGCAACCAACCGGAGCTCGCTCCTGAACTGATGGAGTTTCTCAAGGCATACGATTGGCCAGGGAATGTGCGGCAATTGAGAAATGCCATCGAGAACATGCTGGTCATGGGGCATCGCGAACGATTGACCAAAGACGATCTGCCGCGGTCGCTCAGCGGCAACCCGACCCTCCCCAACAAGCCCATCAATCCCGATTCCCTGAATCTTAATGATTTGGAACGCGAAGCGATCCTGAGTGCGCTCGAGCGCTCCTATGGGAATCGGACGCACGCAGCCCATACCTTGGGGATCTCCGTCAGGACCTTGCAGCGAAAACTCAAGCAATGGGGAGTGGAGTAGAAATCGAGGGGCTAGGGGATAGGTTCTTGGTGCTTGGGGGGGAATGCAGGGGCGAGGGGCATTGGTTCTTGGGGGTTCGTTCTTGGTTCTTTGTGCTTGGGTCGATCCAGTAGCTTGGGCCTTGGGGCTTTAATCATCGCAATGTTGGGCCTCCGCCGGCCTTGTGCCGGTGGAGCCACGATTGGCAGCTACCCATAGCGCCCTCCTCCCCTCATCCCGCTTGGGGCAAAGCCCCAAACGAAAGGCACGCATTGAGCGCAGCGAAGCGTGTAGCTGCCAGTTGCTGCTCCCACCGGGCTAAACCCGGTGGAAAGCGGCAGGGGCGGTGGGGATGCGCGTGTAGCTGTCAGTTGTTGCTCCCACCGGGATGAACCCGGTGGAAAGCGATAGGAGAGTATTGCGGGCATTCGGAGCGCAATGTTGGGCCTCCGCCGGCCTTGTGCCGGTGGTGCCACGATTGGCAGCTACCCATAGCGCCCCCCTCCCCTCATCCCGCTTGGGGCAAAGCCCCAAGCGAAAGGCACGCATTGATCGCGTCGAAGCGTGTAGCTGTCAGTTGCTGCCCCCACCGGGATTAACCCGGTGGAAAGCGATGCGCGGTCGTGCGCATTTCCGCT
>CAIYZV010000112.1 GCA_903930765.1 uncultured Pirellula sp.
GACCATGTCGGAACCCGTCATGAACGCTTCGAGGTCCAACCCGACGCGCTGGCGATTATCGATCAATTGGTTCAGTACTACGATGAGCCGTTCAGCGACTCAAGCGCGGTACCAACATGGTACCTGTGCGAGATGACTCGCCGTTCGGTAACCGTCGCCCTCAGCGGCGACGGTGGGGATGAACTCTTCGGTGGTTATGAGCGATATAGGGCGCTCGAATTGAGCGAACGCGTTCAGTCATGGCTACCTGTCAGCTGGCTTAAAAACAATCCCTTGATCCAAAGACTTCCGGATTCCTCGGCTCGACGCTCCTTCTTGCGGCGTGTGCGCAGGTTCTGCGAAGCTCTCGGGCAAAGCTCCGCCAATCGCTACATGAACTGGATCCAGATTTTCGGCGAAGCCAGCCGGTTGGAGCTGTACGACGAATCCTTCATCTCGCAACTTCCGGACAAAGATCCCGCTTCGTTCCTGCGCAATGCATGGTCTGCTGCCAGCCTACGGAATGAATCGTCAAACGCCGCCGCCAACACGAAACGGGCAGCGCGTGACCCGATGAGCTGTGCCATGGCATCCGACCTGCAGACTTATATTCCTTGCGATCTGATGACTAAAGTCGACATCGCCTCCATGGCCCACTCGCTCGAAGCCCGACAGCCGATGCTCGATTATCGCCTCGTCGAATGGGCTGCGAGTCTCCCTGTCCACCTCAAGATGCAGCGTGGACGAGGCAAAAAGCTACTCTATGACACGTATAGAAACATGTTGCCCGACGCGATTTGGAACCGACCCAAAATGGGCTTCGGGGTCCCCATCGCGAAATGGTTTCGAACATCGCTTCGAGATCGCACGTACGACGCTCTGCTGAGTCGCGATACCAAATGCCATGCCTTCTTCCGAGAGTCCGCAATCCGAAATTTGGTCGATGAACACATGAGCGGCCGGGCCAATCAAGGCTATCGACTTTGGAATCTATTGATCCTCGAGCTGTGGCTTCGACGGTGGCCAACCCGTTTTTAATCGCGAACGGCCAGCCATATCCGATGCTGACGTCTAATCGCGCGCAAACCAGATTCGTCTCACGATCGATTCCGACCGGAACTGAGGATATCCCAGACATACCATTCCAGGTATAGAAGCAAGATCGGAAGAATGAAGATCGAAAACTGGGATAGCGGACCGATCAATGGGACGTTCGGTAAAGCCTCCTCGACCGCTTTGGCGAGCCCGAAGACCAGTCCGGCATTGAGCAGCAGCAATCCCATGCTCACGAGGACCACCCAGAAGATATAGGCGGACAGCTTCCGAACAGCGCGCGCTTCGAGTTGCTTTTCGGTTTCCATCTCTTTGCTCATGTTTGCTAGAAAATCAATTTGCCACTCAGTGTATCGGACGAGGTTCTCGATGGTGTCGTGTTGTTCGCTGCTCCCAACGACCATCAGTCGTCGGAGAAATCCCCTTCGTATCCCAATCCTGTCACGTCGCTAATTCTACCTGCCAATACACCGTACTGGTTCACGATCATAAAACACATGACAGGAAAACAGATCCCGAGGAATGCGGAGGTCCACGAAGGAGTCATGCGCGCGATTCCAAAAAGAACCAGCAGCATCACAAAAACGAACCCTGTCTGAAAATACATGGCTCCCCACGATTCTTGCTTGGAACCCATGGATTTGAAAACCTCTTTCGAGAACGGCTGCGTCACAAAGCCGTTGCTCATCATGCCCAGCAGAATCAACGGCAAGAGCCCCCAGATCGAAAGAAAGATAACGGCCAAGCCAACAAACGCTGGGGCGCTTATGGAAGTTAAGAATCCCATTATCAAAAGCCCCGGTACCGACGCAATCACAACCGCTATCAATAGCATCATGATCTCGCCAGCGTACTCGGACCAGCGCGAAAACGGCCACTCATCCACCTTGCTCGCGCGATTTGCCGCCATCGGAATGATCGCCAGCGAAGTCATCCCGATCAGCGTCAAGATGGGAAGCCCGAGAACAGCGAACAACAGCAACTGGAGCAACTGGATTTGGATCTTTCCCATCTCCTCCTGGTGCTCGACCAAATCCATCGCATAAAACCAAATTGCCGTCACCATACAGAGAATGCCGGTGAGGATCGCAATCCCGCGATCACGCAGAAAACCGAACACCAAACCAAACCACCGTTTGGTATCGAACGAAACACTTACCGGCTCGATTTCCTTGCGCTCGCGCTCCATGTCGAGCCGAGCTTTGTCCAATATCTGCTTGGTCTTTGCCTTTTCCGCCCCCTCGTCCACTTTGCCTTTAGCGTCCACCGGAGCGAATCGAACATCGGCGACACTTTCATCCAAACGGATCTCTTGTGGCTTCTTCTTTGGTTTGGGAGCGGGAACCGGTAACTCCGAATGGCAATCGGGACACCGCGTTTTCTTTCCGACTCGCGATACTTTGGCTTCGAGCAATGTGCCGCAGACTTTGCATGGGAACGAAAATATATCCTCCGAAGGGGGCTGGAAATACTCACTCAACGAAGCTTCTTCGCGAGACAACTGCTCCAGCGACCCCTGCAGCTTGCCCGCACCACCCGCCGAAGGCTTGCTCGTGGGTGTCGCCGGTGGAGGCAAACCATCGAGCGATAGGTTTGGCGATTGAGGAGCGGTCGGCACCTCAAGCGGCATCAGGTCGGGAAGATCGTCATCGAACACGCTTCGACGCGCCGCAACCGGGCTTTCGGCTGGACTCACCGCCGGGCTCAAACCTGAACTCACTACCGGCCCTGCTGCGGCAGCATCGTTCGCGGCGGCATCGTTCGCGGAAGCCTCGTTCTCGGCAGCATCGTTCTCGGCGGCATCATCGTCTGCTCGCTGATCGACTGCGCGCTGATCGTCTGGGCGGTTGTCGTCTGCGCTGTCGCGATCCGTCCATAGGTCCTCGGGCAACGGTACAACACTCTCCGGAATAGCCGCCGAAGGGGCGTCGAGCGCGAACCAATCGTCATCATCATTGCTTGACGCTTTAATCCCCGGTACCAATACCTTGGCTTGGCATTTGGGGCATGCTACCCGCTTACCAATGTAGGACTCTTGCGCTTTCAATCGCGTTTGGCATTGGGGGCACTGAAACGTCAGGTTCTTCGATGGGTCCGCGGTCAAAGGCACGGCGCCTTTCTTGGAATAGGTATTGAGGGAAGAGCATGGTATCGGGAGACGAGCGTTGCAGGACAAATCGACCGTGATCGGGTGTCCCGCAAGTGGCATTGTAGCCCCTCTTTCGTTTTAGCCTCGCCGTTCATTTTATCCGCGCGGTTATTTCAATCCCGCGGCTATTTTAATCCCGTTGTCTCGGTTTCGAACTCCTTCATTCTCGCATCTCCTTGCTCGATCGACCAACGTTCGGGATGAAAGATCACCCGGTAAAAGAAATGAAGCGTTTCTCCGGGCTTCAATTCGTAACCACCCGCATGTGGTGGCTCTGCGTTCCCTGATGCCGTCTTGGTCCGATTCCCCAAAAAATCCTTGATCCCGAAAGGATTGTGGGCAAACAGCCCATAGGTTCGAACGTGCCAAAGGCCATTGGCCCGAAAACTCGCTGGATGGATCAAAATCGCGATTCCATGCACATCGGAATTATTGTGGGCCACCGGTCCGGAATAATCGACCCATCGAGCGGACTTGCCCCACGTATCGCCAGCTAGGTCCCCGACGCTATTCACAATCTGCCCACCCGGCTTATCCCCTCGCATCGATTCCGGAACCCGGACCGCAAACATTCCCTCCTTCGTGTCGCCGAAAACGACCGGCTTGGTCGTGTCGACACCTCGCAAGAGATATTCGCAATCAATCACGGTTTCCTGAGCGTTTCCGTGGATGACGTAACGGCATGTCTCTCGCAACACGCCGACCGAGGTTTGACCGTCCTTGGCCGGCGTCATCCAGTCGTGCTCGGCAATCATGCTGGCCGATTTTCCGGATTCGCTGACTTCCAATACCTTGGTGTGTACGACCAACCCCTTGCCTTCCCCCTCGGCCCACCAATCCAAACCGTTGACGTCCCCAAAGGTCATCCACAAACCGCGGTGGTGCGGGTGATCGTGCGCTTCTCCTGGAATGGTCGCATCCAATGGATAGCTTCGTGTCATCCGGTGCCCATCCCCAGCATGGATCGGCCACAGCACGGGCTTCGAACCGGATCGGAAGTGATAACTGGTGATCAGCTTGCCTTCACGCAGAAAATCAACTCGGTCGGGTTGCTGCACGGCCTTGTAAATCCCTGACGTCGCACCGCTTTGCCCCGGCGAGGACTTGTCCTGCCCCACAGCGAACTGGCCAACCATCACTGCACAAAAAAGGACTGCAAAGAACGGACTCCATCGATGCGTGCAACGGTATTTCTGCGGCCATCCGGAGGCCCCCGCCCCTGTCCCTTCCATCGAGGCCCATATTCCTCTCAGCGGGGACCATCGCCTTTCCAACAGGAATCGCGGACTCAATAGGAAATCGGGCAAGGCTAGGATCGACATCGGAAATCTCATTTCTCGGAAAAACGGGAAGTCTTCGGTGGCTGGTTTCGTTTTGGTGATCGGTTTCGTTTTGGTCGTCGGTTTCGAGCCGAACGGCCCCGGTGCGTCTTTTCATCCTAACATGTTGATTTTCATGGTGAACTTTAACGACTGGGGTTTTTCGGAATGCAAATCGGATAATATAGTTAGTCGTCCGCTTCTTGGATCTCGCTGATCCAAACTAACAACCCATCGATGCCCTCCGTCGGAAGCTACATCCGTGTTCACAACTCTGTGGAAAACCTGTTCGAACGCGTGCTATTCCCTGTTAGTTATTGTCGGTTGTCTGTTCATTAGTGGAAAATGCATCGCTCAAGAACCTCCGTTTTTGGTTCCTGATGGTTTCTTGGTGCAACGGGTGGCGGACGACGCTCTGTCGCACGATTGTTTTTGCATGACGCTCGACAGCCTTGGCCGTCCGGTGATCTCTGGACCAGGGTATCTGAGAACATTGGTCGACGACGACA
>CAIYZV010000113.1 GCA_903930765.1 uncultured Pirellula sp.
CGAACCCTCAGGTCGATCGATCAAGCTGGAAACGCCACGGTCATGACCTACGATGCGGGCGGAAACCAACTGTCCGTTCGAGACGCCAACAATGTCGGTGCGGACATGCTCTATGATGCGCTCGGTCGAAATACCCAAAGGACCGATACGGCAGCAGCGGTGACCAAAACCGAATATGACAAATCGGGAAATGCCATCAAGCAAACCGATGCCAAGAACAAACACACATTCATCTCGTTCGATTCCAGGAATCGACGCAAATCGACTACCGACCGAATCAACGCAGCCACGAATTTCGCCTACACCGCCTTGGGTCAATTGGCTTCCCTTACCGACGCTCAGAATCAGACGACCAGTTACACTTACGATTCTCGCGGTTCGAAACTGACGGAAACCTACCCAGACCACACCCCGAGCACATCACCTGGCCAAACAGGGTATGGCATAGTGACCTTCACCTATGACAATGCAGGCAGACGGTTGACGAGCGATGTCCTCGGCAACGGGATCACGGAAAGCCGCACGTATAGCAACGACAATTTATTGACAGCGATCAATTATTCGAATGCTTCGTTGGGGAATCTGACGTACACTTGGGATACGAACAAGAACAAGAAATCGGAGTCGATCGGTGGCGTGATGAGTGGTTACGGATTCACAAATGCAGGTACAACGTATGACGACGAAGATCGTCTCACGGGCTACCAGCGTACCAATGGCGCACTCAGCCAATCGTGGAATCTAACCGCGGTCGGTGACTGGAACTCTGTCACGACAAGTGGGATAGGCTTCCAGCCTGTCGTCCAAAACAGAACCCACGGCCCCACGCACGAGCTTCTCACCGCCGGTGGCCAAACCGTCAACACCGATGTCAAAGGGAACATCACCCTCCTCCCGGCTGCTCTCTCCTCTAGCCTCTCGCCTCAAGCCTCTAGCCTGCTCTGGGATTTCGACAACAAGCTCAAGAGCGTCGACGTTGGGAACAACAGTTCGACGGATGTCGAGTACAAATACGATGCCTTGGGTCGTCGTGTTGCCAGAGTAGGTAGCAGTGGTTCGTTCGTTTACGTTCAGAGCGATCAACAAACGATCGCAGACTACGGAGTAGGAGATGCGCCGAGTTCACCGCTCTACCGCTACGTTTACGCAAGCTACATCGACGAACCGGTCGTACGCAAAGGAGCAGGTACGGGTGGAACTGTCCACTATTATCATCGCAACCAACAGTACTCGATCAACGCTGTAACAACATCGGCTGGCGCCATAGCTGAACGTTACGCCTACTCCGCCTACGGCGAACCGACGATCTGCGATGGATCAGGCTCGACGCTTGCAAGTAGTGCGATCAACAATCGATACACTTACACGGGAAGAGAATGGGACGCGACCGTTGGTCTGTACCACTTCCGAGCGAGGTGGATGAGTCCGAAGTCGGGGAGGTTTTTGACAAGGGATCCAATGGGGTACTGGGATGGTTTTAACTCGTACCTTCCCTATTTCCATTTTAATGACGTAGATCCTAGCGGCTTGCATAGAGGAGCAACGCTCCCACGAACCGGAGGTGGTAGGGCGGGAGGCCGTAATGGTGGAGGTGGTAGGGAAGGTGGTGGTAAGGGAAGTGGAGTACTGGTACAGTCCAATCCTTTCTCCTCATGGTTTCCAGAGGGAACTGCGCCTACATGGGTGGCGCTGCCGCGGCCCCGCTTGGCTTCTCCGCAAACTCCGCCGCTAGAACCCACGCTAGTGTTTATGGAATTGCCGACGCCGCGTTTTGTAACAGTCCATTTGCCGAGACGGCGTCCCGCAGATTGCAGACCACATGCATGTAATCGCGCACATGGAGCAGATCAGGCATATTGCCGTAGTGTCAACCAGGACCCGGACGCTGTAGCAGCTTGTCTCGCACAAGCCCTGATGCAATGGGCGTACTGCAAATCAAAGTGTGGAAGTCCGCCGCCGGGTATTCCTCCTGGAATAGACATTGATCCTAAATGCTGGTGCTGCGA
>CAIYZV010000114.1 GCA_903930765.1 uncultured Pirellula sp.
GACTCGTCGCGATTGCAGTGCCGTCGAATGGGGAACCTGGACCTCTTGGAAATGCTCTTCGTAACTCGACGTTGGAATTGCCGTCCCATCGGAAACCTTGATCCCCCCCTCCTCGATCGCATATTCCTCAGGATGCGAAAGGGCAACGAACTCATAGTTGGATTCGAACGAAGGAAACTCGAGTTTTGCAAGCCACCGCGCGGCTTCCGTTGCCCATGCGAGGCCGCGTTCAAATTCGGGTATCAATGCATCCAATTCCTCGCGTCGAGGCAAGCGATAGAAACCACCGATCGCCAAATTGACAGGATGGATCGCGCGTCCGCCGAGAATCTCCAGCAACTGATTGCCGAGCTTCTTGAGTTTCAATCCCCGTTTGACTTCGTCTGGGAACTGCTTTGCCAACTCCATCGCGCTGGCGCACCCAAAAAAATCCGGTGCGTGCAGTAAGTGGATGTGCAGCACGTGGCTTTCAATCCATTCCGCACAGTACACCAACCTTCGCAACCAACGGATCTCCTGGGAGACCTTCACTCCCTGGATCGACTCCAGCGCTTGGACTGCCGTCATTTGGTACGCGATGGGGCAAATCCCACAGATCCGCGATGTGATGTCGGCCACATCCTCCATCGGGCGGCCTCTCAAGAATGCTTCGAAGAAACGGGGTGGCTCATAGATCCTGAGATGGACCTCGGTGGGCTCGCGTCCATGAAAACGGATATCGAGCGCGCCTTCCCCCTCGACCCGCGTCAAAATTGGGACACGAATTACTCTGGGTTCGCCGTTCGATTGGGTCATCGGGTGGAATCGCGGGTTTGAGTTATCTGCCACAGTCGAACACTTTCTTGCTGGAACGAAGGTGCCGCCGCATTGAATCCTCGCAAGAGATTCACGGCGTCGCGTTCCGACATGCGAGGTAGCAATACGCCTTGTGAGTGTCCAGCCATATTCGGTTGCACCGTCGGCCCAAAGCACCCATAGCACCCGCGATCAAACGCAGGGCAAATCGATCCGCACCCGGATTGCGTGATCGGTCCCAAGCATGGGATGCCTTGTGCAACCACGACACATACGGTGCCCTTGCGTTTGCAAGGTTGACAAACACTCTCGGTCGATGTCCTCGGGCGATGACCCGCGATGAGCGAGGATAGTACCTCGAGCAATTGGCTTTTGTCGACAGGGCATCCCCTCAATTCGAAATCGACCCGAACATGGGAGGCGATCGGAGTGGATGTGGCCAGCGAGTGAATGGTCTCGGGTGTCGCATACACGGCCCGGATGAACTCCTCGTGATCTGCGAAATTCCGCAGCGCCTGAATTCCACCCGAGGTTGCGCACGCGCCGATCGTTACCATCCATCGGCATTCTTGCCGCAATCGCAGTAATCGCAATCGGTCTTCTTCGGTCGTAATCGATCCTTCGACGATCGCGACATCATAAGGTCCAGCATCGAGTCGACTGCTCGCCTCTGCAAAATGAGCCAAATCTACGGCGTCAGCAATGGCGAGCAATTCATCCTCGGCGTCGAGCAATGTAAGCTGGCAACCATCGCACGAAGCGAACTTTATGATTGCGATTTTAGGCTTGGATTTCATCACAGATCCCTCACTCGCATCTTGCTGAAAGCCGAATCCCACCGGACGACAGGGCCGTCTTTGCAAAGGAAAAGCGAACCCCATTGGCAGTGACCGCAGTGCCCAAATCCGCATTGCATGTTCCGCTCCATGGACACCCAGATAGCGCTAGGATCGAGCCCTAGGCGGATCGCACTTTGGGCTGAATAGTGCATCATCACCTCAGGTCCACAAACGAACATAGCTGTCCGATCGAGCCGAACTCCTCGTAACCGATCGATGAGAAGTGGAACGGTACCAACACTTCCATGCCAATCTTGGTCGGCTCGGTCCACTGTGCGTTGGATCTCGATGCCCGATGATTCCCATGCGCGAATTTCCTCAGAATAGAGGAGCATGCTCGGACTCCGCGCTCCGATCAACAAGCCGATACGACCATAGTGATCCCGTTCCTTCAGCAGTTGGTAAACCACCGGTCTCAGCGGGGCCAGTCCCAGCCCCCCCGCGACGAGGAAGACATCGAAGCCGCGTCCTCGGTAAGTTTCTAAGGGCCATGGATTTCCGAATGGGCCTCGAACGCCCAATGTCTCTCCAACCTCCAAGGCCCGGATCGCTTCTGTGACTCGACCGACGACTCGGATCGTGTGTAGGAAATCACCGGTGTCTGAATCCGGCGGGCCGCTATGGCTGATCGCCACTTCACCACAGCCCGGGACATAGAGCATATTGAACTGACCCGCTTTGAATCGATACGAGCGAGCCAATTCGGGGTCTCGAAAACGCATGCGGTAGGTGGATACGGTCTCGATTTCCTCAAGGATCGATACGATCTCTGCAGGATGCGATTGCCAAGATCCCTGCTGCGGAACGGGGGATAGCGACGGTGCTATGGTCATGACGACTCCTCGCACAAGGTTGCAACTTCCTTGGTGAGATCGATGCCGACCGGACACCATGTGATGCAGCGACCACAACCGACGCAACCCGAAGTATCGAATTGATCGATCCACGTTGCGAGCTTGTGCGTCAGCCATTGCCGGTATCGGGACCGAATCGTGTCCCTGACTGGACCACCTGAGAGATGGCTGATATCGACGTTGAAGCAGGAGTCCCATCGCCGCTGTCGCACGATCTCGTCGTCGGTCAATGCGTGAACTTCGTCGACACTCGAGCAAAAACAGGTTGGGCAAACCATGGTGCAGTTCGCGCACGACAGACATCGCGATGCAATATCGTTCCAATGAGGATTCTCGAGCTGCGATAGCAATCGATCGCGTATCCCGTCGGTATTCATGCGCTTGGTGATCTGCTCAACAGCCCTAGCTCGCCTTGTTCTTCCGCGGTCGATCTCGTCCGTGGTCACTGTCCGTAGTTTAAGCGATTCAAAAATGGTTTGGCCTGCATCGGAACCCACTTCAACAAGGAACCCATCCGATAATTCCGTCATCGCCAAATCGAATCCAGAACGGCATTCAGGCCCCGAGTTCATGGACGTGCAAAAACAAGTCGATGCTGCTTGTGTGCAATTCACAGCGATGATCAAAAGATGGTTTCGACGCGTTTGGTAGATGGGATCCACGGTTCCTGAAGTGAGGAAAACCTTATCCTGGATGGCGATGGCCGCCAACTCACAAGCTCGCACGCCGAGTAGCACTCGGCGTTTGATCGGTTCGGCGGTCATTTCCATTTGCCATCCGTCGGTGGTTTTTTTGGACTTCATCAAGGTCGTCAACGGAGGGAAGAGGTACTTCTTCCATGAATGGGGTCCCACGTTGTACCCGAAGTACTCCTCTTCGCACGAATGGTCGGTCCTCGAATCGTCGATACTCGATTTTCTCTCGAGTCGATACACTCCGGGCGATTGCACATCGGTCCAACCGTGAGGCAACTCACTCGCAGATCGGATCGCATCGTAAACAATAGCTCCTTGATCGACCCGCGGGCCGATCACTTCATCGAAGGATTGATTCAGGAGATCGATGAATGCCGGGAATTGCTCCTTGGGAAGGAACCCGTGAGGCCATTGGTTCCGGTCTTGGGTATGGTTGGACGAAGACTTGCTCGAGGTGCTTGTAGCATCCGAGTTATTGCCCAAGTGGATGGGTGTCATGATTGTGCTTTCGGGAGGGTGCTGCGCGGGGCGCTATCATGACGATTTTTGCAAAACGTTTGGAAGACCATGGCTCTCATTATTTGGAGCGAACAGATCCAGCAACTGCAGTCGGGTCGCCATCAAACGATGGGATAATCCGCCCGAAAGCATTCTCATGAACTGGTATCCCAATTCGTGATCCGTTTCGAGCAACGACTTGAGCGAGGCTGCGTGCAACGAGAACAACTGACAATCGGTCCGGCAGAGGGCGGAGCAGGTCATGGTTCCATCCCCAAGTACAGACGACCATGCAAGAAAATCGCCCGGCCCCACGGTCAATATCCGCTGGTCGCCTCGCCCGGGAACCTTCATGAGCAGATCCAGTTGCCCATGGAGCAACACATACGAGCAGTCGCTGTGCCCCCCTTCGCGGAAAAGGAGTTCTCCGATACGGCACTCCACCAATTTAGCGACGTGACAAAGTTTGGTCCGTTGGTCGATGCTCAAGTAATCGCCGACGATGGTCTGTTGAAACTTGGCATCCCATTCCTCCCAAGGCTCATGGCTCATGATTCTTCCTTTCGCGTGAAGCTTTCCTATTGTACTGCAGATCAATGGCCTGCAGACCGGTCAGTTTTCCGGGGCGATGGCAAGATGGGAATAAGGATCGGCCGGCGAAAAGCTAGAATTGCCGATCACAAAGCGAGCATCAAGTACGATCACTTGACTGGAGCTGACGACCAGTGGATTCAAATCGCACTCGAGGATTCGGGGTTGTTCAACGATCATGGCGGCGAAGCGAGTGATGAGTTCCGCGACAGCGTCGATGTTTGCCGCCTTGCCACCACGGTAGCCTTGAAGCAATGGCCAGCATCTCAGATTTTGGAGCATGCGAAGGGCGAGTGAACGGTCGATGGGTGGCAATTCCAGTGAGCGGTCTCGATAGATCTCAGCATGGATCCCGCCGGTTCCCATCATGATCACCGATCCGAAAACAGGATCTTGCTTTGCACCGAGAATCAACTCGACACCGTGCAGTTCCGCGATCATGGGTTGGACGGTTACGCCGAGAAGTTCGGCTTCAGGTCGCATCGAACGGGCTTGGGCGATCATCCGTTCAAACGACTCACGTACCTGAGTGGCTGTCGCTAAATTCAGTGCGACGCCACCTACGTCGGTCTTGTGGGAGATTTGCGGAGAAAGAATTTTCAGGACGACCGGAAACCCGAGTTCCTCGGCGGCCTGGACGGCTTCACTTGCCGTTGGAGCGATCCGTATCGGGGTAGTGGGAATACCATAGCGGACAAGCAGTTGTTTGGATTCCGGTTCGGTCAACGTGCGAGCCGATGTTCCCATTTCAGACAATGGTTTCATTGATGGTTTGGCCAAATCATCAACGTACCGTCGGCGTTCTTCGCGAGTTCCGGCCAAGGGTATCGGTTTGTTATCGACAATAGTCGTCAGCGAGTCGCGTCTCTTGGAGTAATCGATCAAATGCATCAAGCCATGGATCGCTTGCTCGGGGGTTTCGAAGGTGGGAATGCCGCTCTGCTGAAGGATCCGTCTTCCCTCTGCGATTTGTTCTCCTCCCATCAGCGATGCCAAGATGGCTTTGCCGGGAGGGATGGAAATTGCGGCTAGCGCGCGTGCGCTCTGGGTCGGATGCGTCATCGCTTGAGGGGTTAATAATGCAAGAACGGTGTCAACGTTGGGGTCAGCCAAGGTTGCTGTCACCGCTTTCGAAATCCGTTCGGCATCGGCATCTCCGATGACATCGACTGGATTGGCCCGGGACCAATTCACAGGTAGGAATGCATCGAGTTCTTTGATGGTCTCAGGCGCTAATTCCGCGAGCCGACCGTTCTCCTCGAGCAATGTGTCGGTCGCCATCACGCCAGGACCACCGGCGTTTGTCACGATAGCCAGTCGTGGACCGATGGCTTGGGGATGCAGCGTCAAAAGTTCTGCACACGCAAAGAGGGATTGCATGTCGAAGACGCGCACGATCCCTGCACGCTTCATCGCGGCATCGTACACTGCGTCGACTCCAGCCATCGCTCCCGTATGCGATGCAGCAGCCTTGGCGGATTGTGCGAATCGCCCCGCCTTGTACGCAATCAACGGTTTGCGGCTAGCAAATTTCTTCGCCGCAGCCATGAAATATCGAGATTGCACGACCGATTCTATGTAGAGAATTGCAGACGTGGTTTCAGGATCCTCCGCGAGGTAGTCGAGGAGATCGGCAAATCCAACATCGAGTTGATTTCCGAGCGAGATGAAGTGTGAGAATCCAACCCCTTGGAGCAATGCCCAATCGAGGATCGCCGTGCAAAGGGCTCCCGATTGGGAAATGAACGCCACGCTTCCCGCCGCAGGCATCCCCAATGCAAAACTCGCGCTCAATCGAATCTTAGGCTCGACGATTCCGACGCAGTTCGGACCGATGATGCGAAGCGATGGGAATTTGGATTTCTCTTCAAGGATCTTCGCTTCCAGTATCCGCCCGGATTCGCCGAGCTCTCGGAAGCCTGCTGTCAAAACCACGACACCTCGGATCCCCAACTCACCGCACTCACGAATCAGCGCTGGAACCGTTGCTGCCGGGGTGCAAATAACGACAAGGTCGATCGGCTGACCAATTTGAGTGAGAGAACCGTACGCCGCACGACCTTGTACGGTCGATGAGCGGCTGTTGACCGGATAGATTGGACCCGCAAAGCCACTTGATGTCAGATTGCGAAAAACACTGGAACCGACTTTGTTCGGTGTATCGCTGGCTCCCACCACCGCAACACTACGCGGGGAGAGCATCGGCCCCAAGTCCGTCTCAGGCATCAGGGGAACCTAAGCGATCCGCGTTACCGCTTGAACCCAACCAGGTTCCGCGAGCAACTCAGGAAAGTGCTTGCGACCGGATGTGATGTGAGATGACTGGCCGTGCTTTTCCCAAGCCTCACGGCTGGCCCACTCCTCGATGAATGTGAACTTGGTCGGATGATCGAGGTCGACGAACAGATCGTATCGAATGCAACCATCCTCGTTGCGAGTCGGAATCACAAACCCTTCGAGCACTTGTCGCAACTCAGCCTCGCGGCCAGGTTTTGCGTGAAGGTGCGCGATAACATCTATCTTCATAAGGAAAATCTTTCGAACTTCAAGCGTCTCCCCCGCCCAACCCTTGTTGCAAGGTTCTAAAGACGGATGGGTTTCGGGAATTACTCAAGGTGCATTCTCGGCTCGGTCAACGAAATGGGCAAGCGTTGATACAAAGCGTTACAAATCAAGTTCGCCGATGCAATTTTGTGCTTTCTCTTCGAAACAGTGGGAATCGTGTATTCCCTCCATTGGTCGAGCAACTGAAGTGGTCGAGCAACTGAAGGTGCCTTGAGCAGAAAGGCACGGGAGTGCCCTGAGAGGGGGGGGCGGGAACGAGCGATCTTGAAACTCGTTCGAGCAATAGATCCAAACCAATTTTTTGGGTGTTGCTAACCAGTGTGACCGGGAGGTGGGATGGGACACTTGATGCTCTCCGATCCGAGATATCGGCTTTGGTTTGTACGACCAATGTTTTTGCTTCGCCTGCTTGTTCGAGGATTTCGGCATGCTCGCGGCACCAACCTTGAACAGGATCGACGAGGAGCAGTACTCGATCCGCACCCTGGATCGCTTGAACGGCTCGTTGAATGCCTTGGTGTTCGACTTGATCGTGCGTGGGACGGATCCCTGCGCTGTCGACGAGAGCCACCGGCCAACCATCGATGCTGGTCGATTCGGCGAGGATGTCACGCGTGGTGCCTGCTTGCTCGTGCACTATGGCGCGCGTGTAGCCGAGCAAGCGATTAAGGAGGCTACTTTTTCCGACATTGGGTGGACCGCAGAGTACCACCTTCCATGGTTGCAAGAGATGCAGCCCTAGTTCTGAGTATTGCTCGAGAGCTGCTATGGCTGTATTGGCCTCGACGAAGCGTTGATGATGCAAATGCTCTTCGATCGATCGGACTGCCGCGCGGAGAGCCCCTCGCCATTGATCCATCAGGATCATGGTTGTCCGTAGTGTGGTCGCCTGCAGCAACGCCATGGTCGCTTCGGCTTGGAAGTCATCTTCAGAGCCACTGGTGATCCATTCCGACGGAGAGCGGCGAGCAGCTCCATGGTGGACTAACGAATGGATGATGCGTTCGGCGGCGATGGTCCCGCCATGACAATGCAATTCTACGCATTCCTCACCGCTTCGGTGAACGACGATCGATTCTCCTGGTTCGTCGAGGTTGCGATGGTCGGAACCTTCAGGATCGACTCGAAAGACTCCGTAGCGGATCTCGTCCACTTTCAATTCCGAGGATCCGAAATTAGGTCGCCAGTGCTTTTGGACGAGTGAAACCGCCATGGGACCATCGACCTCAACGACTGCGATAGCGGCAGGAACCGTCGAGGTTAATCGAGTGACCAAGGTGATAGGGACATGTTTGGTATCGTCCATGGAGTTTTAGTTCTTCCATTTCCAATCGCGGATGGCCGGGGGATCCTCTCCCTCACGAATAATGTACTCTCGGTGCTCTCTGCGACGACGAAGCATCTCTTCACGCACGTTGGGATAACGTTCGTGAAGACCTGGCACGCGGTCGATCACATCCATGACCAACTTGAATCGATCCAAATCGTTGAGGACGGTCATGTCGAAAGGCGTGGTGGTTGTGCCTTCTTCTTTGTAGCCTCGAACATGCAGTCGATCGTGCCCTCGTCGACGGTAGGTTAACTGGTGAATCAGCGAAGGGTAGCCGTGAAATGCAAAAATGACGGCTCGGTCGTTGGTGAAGATCGCATCGTACGCGTCGTCGGACAAGCCATGTGGATGTTCAGTGTGCGGCTGGAGTCGC
>CAIYZV010000115.1 GCA_903930765.1 uncultured Pirellula sp.
CTCAAAGTTTTTGGCCAACCGGAACGCTCCACGGTTTGTGCATGTGAGCGCTCGGAGGACTCCAACTTGAGCATGGCTATCGAACTGTTTAACGGCTCGACCATTTACGAGAAGCTCCGGAATCCCAATAACCGATTCCGGAAGGGTGTCGCAGCGGGCAAACCCCTGGAGGAGGTTGTTCGCGAGATGTATCTCGCCGGATTATGCCGTAACCCGACGCCCGAAGAGCTGGCGGAAGCGGTCAAGCATTGCCAATCCAAACCGGATCCGATCGCGGGGCTTGAAGATCTATGTTGGGTATTGATCAACACAGATGAGTTTTTGTTCCAGCACTGAGAATGCAATTTGATAGGCAATTCGCCTCTGCGAGAGTCAGCACCTTGAGTATTCGTAAAAAAGCTTATCGATTCGTGGATGTTTCGTCGAAATGGATTTATTACCGGAGTTTGGCTGCGTTCGGATGGCCGTTGCTGATCGCTGTGTCGGGTGTGTGCGGATTCGAGGCCAATTCACTTTTTGCACAAGCTCCGGTTTCTTTCAAAGAACAGATCGCTCCTATTTTGCAGCAGCATTGTGTCGCATGCCATGGTGCGAAGCGGGCGGAGGGTGGCTATCGTCTCGACGCAGCCGAGCAGATGCTCAAGCCGGGTGATGGTGGGAACAATCCCGTTGTCCCGATGAAGAGCGTTGACAGCGAAATCGTGCAGCGGATCCGTTCTCACGATCCGGATATTCAAATGCCGGCCGAAAGCGAACCACTCGCTTCTGAACAAATCGATTTGATCGCGAAATGGATGGACGAAGGAGCAAAGCTGGACGGAGTTGCGATGAGCGATCCGCTCTGGTTGGTGATCCCGCCCGCGGCTACGGCCAAATCACCCGAGCATTATCCGAATGCATTGCCAATCACCGCGCTGAGTTTCTCGCCCGACGGCAACCAGTTGATCTCCTCGGGGTATCACGAGGCTCTCGTTTGGAATCCTGTGGAAGGTCAACTGGTGGGTAGATTACCCAACCAAGTGCAACGAGCTTATACGATGCTAGGCTTGAGCGCAGGGAACGTGTTGGCGGTGGGTGGCGGTACTCCAGGTGCCAAGGGGGAGTTGCGATTGATCGATCGAAACTCCGGAGTTACTCAGCATGTTTTGGCTCGCTCGAACGATGTGGTACTGGATTGCGCCATGCGACCAGGCAAAAACGAGTTGGCGGTGGCCTTGGCAGACAACACGATTCGGATTATTGATTTGGACAAGATGGAGCAGCGCAAGACGATCGCTGCCCATGCCGATTGGGTGACGCAATTGGCGTATAGCGATGATGGCAAGCGGTTAGGCTCGTCGAGCCGAGACAAATCCGCCAAGGTCATCGATGCGGAGACTGGGGATCTGCTGGTGAGCTATCCAGGCCATGCTGCAGCCGTGCGTGGAATCGCCTCGATTGGAGATGGCGCTCAATGGATGAGCGTTGGAGCTGATAACAAGTGGCATCGCTGGGAACTCGAAGGTGCCAAGAAGATTGCGGAGGTTCCTTTGGGTGGAGAGCCAGCGAAATTGCTCAAGATCGATCAATCGGTAATCGTTCCATGTGCGGATAAGCATTGGGTGAAGATCGACTTGAGCAGTAACGCGGTTTCGCTAAAAATCCCAGGACATGAGGACTGGGTCGTATCGGTGGCCTACAGCCCAACTACGAACAAGTTAGCGACCGGCGGGATCGATGGATCTGTCCGCGTTTGGAACGCTGCGGATGGATCATTGCTGAAGAATTGGGTGGCTAGGCCGTAAAGTCGGTACTGTTGTTCATGGACACACTTGGTCCAGAACCACGCCACTGGCCAACGCCTTGCTACTCACAACAGCCACACGGGACAACAGCCGTACGTTGCATGGGATGCGACCAAAAAAACAAGCCCCTCGGTGACGAGGGGCTTGTTTTCTTTTTGTTCGATCCAAACGCTAGTCAGGAATTACGATTCGGCGCCGGCTGCGACGGGTTCAGAAGGTGCGCCCCCTTCGCGGGACTCCCCTTTGAAATCCAACCGGGTAACTTTGCCCTCGGCGTCTTTGAACACATCGACCACGATCGTGTTCTTTCCTTCAAACGCACCTCGCAACAGCTCCTCCGACAACGGGTCTTCGATCCGTTGTTCGATGGCTCGGCGAAGCGGTCTTGCTCCGTAGTCCAGGTTCGAACCTTGCTTGATGATGAACTCCTTCGATTCCTCGGTGAGTTCGATCTCGAAGCCGCGATCTCGCAG
>CAIYZV010000116.1 GCA_903930765.1 uncultured Pirellula sp.
CCGGTGATCGATCTCGAGGTTACCAGTAATCGCGCTGATTGCTTAGGGCATATCGGGATCGCTCGCGAAGCGTCGGTGCTCTATCGAGTCCCATTGGTTGTCCCGCAGCCCATCCCGGCTACGTCCAAAAGCTCGATCGCGAGCGTACTGCAACTCGACAACCGTTTTCAGGACGCATGTCCCCGATACACGGCCCGAGTGATCCGAGGCGTCAAGATCGGCCCGAGCCCGGAGTGGCTTGCCAAACGATTGCGCGCGATAGGAATCAAGTCGATCAATAACGTTGTGGATGCGACGAATTACGTCATGATGGAGTGTGGCCAACCGCTGCATGCGTTTGATCTGGCGCGTATCCGCGGTGGTAAAATCATCGTTCGCCCCGCTGCTGATCAAGAGAATTTTCTGGCGATCGATCACAAGACCTACGTTCTCGATTCTCAGATGGTCGTCATCGCCGATGCGGAGCGCGCGGTGGCGTTGGGGGGCGTGATGGGTGGAGCGGAGAGTGAGGTTTCCGATACCACGACCGACCTGTTGATCGAGTCGGCGAGTTTCGCACCGATGTCGATTCGTCGTGCAGCTCGCAAGCTGAAATTGCATTCGCCGTCATCCCACCGTTACGAACGTCGCATCGACCCCAATCAATTGGATTGGGCGTCCCGTCGGTGCTGCGAATTGATTTTGGCCACAGCGGGTGG
The DNA here is from genome assembly GCA_903930765.1 of uncultured Pirellula sp. GTDB lineage: Bacteria > Planctomycetota > Planctomycetia > Pirellulales > Pirellulaceae > JBKCUI01. The sequence goes on from CAIYZV010000116.1 coordinate 699, forward strand.
CGAATTGCTCGATGGGGTTTTGGATACTAACTCTGCGCCAACGAATTTGCCCGAAATCGAACTGCGCAAATCCCAAATCGTACGCGTGCTCGGGATCGAGATTCCATGGGAGACCAGTTGCGATATTTTGAAGCGACTCGGTTGTGAAATAACCAAGGTTGGCGAGCAACATTGCACGGTGGTACCTCCATCGTTTCGACAAGATCTTCCGCGCGAAATCGATTTGATTGAGGAGGTTGCACGGATTTACGGTTACGAGCAGATTCCCGAAGATGCCATGGTACCAATGGTGGCATCGATGCGCCGTCCGAAAGACATCGTGATGAGCACGTTGCGGAATGTTGCTACTGCGGCAGGGTTTGACGAAACCCTCAATCCGAGTTTGATCGGTCGCAACCCAGCGGATCGGATTTCACCTTGGTCGAGCGAAGCACCCTTGGCGACGATGGTCCCGCTCCTCGAAGGGGCGAGTATCCTTCGTCGTTCTTTGATTCCGAGTTTGATCGCAGCGAGACTTCACAACCAATCCCAAAGCAATCGCGACATACGTTTGTTCGAGACGGCGAATGTTTACTTGCCAAATGGCAATCAGCTCCCCCGCGAACAATTGAATCTCGGGTGCATCGCTGAGAGTGAACTTCGGATCTTACGAGGCGTATTCGAAGAGATCCTTCATCGCGTATGGGGTGTTGGTAGCGACACACCAAAGCTTTCCGAGATGAAAGTCAGTTGGGATTTTCTCGAGTCAGGAAGCGGTATCGCTTGGATGGCGGGCGAGACGATGCTGTGTTGGATCGGAAGTTTATCGCGTTCATGGAGCCAGTCGCTCAAGCTTGATGGGGCCGCGACGCTCGGTGAAATGAATTTGGATTTGTTGTTGCAGCATGCACAGTTGGTGCCTCGGGTTCGCGATGTTGTTCCGTTCCCGGCGATTGAGCGGGATCTCAATTTGGTCGTCGACGAAGCTTTGCAGTGGCAATCGTTGCAAGGAGTCATCGCGCAATCGGCTGGGCCATTGTGTGTCGATATCCTATTCCGAGAAATCTATCGAGACACGAAACGCGATGGTGCTAGCAAGAAGCGAGTGCTGTTGACGCTCAAGCTCCAAAGCGCGACGGACACGCTTCGGAGCGAGCAAGCGGACGAGGTAGTGGCGAGCGTGTTGGGAGCGTGTCAAAGCCAACTGGGAGCGCAATTGCTGGCGTGACGTGGATCGGCTCCAGCGTTATTGGTTTGACTGGGCGTTATTGGTTTGGCTGGGCGTTATTGGTTTGGCCGTACGATGACTTTCATGGCACCTTTTTCACCTGCGTAGAGTCGATCGAACCAAGAGGCGGTTTCTTCGAGGGTCGTCATGGCGGTGATCAACGGGGCGACTTGGATGGCTCCGCTGGCTAGCAGTTCGATGCATTGAGGGATTTCCCCGTTGGAGGCACAGGAGCCGTAGACGGACAGTTCCCGCGTCACGATGGTTTGCAGCGGCAGTTCGACGACGGGAGTGAGGTTTCCGACGAGGGTCACGGAGCCACCGCGTCGGACGACTTGGAAGCAGGTTTGGACCGGTTTGTTGGCTCCGACGACTTCCATCGCGGCATCCGCACCACGTCCGTCGGTCCAACCCAAGATGGCTGCAACCGGATCTGCGGTTCGCGCGTTGACGGTGTGCGTGGCTCCTAGTTTCTTGGCCAATTCCAGCTTTTCATCTTCGAGGTCGACGGCGATGACTTTGGAGAAGCCGGAAAGTTTGAGAGTCTGAATGCAAAGCAGTCCGATCATACCAGAGCCCACGACCACGACAGACCCACCCAGGCATCGTGGTGTTCGGTTGGTCGCATGGACAGCGATCGAAACGGCCTCGATCATGGCAGCGTGTTCAAAGGGGACCGACTCAGGGATCTGGTACGCGATGTTCTGAGGGACGGAAACATACTCCGCGAATGCTCCTTGGCGGCGGAACTCGTTGCAAGACACCCCGAGGACTTGACGGTTCTCGCAGAGATTGATCGATCCTGAGCGGCAAAAATGGCATTTGCCGCACGAAACCGTGGAATCGAAGGTGATGCGATCACCGATCCGAAATTTGGTGACGTGAGTGCCGACCGCTTCGACAATCCCTGCGGCTTCGTGTCCCATGACCAAGGGAGGAATGCGGCGGCCGGAGCTACCGTCGAATCCATGGATGTCGCTGCCGCAGATCCCGCAGGCTCGCACGGAAACCAATAAATCATCGGGTCCGATCTCTGGCTTTGGGATTTCGACGACTTCCAGCTTTTTGATTTCGCTGAGCAAAAGGGCTTTCACGGGAGGTTTATCCTGGTTTGCGAGGGAATTTTTCGTGGCAAATGGTCTATAATTTCGACGTCGCGTTCGCTAGTCTTTTGGCATCCTCAAATGGATTGCGACAAGCGAATTGTAATCGATTGGCACCATTTTCATCACTAGTATGCTCGAACAGAGCGCGGATCCTGAGTCGCAAGGTCTCGATGCCTTTGATTTCTGGATGCCAAGCAGGATTTTCAGCATCCAAGGACATTCAAAGACATGACCATCAAAAACCTTAAGGTATTAGTTTGCTTCCAAGCGATGGCGGCGATCGGGCTTGTGTTCTCCGGGGCTTCCGCCTTGGCACAAGATGCTCCGCGAGTCGTCACACTCGACCAAGGGAACACGGGATTGAAAGACGCGAAAAGTTACGCACTGGGTTGGAAGGTTGGCAAGGACATGTCGTCAGCGGGGCTCGACGACAAGGACTTCGATGCCAAAGAGTTCGCCGATGGCTTCATCGACGCATTGACCAAGAAGGCGAAGCTCAACGATGAGCAACTCAAAGCGGCCTTCATGTCGCTCCAAGAGCGGATGCAGAAGAAGATGATTGAATCGGGACGAAAGAACGTGGAGAAAGCCAACGAGTTCTTGAAGACCAACAAGGAAGCCGAAGGGGTTCAGACAACCAAGTCTGGGCTTCAGTATCGCGTGGTCAAGGCTGGAAAAGGCAAGACACCGACGTTGACCAGCACGGTCAAGGTTCATTACGAAGGTAAGTTGCTCGATGGGACCGTATTCGACAGCTCGATCAAGCGCAACGAACCGATTGAGTTTCCTGTTAACGGAGTTATTGCAGGTTGGACGGAGGCCCTGCAGCGGATGAAGGTTGGCGACAAGTGGATCCTCTTCATTCCGCCAGGATTGGCCTACGGGGAACAAGGCTCACCGCCAGACATCGGGCCAAATGAACTATTGACGTTCGAAGTTGAATTGCTCGACGTGAAGTAGGGGTGACGATAGCCGTTCCAAGCCATGGAAAGGGAATTGTGATGCCCAGCCCCAGGGAAAGTTTGAGCGAAATCTGCAGAGATGCAGGGCATGAGTACTTGCTCAAGCACTGGGGGCGTCTGACTCCGAGCGAACGTGAAGAGCTGGAAAAGCAGATTCGAACGTTGGATTTCGAACTGCTTCGGGGCTTGTCTCCAAACGCTCTGCCCGAGAGTATTCCCGATGATTGGGTTGCACTTTCCGCGCGAGCGGAACCGCCTGATGCCGTTCGCTTGGGCCAACTTTACCGAGGCATCTCGGCGAAGGATGCTTGTGAAGAAGGGGCTCGGGCTCTGTCGGATGGCAAGGTCGCGATGATCTTGGTCGCGGGCGGTCAAGGGACCCGGCTCGGGTTCGATTTGCCGAAGGGGATGTATCCGATCGGACCTATCTCAGGTCGAACTCTCTTCGAGATGCACGTTGATTCGTTGAAAGGAGCCATGCGGCGGTTTGGAGTTTCCATCCCGCTATGGATCATGACCGGCCCGTCCACGCATGCACCCACGGAAGCGTATTTTGCCGAGCACGAGAATCTCGGTCTTCGGCCAGATGAGCTTTTTTTGTTCCAGCAAGGAACGATGCCCGCCATCGATGCCACCCATGGTCGCATCTTGATGGAGTCGCCAGGTCAGTTGGCCCTCAGTCCGGATGGTCATGGAGGTATCGTCGCTGCGTTAGCCCGGTGCGGCGCACTTGCGATGGCCAAGCAGCGTGGCGTGGAGCAGTTTTTCTACGCACAGGTCGACAATCCGATGGTAACTGCCTGCGATCCAACCATGGTCGGGTACCATCGTTTAGCCGGTTCCCAAATGACCACTCAAGTCGTCCGTAAACGCTTCGCGAAGGAACGAGTTGGGAATGTCGTCTCTATCGATGGCAAGACTCAAATTATCGAATACAGCGATTTGCCAGATGCGGCAGCAGAGCAAACGAACCCGGATGGGTCCTTGAAGTTATGGGCGGGGAACATCGCCGTGCATGTCTTTGACCTCGAGTTCCTCGAGGCGACGGCAGCAAGCGCGCATGGTTTGCCATTCCATCGCGCCCTCAAAGCAGTTTCCTTTGTCGATGAATCCGGGGAGTTGCAAAAGCCATCGAAGCCGAATGCCATCAAGTTCGAGCGGTTTGTGTTCGATTTGCTGCCGATGGCAGAGCGGACACTAGTGATCGAAGGAGATGCGAGCCAAGTATTCGCACCCGTGAAAAACGCGGATGGGGCGCCGACCGATACACCATCGGCCACGAAACAAGCGATCTCCAGCCTGCATGCGACGTGGCTCGCGGATGCAGGGGTTATCGTAAAACCAGGAGTTCAGGTCGAAATCAATCCGATATGGGCGTGGGATCCTGGGGAAGTGCGTCAAAAAATAAACGCTCCGGCGAACGTCGTAGCCGATACCTATTTTGCTTAACCATCGATTGCTCAATTTTTAGTTGGGAGACAACACGGCAATGCTTCATGCGGTAATCATGGCCGGAGGATCAGGAACACGATTCTGGCCAGCGAGTCGACAGATCAAGCCCAAGCAATTGCTGCGGATGGGGGGGCCGCGTTCGATGCTGCAAACCACTTTCGATCGGCTCGCCGGACTCGTTTCCAGCGAACAAGTCCTCGTGGCGACCAACCAGCAGCTTTCGGAGGCGGTCGTAAGCCAGCTTCCCAGCCTCCCTCTCGAGCATATCATCGGCGAGCCGTTCAAGCGTGACACGGCCCCCTGCATCGGCGTCGCGGCGTCTTTGGTCATGGCCGCAGACGCCGATGGCATCATGATCGTCATGCCATCCGACCACGTGATCGAGCCAAAAGCCGAGTTTCATCGGGCGATTCGGGCTGGAGTCAAGCTGATTCAGGATGATCCTGAAAGGATCGTTACTTTCGGTATTCGTCCGAATTATCCAGCCGAGTCTTTTGGTTACATCCAGCGAGGGAATCCACTCCCTTCGGAGGCGGGCATTGCCGCCTTTGCCGTAGAACGGTTTCGGGAAAAACCCGATCGTGCGACTGCCGAGGGGTATTTGAGCGCGGGCTCATTCTACTGGAACAGCGGGATCTTCCTTTGGAAAGCCAAAACGATCCTCGACGCCCTCGCGCGGTTTGAACCAGAGATCTACGAAGCGATCCAGAAGATCGCTGCTTCGATCGGAACGCCACACTTCCAACGGAGCTTTGTTGAGCACTTTGAGCCAATTAAGGGCAAGTCGATTGACTTTGCTGTGATGGAGCGTTATTCGAACGTGGCGGTTGTGGAAGCTCCATTCAGTTGGGATGACGTTGGCAGTTGGCAAGCGATCGCGCGATTGATCACTCCTGATGCGCATGGAAATGCCACCGAAGGTCCCTTTTTGGGAATCGAGTCGACCAACATGATTGTTCGTACCGAGTCCGATCATTTGGTCGTTACCATCGGAATGAACGATACTATTGTTGTTCATACGCCCGATGCGACGCTGGTGGCCCCGAAATCGGAGGAAGAGCGAGTTCGCGAAGTGGTCAAGCAATTGGCGGAACTTGGGATGCAGCAGTATCTCTAAGGCATCAGCGTCGGAATCAAAGCATTGTTTTTTAAGGTTTCGCCGTGTTTTAAGATAACGCGGTGGGTTCTCAACCATGAAACGGTTGAACCATTTGGTTTGTCACCTATATTTAACTCAGAGAGATATGGTGTCGCGGCGAAGTGCAAAAATGACTCGCATGGCGTTCCCGGATTTGAAGTGCTTGTTCGCCGGGTAGCAAGGAATGGGGTCGGGAGGTTTTGGTGGCAAAAATCAGCGTTGCAGGCATAGCAGCCGACGATGTTCTCAACTGCTTACCCGATGGGGTGGCTGTTTTGAGCCCGGACCTCGCCATTGTTTGGGCAAACCAGTGCTTCAATGATTGGTTCGGTGGTGTGGATCGGACGGGCGAGGATTTTTACTCGGCCCTCGGGAACCCCGAGATCCAGGGGGTTGGGAAATGCCCTCTCCAAGTGTGCATATCATCCGGAAGGAAATCGGGGGCGACTCTTAAAACCGATGGCACCAACGAATCCAAAAAGGCCGCGTATTATTACGTGCATGCAGCCTCTCTCGATAATGCGGAACTCGCTCGCATCCAATCCAATCCAGTGAACCAAAACTTCCCGAAAGTCCCGCGGGATCGCATTGTTGTCACGATTAGCGATATCACGGAGGGGGTACTTCAAGAGCAGAAACTGGCAGCGATTCACCAAGCCGGAGCCAAGCTGACGGATCTTAAGCCTGATGAAATCTTTGCCATGGATGTCGAGCAACGCATCGAACTCCTCAAGGACAATATCCGGCATTACACCCAAGACCTTCTCAACGTCGACGTCATCGAGATTCGGCTGTTGGAACAGTCCACGGGAAATTTGATACCGCTACTTTCGGTTGGAATTGACCAAGCCGCCGCCGATCGTCGCTTGATGGCTAGCCCGCAAGGCAATGGGGTGACGGGTTGGGTTGCCGCCAACGGGGTTAGTTACCTCTGCCGTGATACCACGGTCGACCCGATGTATCTCGAGGCGTTCAAAGGAGCCCGGAGTTCTCTCACCGTTCCGATCCTGCTCCACGAGGAAGTCATCGGGACGATCAATGTCGAGAGTCCAAAGCTGAATGCCTTTTCCGAAAGCGATCAGCAGTTCCTCGAGATTTTCGCTCGGGATGTCGCTGTTGCCCTCAATACTCTTGAATTGCTGGTCGCGCAGCGGACCAATGCGGCCCAGCAAAGCTGTGAAGCAATCCATGCGGCCGTCGCATTGCCGCTCGACGATTTATTGTTGGATGCAGTCTACCTGATGGAAAAATACATCGGTCACGATACCGAGACCGTAAGTCGCCTTCGCGGGGTTTTAAGCAAGGCTCGCAGCATCAAGAAGTCGATCCAGGAGATCGGCCAAACCTTGGCTCCCACCGATGTCAGCCCGGTCGGCGGTGGTGCGGATAGTCACGCAAAGCTGGTCGGTCGGCGAATTCTCGTGGTCGATCCTGATGAAAGCGTTCGCAACGACGCGCATACGTTGCTCGAACGCTATGGGTGCACCGTCGAGACAGCACACTGTGGTGATCAAGCGGTCTCGATGGTCAAGAACTGCGGCGATGAGCATTACGATGTGATCATCACCGACATCAAACTTCCCGATTATTCCGGTTACCAACTCATGGTTCGGCTCCAAAAGCTCATGGACGTTGTCCCTATGGCGCTCATGACAGGATTCGGGTACGACCCGGGACACTCCATCGTGAAAGCGAGACAAGCTGGGTTGCACCGCAAGGCGATCTTGTACAAACCGTTTCGTTTGGACCAACTCCTCAGCGTTACCGAGACGCTGATCGATTATCGCCCTGGTAGCGATCCGGATTAGCGAGTTGGAATTGCGATTCCTCTCAACCATCGCATCACTTCATCAAGGATGATACGGTTTTGACCTTTGCGATCGTTTCTCGCACTCTATTGGTCTTGCTACTCGCCGTCGGCCACGTCGGTTTGTGGGTGTGGCTCTACAACCGCATCAATGCGACCGGATTGCATCGCCGAACGATCAAACGGATCGAGAAATGCATCGTGCTGGCCTGCGCGGTGATCCCGGTAGCGCTCGTGTATCTAGAGTTCCGTTCGGGCAACTCTGGCACGAGGTTCTCCGAGTGGTCAGATGCCTTCCTCGAACGCTCCCTTTGGGATGCAACAACCTATCCAACGAAGCTTTACGGCATTGTCGTTTTGGTTTTTACAGGGGTTTTCGGACCGATCTGGTTGGCGCATCGACCAGCTTTCTCCATTGCCAAGCATCGATTTCGAGTCCTTCAGAGGCATGTCGATCCCCCCATGCATCGGGAAAACCCGACATGGGTTTCAGGGAGTTTGACCAGGCAATGCCTTAAGCTCCCGAGGAATGAAATACTAAGCGTCGAAAGAAATATCAAGCAATTGATGATTGAGAAATTGCCCGACGATTTTTCTGGAATGCGCATCGGGCATCTCTCCGACATTCATTTGACCGGTCAGTTGACAGCGGATTTCTATCGGACCGCCGTTGAATGGGTGATGACCCAAGGGATCGAAGTTTTGGTCGTCTCCGGGGACATCGTCGATTACAAGCATGCTATGGGACTATTGAGCCCCGTGCTTGGGGAACTCGATCCCTCGATACCGAAAATCTTTGTTCTTGGAAATCACGATCGTGCATATGGTCTCGTCGATGATGTGCGTTCTGGGCTGAGCGAGATGGGTTGGTTCGATGCCGGAGCCTTGGATTTGAAGCTTTGGACACCTCGCGGGCTATTGAAGGTCTACGGTAACGAACTTCCTTGGTTGCGGCGGCACAGTTCGACCGAGATCGCCATGGAAGTTTCCGCAAAGGGGGCCGCTCCCCCCAAATCGCCGACCCCAGGTTCGCCGAACCGCGAACCGCTCGCGCCAGAGGAGTGTGCATCGTTTGTGTTAGGGGTCTCCCATTCGCCGGACCAGTTCGAGTGGGGGCGCGAGCGGGGATGCCATTTGCTTCTGTGTGGCCACACGCACGGGGGGCAAATCCGATTTCCATGGATTGGCCCATTGGTTGCACCCAGTTGGTACGGTAGTCGGTATGCTTCAGGGGTCTTTCATCGTTCGCCGACGTTGATGCATGTGAGCCGAGGATTGTCAGGAGTGCATCCACTGCGATGGGGATGTACTCCGGAGGCCACGGTTCTGGAAGTCGTCGCCGTGTTGGCACAAAATGGTACGCCCAGATCGAATGTGTACCCATCCACGGAAGCGTGAACCCAATCGTGAATAGCCAAAAACTACTGATCCGAACGAGCGATTTGACCGTGGGGACCAAAGTCAATTTTGACTTGGTCGATCAATCCGGTTTGATTCTTCTCAAGGCCGGGAGTGTCTTCACTCAAGAAGTCCGGGACGAGCTTCAGCGGCGTGGGATTGAGACGGTCACCGTTGTTGTTCGGCGCCGGGCTGAAACTCGCAGCGAGAACGAATTGCTCTTGTCGAGCTATGACGCGGAAGGGGTCGAACGGATTGAGCGAGTATTCTCGTCCTCTGAGAATGCGATTCGAAGTTGTGTTCAAGAAACCCTGACGGGGAAGCCCGCGGATAGCAACGTGCTCAGGCAGCAGTTGGACGCACTCTACATCGAAACAAAACAAGACGCTTCAGCGGTGCTTGCCATTCTTTCCTCGAGAATCAATCGCCTTGGCGGCGAGCAATCCCAACGGCTTGTCGAGCGGGCTGTGCAATTCTCATGGCTATCGATGGTGACGGCCTTCCACATGCGGTGGAATTTGTCCGATACCGTCGCATCTGGATTGGCGGCTGCACTTCATGATGTTTCGCTCCTCACGCATCCAGAGTTCTTCGACCAGAGTTATCGTGACCAAAGTCAGCGAGTATTTAACAGTGAATATCAGAGGCATCCGATCGAGAGTGTCGAGTTGCTCCATAGTGCCATTGGGCTCAACGAAGCGATCCTGAGAGGGATTACCCAAGTCCACGAGCAAATCGATAGTTCTGGGTTTCCAAAAGGACTTCGCTCCAACAGCATCTCGCCGATCGGCCGGCTTTTGAACGTGGTCGACGCTTATTTGGAAATGGTAATACCCATGTTTCGATCGGATGGGCTTGTTCCCGCAGATGCGGTTGCTTGTCTGTGCTGGCACGCGTCACGGGGCAAGTTCGATCGGCCGGTGGTTCAAGCCTTTGTCCAGTGCGTATCGATGTATCCCATCGGCACACCGGTCGAACTGAGCAACTCCAATCGAGCGATTGTGGTCCGAAGTGTTCCGGAGAGTCCCATGCAACCCATGGTGGTTGATGTGGCGACTGGGGAGGCGATCGATTTACAAAAGACGAACCTGCGGATTATTTCACCGGCGAAACCGATCGCGGGGCCCAATCGGAGACTGGCGAGAAACGAACTGACTCAGGTTCTCTGGGACAACTTGCACTTGGTCGTGCCTTAAGCTTCCACGACGAGATCTGTTTCTGGAACGCAGATGCAAGGCAGGATCTCGCTACCTTTGGTACGAAACTGTGGATCGCGAGTGTAACGGACTTTACCTTCCAGCATACGTACCGCACACGCTCCACAGGATCCAGCGCGACAACCGCTGTCGATCCCAACCTCATTGCGGCTCGCGCAATGCAATAGGCTATGGCAAGAACTATCGAACGATGCACTCGTGCCCGTTTTGGAAAACTTCACTAATTTTGGTGCGGCAGCTTTCGTCGGAACTGCGTTTGGCATTTCTCCTGAGGGCGACCCGAAATGTTCGAAGTGAATCCTTTCCGGCCGGATACCTCGATCGATTAAGCCTTGCGTGAGTTGTTCTTGCCATGGTGTCGGGCCACACAGATAAAACGAGGTGCTGTCGAACTCGTCTCGGGGGATGCACTCGGCGAGATCTTGGGCAGAAAATTTTCCCGAGCGAAAGATGGATAGAGTGCTGTCGATGATGTTTTCGGGAACGCGGCTGATCCATAGCTGAGAAGAAAGGCAAGGATGTTGACTTCCGATAGCCAGGATGGATTGCACAAACGGCATATGCTCCGGGTCTCGGAACTGACCAAAGAACCGGACCGAGCGATATCGCTTGCCGATCGCATGGAGCATCATCGGAATCATCGGTGTGATGCCGATTCCGGCGGACGCGAATACAACGTTCTCATCCGGAATAGCCTTCAGGAAAAACGTTCCCGAAGGCCCCCGGACTTTGAGGGTGTCGCCGATCGATATTTCGTCATGAAGCCATCGGCTAAAACTCTCTAGCCGGTCTGATTGGCGTTTGACACTGATGCGCCAGTACCCGGCCAAGCACTCATCGGAAAGCGAGTAACAACGCGTATCCTGTGGAAACCCGGGGTGGGCGGGGCGTTGAACGACGATATGTTGACCTGGTAAAAAGCTCGGGAGCGGTTCCCCCGATGGATTGACCAAATAGAACGATTTGACATCGTCGCTCTCGTGCTCGATGCGAGCCACCTGGCAATCTTGCCAGTGGGTTGGACGCCGCAAAATCGACTCGACTGTCTGCGTGCTCTGCAGGTTGTTTTCGAGCACGCGGACTTCAAAGTCCATCCGCTCCTCGAGTTCCAGGTCCGTCCTGAAACAAGACCGCCAGGACTGAAAGCCTCCCCAAAGGACAACCGTCCCTCCCCAGGCGATAAGCAGTGCTGAAATGTAGATAAACCATTCAAAAACCATCAGACGCAATTCCTGCAGGAATCTTCATTGGATATTTCTTCACAGGCTCGATATTTCGATGGCAGGCCAACTTCATTGACAAAATCGGATTCCTAGGAAAAATCCGCGCTTAGAATTCCGCTTGCCCACTTTTCCGGTTGTGCCGAAACTGCGATAACCAAAAGGACGGCGGTCACCCCCTCTTCGGCAGTGTGTTTCGTCCATTGGTGGTTTGCAATTGAGCCCGTTAACTGACCTGTGATGAAAAGCCCGGAATTGCCTGACGAACTTCTCAGTCTTGAGGAAAAAACCGAGCGCTGCCAGCAGCTGATCGGCTATCGATTCCAAGACCCCTCCTTGATTGTCTCTGCGTTGACACACGCAAGCGTTGCCAGCAGCCGCGCCCATTCCAACGAACGGATGGAGTTTTTGGGCGACTCAATCCTGGGAATGGTTGTCTGCGAACAGATTTTTCGTTCCTATCCAGAGTACTTGGAGGGGGACCTGACGAAAATAAAATCGGTGGTGGTATCGCGGCGGGTCTGTGCCAAAATTTCGAAAAAACTGGGACTGGAGAAGTGCCTGATTGTCGGTCGAGGCATGATGCGGCACGGTATGCCTCGGTCGCTTCTCAGCGATGTCTTTGAAGCCATCGTGGCGGCGGTATTCCTCGATGGTGGGCTCGACGTCGCTCGGAAATTCATCCTCTCCCACATCGAGCCTGAAATTCGATTGGCTGCCGAAGGTCAAAGCGGTGGGAACTACAAGTCGCTTCTGCAGCAAATGGCCCAAGGTGACTTGCGGGGGACTCCGGTTTACCGGGTCGTCGGAGAAAGTGGCCCGGACCACAGCAAGTACTTTGAGGTGGCTGCTGAGATTTCCGGGCGTCGGTTTACATCCGCATGGGGACGCAACAAGAAAGAAGCTGAGCAGCGAGCGGCAGGAAACGCCCTGTCGGAGCTTCGCGGCGAAGAGCCACCCTACGCATCCAACAGCTTTCTAGGGATCAACGATCGAGTATCCGACAGCGAATAGCCCATACAGATCAACGCTGCAGATCAACTGGCGAGGTCGATCTGCCGAAGTGTTCAAAGTCACTTCGCGGACTGAGTCTTTGTATTCGCAACCGCAGGGACTTGGAAGAAGTCTTGGTCGGTGACGACCTTCAGCGACGCAACGACCGCATCCAAATTCCTAATGCGCTCTTGGTCTTGTCGACTCAGCATCTCTTGGACCAATACCCTCGCGACCACAGGCGTAGCGTTTTTGGATCGCAAATCGGTCAGCCGCACCTCGATGGGGAGCTTTCGTTGCTCACCGAGGTACTGGTTCAACTGCATGCGAAGCAAAGGTGGCTTGTAGGGTGGATAGATCGCATTCACCCGTACCGACCAATCCGCAAACTCCGAATAGGCAATCGCAAATTCCTCGTTGCGAGGTGTGCTGGTTTTGAACTGGTACTTCAAGTTTTCGCTCTGGATAAACTCATACCCATTTCCAGAGTCCGTTGGTACTTCGCTACTAGCCCACGCCTTCATTTGCTCTGGGGTCATTTGAGTTTTCAGCGAACTCAATTTGGACTCCAGAGTGGCCATTTCCATTCGGCACGAGCGATGTGCTGCTAAATCCACCAATACAATTTGTTGCGTCGTATACTCCAAAATCATCGCCCGTTGCTTGGCATCATCGCACTCGATCACACGATCTCGAAGAAAAAGAGTCTTCGTCGATGCCACGGGTGGTTTCGATTCATCGACGTAGACATCGGTATCGATTCGAAACTCGATCCCTTTGGGCTCGGGTTTCGATTGAGATTCAGCATTCAAAGCCATGCATGCGACTGACATTGAGCAAACCACCATTTTTAAAATTCGTCGCAACATATGTGACACTCCACCGTGGATCGATACGATCCTAGAACTAGTTCCTCGACAAACTGCTCGCAGCGGCATCTAGCCCTACATCCGTGGTTGGATCGTAACTGTAGAAGTTTCTGGCAACACGATTCGCCAAGACCGATAAATACATACCTCGGAAAGTAGCATCGTTGGTTTCCGTAACGTGTACCCCACCCGTCATCGGATAGGCAAACTGTGGGAACTCTTTAGCGAATACGACTTGGTCTCCATCA
>CAIYZV010000117.1 GCA_903930765.1 uncultured Pirellula sp.
GAAATGGTTGATTACTGAATTGAGGGGATCGTGGCACCATCAACATTAGGATTCCTCGGTGGCGGACAGATGGCCACGGCGATCGCGAGGGGCGTAGTGCAAGCAGGACTTGTCGACGGATCCGCTTTGGTTTTCACGGAGCCGAATGGTTCGCAAGCGGATAAATTGAAACAACTCTTTCCTGAGGCCGTCGTTTTCTCCTCGTCGTCGGAGCTGTTCGATCGATGCCATCGTGTAATCCTGGCCGTAAAACCGCAAGTTCTCGAGAGTATCCGTTCGTCCATTGCCACGCATGTACAGCCGCATCACCTGATCGTTTCGATCGCCGCAGGGATTCCATTGACCAAGCTATCGCATTGGTTTCGGACCGAGCGTATCGCACGCGTCATGCCCAATACGCCTTGCCAAGTCCTTCACGGGGCGTGCGGTATCGCCTTTGGCCATGGAATGACGGGCGAGGACAAGGATTGGTGCGATGGGGTGTTCCGAGCGGTTGGAAGTGTCGTGCATGTTAGTGATGATCAACTGCACGCGGTGACTGGTGTTTCGGGGTCGGGCCCAGCGTATGTGCTGTTGATGATCGAGGCATTGAGCGACGGTGGGGTGGCGGCTGGTCTCAGTCGCGACGTCGCGTTGCAACTCGCGACCCAAACGGTCCTCGGTGCCGCCGCGATGGTGCAATCCACCGGTTTGCACCCGGCCGTGTTGCGCGAACAGGTAACCAGTCCTGCCGGGACCACCATTGCAGCTCTAAAAATGCTCGAAAAAGGAGCGTTTCGCTCGACCGTCATGGATGCCGTGCAAGCGGCGACGCAGCGCTCTCGCGAATTAGCGGGGCCCGATACACCAAATCCGATTGCAGGATTAAGATAGTCGTTATGCACCCTACAAGCGGAACGCCTCACACGCGGTCCGATGGCCCATCCACCGAACCAGGTTACGGGCAGCCATGCTTGATTGGTTGCTCCCTCCCTTGCTTCCATCCTTCGTCCCTCACCACCAATCCCGAACGTACATGGTCTGGCAGCGTGTTTGCATTATTGGAGTTGGTCTCCTAGGCGGTTCGATCGGCCTAGCACTGCACCGCAAGCGGCTTGCGAGGAAGGTGGTTGGGGTCGGTCGAACGATCTCAAAGCTCGATACTGCTCTGCGACGTGGGGCCATCGATGAAGCGACCGATGATATTTTGGTCGGGGCGAAAGATGCGGACTTGGTGATCGCTTGCGTTCCGATCCGGTCCATCGTCGATACGCTTGAGATCGCGGCTCAAGTGGCCTTGCCCAACGCCATCCTGACCGATGTCGGCAGCACCAAGCAAACCATCGTCCGGAATGCGGTAGGCCGATTATCGGATCATCAGTTCGTCGGCAGCCACCCTATCGCTGGTGGCCACCATAGCGGTGTTGAGCATGCGGTTGGCACCCTTCTCGACGGCGCAGTGGTCGTTATTACCCCCACACCAAGCACGAGCCCCGATCTCATCCAACGCGTCACCGATTTTTGGGAATCGATGGGATCCAGAATCAGCCGGCTCACGCCGGAAGAACATGATGCAGCGCTAGCGATTTCGAGCCATTTGCCCCACATGGTCGCTTCGGCGTTGGCGATCTCCACCCCGGCGGAGTTAATTCCCTTCGTCGGTAAGGGTTGGATGGATTCTACCCGGATCGCCGCGAGTAATTCACAGCTTTGGCGACAGATCCTCGAAGAAAACCACGGCCCAGCCTTACAAGCAATGAAGAAGTTTGCCACAATTTGCGAAACGTGGATCGAGGCGCTTGAGCAAGCGGATTTCGATCGAGTTGAGCAACTTCTGAAATCTGGAAAGGCAACACGTGAAGCTGTGGCAAGTAGACATTCTGTCGGCTGATGGGCAGCCGGATGCTCTCGGAGCTTATGCAGGCTCCGCGGCCCGCGAGATGGGAATCTCCAAAGATCTCGACGCGCGAGGCGTGCACGGATTTTTGCTGCAGGGGAGCCTGGATCAAGCGGCGGCTGACCGCGTAGCGAACGACTATCTGGCAGATCCTATCGCGCAGCGCACGATTGCTGCGCCGGTTGGAAGCCCGGTCCTCTCAGCGCCCAAAACCTATGGCGTCTCGCACGGACGGCTCGTCCACGTCTTGTTCAAGCCCGGGGTTATGGACCCGGTGGCGCAAAGCACCCTTACGATGCTTCGCGGGTTGAAGTACGACGTCGAAGAAGTGCGCACGTTCCGCAAGTACTGGCTTTGTGGATCCGCCGAAACCGATGCGTCGATGTTCGATCGCGTGTGCAAGAAAATTTTGTCCAATGACTCCATCGAGCAAGTTATCGTCGGCCCCCTTGAACTCGATAAACTTTCGCTCGGATCCCCGTATCGACTGCATGTGACACAGGTGCCGATCGCCGATCTCGACGATGCAGAGCTGATGCATCTCAGCAAAACCGGACAGCTTTATTTTTCGCTTCCTGAGATGAAGACGATTCAAGTCCATTTTGCGAAACTGGGACGTCATCCCACCGACATCGAGTTGGAAACCATCGCGCAGACCTGGAGTGAGCACTGCAGCCACAAGACGCTCGGCGGCCGTATCGAATACCGTGACGAAAACGGCACACGGCAGTTTACCAGCATGCTCAAGGAAACCATTTTCGCGGCGACTAAAAAGATTCGTGAGATACTCGGTCAGGACGATTGGTGCGTCAGCGTTTTCAAAGACAACGCAGGCGTGGTCACCTTCGATGCCGAGCACCATGTCGTCTTCAAGGTGGAAACGCATAATCACCCTTCGGCGATTGAACCTTACGGCGGAGCCAATACAGGACTCGGTGGTGTGATCCGGGATCCTCTCGGAACGGGACTTGGGGCAAAGCCGATTTGCAGTTCGGACGTGTTTTGTTTCGCATCGCCCAATTTTCCTCCGGACCAGCTTCCGCCCGGGGTTTTGCACCCTCGTCGCGTGATGAACGGGGTGGTTGCGGGAGTACGCGATTACGGAAATCGAATGGGCATCCCAACCGTCAACGGCGCGGTCTATTTCGATGACCGATACCTTGGCAATCCACTCGTATATTGCGGAAACGCAGGCTTGCTGCCGGTCGATAAAGTGGACAAGTCTCCCAAGTCGGGAGATTGGATTGTCACCATCGGTGGACGCACTGGAAGAGACGGGATTCACGGCGCCACGTTTAGCAGTGTGGAGTTAACCCACGAGAGCGAAGCCATCTCGGGTGGCTCGGTGCAAATCGGCAACGCGATCACTGAAAAGATGGTACTCGAAGTGATTTTGCAAGCCCGCGATGAAGGGCTCTATCATGCAGTCACCGATTGCGGTGCGGGTGGCTTTAGCAGCGCCGTCGGGGAAATGGGCGAAACCATCGGAGCCGAAGTCTGGCTCGACCGCGCGCCGCTCAAGTACGATGGTCTCAGCCACACCGAAATCTGGATCAGCGAAGCGCAAGAACGCATGGTGTTAGCTGTCCCCCCAGACAAACTCGATCGCCTCGCTCAAATTTGCAAGAAAGAAGATGTCGAGTACGCGGTCATTGGACGCTTTGTTCCTACCGGAAAACTGCGATTGCTTTACCAAGATACCGAGGTTGGTTCCATCGATATGGAGTTCCTCCACGGAGGCAGACCACCTGTGGTTCGGCAAGCGGTGTATCAAAACAAACCGGAGGAGACTGGGTCGCTAGGGGATCTGACCAAACCTGATATCGAGTCGACGCTTCAAAAGATTCTTTCAACACCTACCGTTGCGAGCAAGCACTGGATCATTCGTCAGTACGACCATGAAGTCCAAGGTGGCAGTGTCGTGAAGCCGTTGGTGGGCCCTGCATGCAATGGCCCCAGCGATGCCGCTGTTGTGCGACCCAAGTTAACCTCGAATCGCGCTTTGGTCCTCTCCTGTGGGATGAACCCTCGCTTTGGCGATCTCGATCCGTACCACATGGCGACCAGCGCTATCGATGAAGCTGTACGGAATGCGATCGCGGTGGGTGCCAGACCCGATCGCATCGCCATCCTCGATAATTTTTGCTGGGGAAACACGGATCGGCCAGAGACACTCGGCACACTTGTTCGGGCTGCGATCGCGTGCCACGATCTCGCTTTGGCCTGGAAGACGCCGTTCATCAGTGGCAAAGACAGCCTCAACAACGAGTTTACCTGGTTTGATTCTAAAGGCGAAAAGCAATCGATCGCGATTCCATGCTCCCTATTGATCAGCGCCATGGGGCAGATCGACGATGCCTCCAAAGCGATCACCATGGACTTCAAGCAATCAGGAAACGCGATTTACCTGGTCGGATCCACCCGCGAGGAACTCGGCGGTTCCCATGCCGCGATGGTTCTGAAGAAATCGGGTGGGCATGTTCCCAAAGTGGATCCCGCCATAGCGATGGAGTCCTATCGCAAACTGCACGCTGCCATAGATCGTGGATTGGTCGTTTCCTGCCATGATCTGAGCGAAGGTGGACTCGCAGTCGCTATTGCGGAAATGGCTTTTGCTGGAGAGTTGGGTGCAGAGCTTGATCTCACGCAAATGCGCAACTCCAGCTTCATTGATGCGTCTGTTGCTCTGTTCTCGGAATCCAACAGCCGGCTTCTCGTCGAAGTATCGCCAGCGCATGCCAAGGAATTTGAGAACGCGATGAGCGGTGTCACCTGGTACCGCCTTGGTTCGGTGACGAACGGAGATTGTATTACTATCCATTGCGATGGAACCGAGGTTGTTAACGTACCGTGGCGGGACCTGCGCGACGCTTGGCGTTCTCCGCTGGATTTCGAATAGAAGTTCCGCAGCCCGACGGGCTGCTCCGAGCCTGGACATTCAGTACTTTTTCGTCCGAGAACTCAGCGAGCCGCTGCGAGGCTAAAAACCAGCGATCGCAGAAAACCCCTCACGACAGGGACTGTCGTTCTGCTTTGGAATGTAGAGAGTTGTCCCCAACTGCTCACGTCAGGAGCGAAACACGATTAAGTCAATCGTTCTAAGATGCGATCCTCGGTCTTGCCTTCGCGGCTTCGCGCCTTCGCGTGAGATGAATCGAGGGTTATTAACCTAGGGGACCGATAAACCCTTCGCGACAGGGACTGTTGTGCTACTTGGGAATGTAGCGCCGTTGACCCAACTGCTCTCGTAAGGAGCCAAAAACGATTACGACAATCGTTCGCTATCCAGCTTGCTCCCATCCGGCGCTGCAGGACATTCTAGAAAAACGCTTTCGAGAACTCGGCGCTATTTGTTTAATTGATTCAATTAGCCGATTAAATTCAGTCCTTGGCGATGGTCGATTTTGGCCACGTGAGATCGTTGTTCTCCGCGCGACCTTCGATGTAGAACCAATTGTGAATAGGTTTTAGGATCTCGGAGACCGCAGCGATGAGTTCGTGGTCGATGGGCTCTTCCAGCCAGCCAATCCACTGTTGGATTTCCGCGGGGATCGCGCTCCCGACGAGGCAGCTTGTGAAACCGGGATGGGATGCAGAAAACTGCAACGCGAGTTTTTCGATGGAACTTCCTTGCGATTTGCAGAACGCGGCAGCTTCTGCCGCAATCCGCCGGACGTCTGGAGTTGCCTTGTGCCACGGCGGCAATGGCATCGACGTCAGCAACCGAGCGGAAAATGGAGCGGCGTTGATGAGCCCGACGGAATGCGATTCCGCGAACGGCAACAACCGCAGCGCCATAGTGTTTTGAAGCGTGTAATGGTTGTAGGTGATCGCGCAATCGATCAGGCCTGTCGGTATCACCCGTTCAAAATTCTTCATCGGGTACCCGCTGATCCCGATGTAGCGAACTTTTCCCTTCTCGACTTGTCGGGCCAAAGCGGGGAGCGTTTCATCGATGACTTGTTGGATATCCCCGTACTCAATATCGTGGCAGAAAACGATATCGAGGGTATCGAGCCGCATGCGTTCAAGGGAAACGTCGATACTTTCCGCGACCCGCTTGGCGGAGAAATCGAAATGTTGAGGTGCGTAGCGACCGAGTTTCGTGCTGACAACAATCTGATCGCGAGGGATTTGGGGAAGGATCTGTCCGAGCAAAACTTCGCTCATCCCTCGCCCGTAGTACGCAGCGGTATCGATAAAATTGATCCCAGCATCGAGTGCTGTTCGAACCGAGGAGAGCGACGTGGTTAGATCGAACTGACCAAACTCTGCGCCGATGGAACTGGCTCCAAAACCTAAACTGGTTAGGTTCAACGAAGTCTTTCCCAAACGCCGCTTTACCAGAGCACCGCCCATGGCATCGATCCCAATCTAATGTGTGTCGCGAGCACTGACTACAGCTTGGACGAAGCCGTATGGCTTTCCATTGCGAACTGCTGGAGCAATTGCTCTGTGTTGGATTTGAAGATGGTCAACGATTGATCCGCTAGAAGATATCCTTTTTTCGCCTTCATGATAGACATCGCAAGCGTCTGCTTGCGTTGCCACTGGTCGATTTTGAAGGAGCGAATATCGGTATAGGGAATGTCGAGTTTTGCCGTGATTTTTGGGATGAAATGGAACCCATCTTTGGCTCGAACGACCGTGTAGTGCATGGTCCCGTACAAGACACCGATCCCGACCACCAACCCTAACAAAAAGCTTTCCACGCGATTCATTCGCTTCTCCTAAGAAATCCTAGACAATAACGCGTTCGGTTTACCTAATTTGCCGGGTTGCGTCTATAGCAGCTTTCTCGGTGGATGCGGCGGGAAGGAGGTTCGTTACGCCCCCCGCTGGGGTTTTTTCTTTCCTTTCGGATCCTCTGGTTCGTTCGATTCGTCGTTTGTTTTTGGCGCTCGGCCCGATTGAGAGACAGCACGTGCCAAGATCATTTCGATTTGGCTGTTCACACTGCGGAACTCGTCATCCGCCCAGCGCCGGATCGCATCGAGCAGTTCCGGCGGGATTCGCAATAGAAATGAGTCTCGTTTCGCCACGGGCGAGCTCCTCGGTGCTGTTTAAGACCGTTAGTTGTACAAGGAACCCGCATTCACGACGGGTTGGGCATGGCGGTCACTGCACAGTACCACGAGCAAGTTGGAGACCATCGCGGCTCGCCTCTCATCATCGAGCTCGACAATCTTGTCTCGACTGAGATGCTCGAGGGCTTGCTGAACCATGCCGACGGCACCTTCGACGATCTTCGCACGCGCCGCTACAACGGCATGAGCTTGTTGGCGTTGCAGCATGGCCGCTGCGATTTCCGGAGCGTAAGCCAGATGGCTGATCCTGGCCTCGAGAACTTCCACGCCCGCTTTTTCAAGCCGCTCTTGGATGTCCAACTTGAGTTGATCCCCGATTTCCTGGGTGGAACTGCGCAAAGATACGGTGCCATCCTCACTGTCGTACGGATGGCGTGTCGCGAGATTTCGTAAAGCGGCTTCGCTTTGCACTTGGACAAAGTCCTCATAGTCATCCACTTCAAAGATTGCTTCGGCTGTGTTCACCACCTTCCAAACGACCACCGCTGAGATTTCGATCGGATTTCCATCGCGATCGTTGACCTTCGACGGCCGTCCATGCGTACGGGACTTTTGCTGGATCACCACGCCCGCTTCATTCTTCTTCTCAGCGACATTCGTGGAACCTGTCTCGAAATTTCGAATCCGTAGAGAGATTTTCCGTTTGCTCAAAAATGGATTGACCCAGTAAAAACCCGAATCGTTGACTGTCCCTCGGTATTCACCAAAGAGCACGAGTACGCGGGCTGTGTTCGGTGGTACTGCCATGCAACCGAACAGCCCCACGAAACTCGCAGCGGCGACGAGGAAACCCATCCCGATAACAACTCCGCGAACGCCATTCGCCCCGTTGAATATTTGGCTTACTGCCAAGATTACCATGGCTGCGGCAAATAAGATCCCTAGGAGGCACAAGGTCAGCATCTGCCACCCGCTTCGAGGACGAATCAATTTCTCACTAACTATGGTATTCACGAGGAAACCTCCCGTTGGATAAAAACCTGGCTGTGGTGCGATATCTAAGTGATATCAATATGCTATACCGTTGCCTAGAGGCCTAGGCGAAGAACCGGGGGTAATTGGGCGCGGTTTCCTCCTAAATTCTCAAGACTCGCGCGAAACTAGTTTGAAAGCTACAGGTACCGGTGGAGGATACCTAGGCAAACCGACTAGCCTTTGACCACAATGGGGCCAGTAGACACCGATCGGTCCTGGAATCGCAGGAGGCGCCGACCGGCATTTTTGCACGTCGGTTAAGGAAGTATTGGAGGAAAGGGTATATGCGTCATCTCGATCATCTCAAAAATCTGGTCATTATGGCATCCGCCGACGGATCTCTCACCGAGCGAGAAATCGCGCTCTTGGTCGATCGCTGCGGTGAACTGGGACTGGATGACGCCGACTTAGGAAAGGCTGTTGAGTTCGCGTTGAGCGATTCGGCATCCCTCAAGCTGCCTGTTGATCGCAAGGAGCAAATCGAGATGCTCTCAGATCTGATTCGGGTGATGGCTGCCGATGGGCAGTTGAGCGAAGTCGAGAAAAGGCTCTTCGCGCTTGCCGCTGCAAAGATGAATGTTGACCGAAAGGAACTCGACCACCTCATCGATGACCTTGTTGGCAAGCCGCATTCGAAAGACAATTAGTCGTCCCTGACTCCATAGCGGCCATCGATCTCTTCTGCACGTCCGCCGATTCGCTCGTTCGAATTGGAGATGCTGATATCTCTCTATAGACTTGTTACAAATCCCCATGAATGAACAGCGCGACGAGCCGTTATCCTGGGGGGTGGTTGGTGGGGGATTTGCGGGTCTTCGCACGGCGATGGTGCTCGCACAGCGCGGCGAGCGTGTAACCTTGATCGAAGCCTCCGACCGTCTCGGTGGGCTCGCATCTCCTTGGTCGATCGATCACGTGGAATGGGATCGCTACTACCATGTGATCTTGCTCAGCGATCGCTACCTGCGTTCCGTTTTGAAAGAGATCCAACTCGACGATGAGATTGAATGGGTCCAAACCAAAACCGGTTTCTTAGCTTCTGGAAAACTGTATTCGCTCTCGAGCTCTATCGACTTCTTTTTCTTCCCCGTCCTTAATTGGATCCAGAAATTCCGATTGGGGCTGACGATCTTTGCGGGATCCAAGATTCGTCATTGGAGGCCACTGGAGCAAATCCTGGTCGAGGATTGGCTACGTAAATGGAGCGGGAACTCGACGTTCGAAAAAATCTGGCGACCACTTCTGAAATCGAAGCTTGGGGACGCGTACCAACGAACGAATGCGTCGTTCATATGGGCGTACATCCAACGCATGTACTCGGCTCGGCGAAGCGGATTGAAGCGCGAGATGTTCGGATATGTTCCTGGCGGGTATCGCCGAGTTATGGACGCACTGGGGCCGTATCTGGAGCAACTGGGAGTCCATGTCAAACTCGCGACTTCTGTCCAATCCGTCTCGCGGAACCAAGAGGGCCGCTTCGATCTCGCGGTCGAAACCCGCGAAGCGACGGCGCATGAGGTTTTCGATCGCGTGGTACTGACCACCCCATCATCCCATATTGCATCCGTCACTACGGACTGGACAGGGGACGAGCGAACTCGCTTGACGGATACTGAGTACCTCGGTGTGATTTGCACATCGCTGTTGCTGGATCGGCCACTCGGCGGCTACTACGTCACCAATCTCCTCGATCCCGGGATCCCCTTCACCGGCATTATCGAGATGGGATCGATTCTTCCGATGGAGAAACTCGGAGGAAACTATTTGGTCTATCTCCCTCGATACCTGATGAGCGATGATCCGGGGTTTGACGAACCAGATGCTGAGATCCACACGCGTGCAATCCAGACATTGAAAAAGATCTATCCAGGCTTTCAGGCCGAATGGGTTCGCGCGATCCGCACCGCTCGAGCAAAATCGGTGATGGCTTTACCCACGCTGGGCTATTCCAATCGCCGCATGCCCGTCACGACATCGATACCCGGTCTTTACTGCCTCAACTCCGCGAGGATTGTCGAAGGAACACTGAACGTCAACGAAGTGCTTCGACTGGTCGACGAAGAGTTTGAGCAGGGGATATGGAACCCACACCTCGCTCTGCGGGCTGGCCAGCATGCATAAGTGGGGACGGGCATCGAAGGCCCCCAGCAAAAATGCTACTTGCTTCGGCGGCCTGTCTTTGGATTGATGGGAATACGGAGTTCCTCGTCGTTGTCGACGTAGAATACAAAGCCATTGAACATCTCGTCGACCGTCTGTGGGCCGTATTCAACGCTCTTGGCTGGATCGGGATTGTAGGGATTGAAGTTCGAGTTATCGAAATGGGCGATTGCTTCGATCGTCGTTCCTTTGGGCAGGATCTTCGACCCGGGCTTGAGTTCATAGCCCAGTTGCCATTCGAAGTTGTAGTTGGGGATCTGCAACAAGCATTCCCGTTCCTCATTGGCCATGTTGGCAAAGAAGGTCATGTCCCGGCCTCGCACGTGCATGTGCGTGAACAACCCTAATAGATCAGCATTGTGCTTCAGCGTATGCGATTCCCGGAGTTTGAATGCCGGGTCACCGGGTGGGATTTTCCATCCCCGGGGGTCGAGCACAAAATGATGCAGTTGCTTACGAACCGGTTCGCGAGGAAACCGCAATCCTACTTGGATACGGCATTTTTCTTCTTTGCCGGTGGTGGTGTAGTGGATTTGAAGCCCCAACCCCGACCCGGCAGGAATACGGTAGGCAATCCCTGAATCGAATCTGCCAAGATCGAGTGGTTGACCACCTGGAACATAACCGGTGATGAAGGTTTCATCGCTGGCCCCTTCGCTCGTCGCGTATGCCATGTTGCAATGATGCACGACCGCCGGATTTTCGGGACGAATTTCAAACGCTTCGACCCACGTCTCATTGAAGAAGACATGGGGCAGAATGACGTATTTGTACGGGACGAACCCGGTGGCGGGTACCGTGTGCTGTTCCAGCATTGTGATCACCAAATCCGGTGTCCCGATTCGCCATTGGGTGTCGGGAAATTCTGGAACCGAGGGACCATCGCCAGGCATCCCCGATTCCCGTTCTGAATCCAGCCAAGCTTGGATCCGATTTTTCTCGGCGCTCGTCAAGGAACGATCGTTCTGAAATCGTCCATGCTGTGCACTCGCATACCACGGTGGCATGGTCTCATCCCGGATCACTTCTCGAATCATTTCTGCATTCGCTGAGAAATCTTCGAAGCGGATCAGCGAAAATGGGGCTGCAGTACCCGGTCGATGGCATGGAGTGCATTTCTCGTAAACGATTCCTGCCACATCCTTGTAATAGGTCGTTGCGTTTGCGACGGGGCGAGGCGAGACCGATGGGGTGATCAAACATCCATCGGTGGTCGTCTGAGGGACCGTTACGGTTTTGGCGTGTAGCACTTCATCCAAAGCGATCTCAAGATCTGCACGACTGGGGGTCGCTCTCGTTCCACCCAAGCGTAGTTGGTCATCAAAACGCCCGCGATATACCAAGTTGTGATCGCTATCCAACACGGCGAATTCGGGGGTCTTGGTCACCCCAAGCGTCCGAGCGACCGAAAGATCGTAGTCCTTGACAAAGGCAAACGGCACGTCGCATTCGAGAGCGTGTGAGGCAACCTCACGGAGCGTGTCATCCGCCCCGACGTTAACGCAGACCACGACGACGTCTTCAGCTTGGATCTTCTCGTACAACTCCTTAAGCTTCGGAATCGTCTTCTTCACGATCGGACATTGCGTAGTCACGAACGCGAAAACGTAGGCTCGGTGGGTTCCGAGATCGTCGAGACTTCGTGGAACACTTCGTATGTCTTTGAATCGCAACTCCTGAACTTTTGAACCAATCGCAACCGTATGCGGTGTCGTGTCGTCCCCTTCGCACGCGTTGGCCACTGTACCGAACAACGTCATCACGACGTAAGAGATCGCGATAAAAGCAATAGACCGCCGAACGGTCCGAGTTTTGGTGTCGGTCGGAATGTTCTTTGGCATCGTACCAAACCTTTCGAGGGTAAGTAAAACTCGAAGCTCTTATGCGTACTATCGAACCATGATTTCAACCTTGCGGAAGTCGATCGGGTGGCTCTCGGACTGGAGGGAGATCGTGCCCCGATGCAATTGCAATCGCTCTGGCAGCGGCTTGAGTCCAGTTTCCTTCTCCTCGTCCGCCAGCAAATGCTTCGTGTTGTTGTCGTTGGGATCCAGTTGAGGTCGTTGGTACTCGAGGACCACTTGCCCATCGACACTATGTCGAATCACTTCATTGCCGACAACGTCGAGCTCCGCGGTGACCCATTGCTCGCCATGATAGGTTTTGGATTTCGAATTGGTGCAGTGGGGCGTGAATAGCTTGCCGTTCATCTCAACGTGCGTACCCGGAGTGCACAGGTTTAGTGTTGTTCTTGGATTTTTACCATCCCCGCCGAGCAGTTGCACCTCGATGGAACTCGGGAAATCTTGGTCGATCGTCATCGTTTCCGGCTTTTGGCCATGGATCATCACTCCACTGTTGCGAATCGCCCATCCTGGGCCTTGGGCAGCCTGCTCCCCGACGAAACGGTACTCGACCCGCAATCGGTAGTTGGAATATTCCCCTTGGTAAAACAAATGTCCGAAACGTTCATCGAATTTGTCGTAAGCGTCGTAACGCACCTTTAAAAGACCATCTTCGACGCGAAACGTGTTGCCAAAGTTTTCCCCGAGTTTGTGCCCCCGAATTTTTGGCGTCCACCCCGTCAGATCCTTGCCATTAAACAGCGGCACCCACTCCGCGTTGGATTTCGAGGTACCTTTGGCCGAACTCGAGGTCGTTTCCTGCGCTAAGACAAAGCTTTGCAAGCTAGCGACGGCGAGAATAGAGCAAACGAAAAAGCGAATTGCGGTCGGTACCATGATGTTTAAATCAATTGAGTTGAGGGCCGAATGGAATCGAATTACAGGATATCAAAAATGCATCCGAATTGGAGACTGCGAGACGCTTCGTTTTCCCAAAACCGGCCTAACACGGATTTGGTCCCACGAGGTAGCTATTTTTGCCGTAAATAGGCTTCTGCCATGGCGTCTCCCAACTCGACGGTGCCGAGTGTTCCAAAATGCTTTCTGCCATGCGAAAGCTTTTCGGTCGAGACGGTCGTAACCCGTGGCACTTCCGACGCCATTTCTCGAAGGCCAGTGTTGACGTTGTCGATGTTCACCCAAGGCGAATTTTTATGCTGTTCGGTGATGAAGCAAGCGATCGAAGGATCTCCTAGGTCCGATCGCAAGCGATCAACCCATTGCTGAGTCCATTTTGCATTGTTTTGAGCATAAGGTCCAAAGTACGTGTCATTCTCTCCGGCATGCCAAAAGACCCCCTCGACTTTGGCCGCATAACCGCGTTCTTTAAGGTCATTTTCTGCCGCTCGAAGGAATGCAAGAAGTTTCTGGTAGAGCTGGCGGTGACTCGGTTCATTTCCCTGGGGAGCCCAATCCGGACCTTGAGCGCCACTGTGCGTGAACTTGACGATCGCGATCCCTTCTTCTTTGGGGAGTCTCGCTCGCAATTGGGCACCAAAACTGAGTTCGGGCCCGAAGTTCCCGAGTTCGTCGACCGGCCCCAAAGGTTCCCAATCCGACGATACGGTGACTCCTCCTCCCAGCGAGTACCGGAAGAGAACGTCGGTTTGCGGCTGTGCCAAAGCCTTGCGGTCGGAGAGTTGAGCGAGTTCAGCCACATGCGCATCCTCCCCTTCCATATTTCTCTGTCCGGCCAACACAAAGATGCGAACACGACCGTTCGCTGCGACCGGTAGTTTCCCTTGGTACGATCGGTCGGGTGAGGTTTTCAACGCACCGATCCGTTGAAGATAAGCCTTGGCAAACGCTTGCCCCATCTGCAATTGTCCTTGGGTGCCAAAGTGGTAATGCGGTTGGCCGCTCCCCATCACTTCAAAGGCGAGATGCGATGTGGGTACGAAATGCGTGCGTGCATCGCCATCGAGAACATGTTGCTGTTGGGTGCGGAAAGCCCCTAAGTTAGCCCGGTGATCCATGCCCCAAATCCCTTTTTCACTCACCTCACCGAGATACCACTCCAAATCAGGGGCACTGAGATCGCTCCGCAATCGAGCGATCAGTTGGTTAAGGCCCACCGCGTACTTTGGGTAGAGCATACGATCGAGCATGTCGTTCTCCCCTTGGTGCCACATGACACCCTCCAGCTTGTACGCGATACCGCGGTCGGTGAGTTCTCTGAGCGAATCGCGGATCAGCTGTAGCGTCTTTGGATAAAGTTGCTGACCGCGGTCCGGCGCATCTGGATTCCAGTCGAAAGCGATCGTTGTCCCACCCACTGCGGATTTGATAATCGCGATGGGAAAGGAAACATGCTTGCTGACTTCATCGGCAAAGGTCACCTCGGGACCAAACGCCTTGAGTGGTCTCAGTGGCACCCAGCCTTTTGAGACTTCATCGCCGTTTCCGAGCCGGTACGAAAAAAGGATATCTTCGCGTGGAATGACGGTATCCCGAAAGTGTGGGAACTCTCGAATCTCGTCAGCCTTTGCATCGGCACCGACCATATTCGATTGGCCAGCAAAAATAAAAACTCGCGTCGGCTCTGCGGATTGCAAAAGGCTTTCACCTAAACCGACCGCGCACATTAACGCGATCGCCGCGAGCCTGATCGCCGCTAGGACTGATCCATTCATCCGTCGGATCCAACTGTCTGTCGCCATCGTTTATCTGCCTGTTGAAAATAGTTCGCGTCTATCCGCCCGATACAGGGTCTCAAATACTTCGCATTTGCGCCATCGATTGCCAAAGGCCGTTCGAGTCCTATGGTATCCTAAGGAGACTACGTCGGGCTATAATTCTGGAACCTAGGCAGTGAAACCGCTTGCGTTAGGAACCACCGATCAACGCGTTGGTGAATGAACGGTACCTCAACGATAGAGGCGTTGTCCCGCTATGAAGCCTTGGAATTATCTCGCATCGTTCTCGATTCCCCTCTTTGCGGCGATTGGTTTGTTGTGGGGTGGCATTTGGTCATGGCTTACTGTCGCTGTTGTATTCGTTGGTGTTCCAGCCATGGATGCGATCGTCGGTTGCGATACGGAAAAAGTCGATGATCCGAGCATTGAACCTGCCAGAGGGGCATCTCGTCTTTACAGCTGGATCCTATACTTCCATCTTCCCGTCCAATTGGGTCTGATCTTGTTATGCGGCTGGGAATGGACCCATCAATTGGCCCCTTGGTGGGTCCAGGCGGGTTGGGTGCTGTCGGTTGCGCTGAGCACGGGCGGGATTGGAATCACGGTCGCCCATGAACTGATTCATCGAAAAACAAAAATGGAGCGATGGATCGGCCGACTCATCTTAATGACCGTTTTCTACATGCATTTCGCGATTGAGCACGTGCGGGGCCATCACAAAAATGTTGGAACCAAAGAGGATGCTGCGACAGCAGCCCAAGGGACAAACGTGTATGCATTTATCTTGTACACGATCCCGGCGCAATGGTTGTCCGCTTGGAGGCTCGAACTGCAACGATTGAAGAAGCTAGGTCTCGCCAAATGGAGTTGGCACAACGAAATGCTCTCATTCCTCGTGATCCAATCCCTGTGGCTGATTGCATTGGTTTCAATGTTCGGTTGGGGATTCCTCGGGATCTATTGCGCGATCGCGTTTTTATCGTTCGGGCTCCTCGAAGTCGTGAACTACATCGAGCATTATGGTTTGGAGCGACATGCATTGCCCAGCGGGCGGCTTGAGACGGTCCAGGAACACCACTCATGGAACAGTGATCATCGCGTGAGCCGAATGCTATTGTTCGAGCTCAGTCGTCACTCCGACCATCACATGGCAGCAGACCGTCATTACCAATTGCTTCAATCGAAAGAACAATGCCCGCAACTTCCATCAGGTTATCCCGGGATGGTCCTACTCGCGCTTTGCCCTCCCGTCTGGTTCTGGATGATGAACCCGAGGATCGTCCTCTCGCGGGACGCAGCCAAGCCGATTTGAGATGCGTCGGCCGAAGCTTTGGAATCAAGTACCATGCGGAGAGTGGTTAGTTCTCAAAATCCGCATCGGCGTTAGCATTGCGTCCCGAGCCAGAACGGTTCGACAATCCGTTGCCCTGTTGGTTGAAGTCCTGGGCTGGGACGATTTGGCCACCCGCGCCGGGTGTTAACTTCAGGTTATTGGCACCACCTGTCTGGTTAGCGGGCTTCCCTCGAAGCAGGTTCTTGAGGGCTTTTTCGAGGGCCACCGTGCTCGTTCCGTTAACCTTTAGTACTTCGACTGTCTCGCTCCGTTTCGCCTTTTGGTCGAGCTCTTCGATCAAATCACAAACCATTTCCAACAGATCTTCACCTTTGGCGGAGACCAAGATGGTGTTGGTGAGTTTGTCGACACCCAATGAGAGTCTTCCTGTGAACTCGAAACTCATACCTCCGTCCGAAATCGATTCGTCGGTCTTGCGCTTTGATTCGCGTCCGGCACCCTGGCCTCGATCTTCCTCTTTCCGTTCCATGGCTTTGTCGTTCGAGCTCAGCAGATCGCGAAACGCATCTTTGAGCGCGTCCACGATATTTTGGGCCTTCGAGTATTCAACCTTGACCGATTTCGTGAATCGCAGGGATTGCTTGTCGGGGACCGTCGGTTTGTCCCACAAGTCGATCAGGCGTTGAATGGTTTGCAGTTGGCCATCGGAGGCACCGCTCACCAACAGGGTATTCGAGTCCGAATCGGACATGATCTTTAATTTGCGTTTCTTGCCCAACTGTGGGCCGTCGTACTCTTGTTTGGGTGGGTCGAGATCGAACAACCATCGGAATACAGAATCGTTGTTGTTCTTCTTGTTGGGCGACTCCTCTTTAAAATACTCTTCCAGGTTCAGCTTGATCCAAAACGGTCGCGAATGGCGAACATGGAAGATGTGATACTCTTTTTCGGGTGGTGCGTTGAGCAGCATCCATTCCTCGAGAGTATCCAAGGCGGAGGTGTCTTGGGACTCGAGGACCAAGTCTCCACGCTCATCAAACCGGACCTTAATCTTGGTTTGTGATGGGAGCTTGGTTCGCGATGGATTTTCCTGGATTTGGGGCATGGGGCGCAATGATCCAGATTCCTGATTGTCAGCGTTTAGGATCGGGTCAACGTCGGGCGGTTGATCGACTGCGACTAGGACTCCACCATGATTGGCTTTCCCAGCAGGGGTTGCTCCGAGGGATGGAGCATCGTCGATAGGTACGGGAGCCTTCTTTCGCCCGTCCTTCTTCTTGTTGTCTGACTTTTCCATGTTTTGTGCAGGAGGATCCGTGACCGGGATATCGACCTCAAACTCCGAATCCGATGGCAGGTCCAGTTCGACTCCCTTGGCATCCCAAGTTTGTTTCAGACGTTCGAGGTATTCACGCATTTGCTGGCTACGATTTCCGTCGATGACTCGGACGCGCTGGTCACTGCCTCCTTGTGGCGGAATCTCACCGAGTTTGGTCAATAACTTTTTGATCTCTGTTGCCTCGAACTCATTTGCCCAAAGAATGAGTTGATTGTTGCCCACGTTAGCACCGACCCTCAACTGGTCTTTGGTTGAGCTTTCTTTGTTTTGTTGCGGAGCAAAATCGAAAGCATAGTAACCGCGACGTGGCGATTCCTCTTTCTTTTCCTGGTCGATACCCATTAGCAGGCGAATGGTCCCGGCGACTTCTTCTGCTCGGAGGCGTCGCAGTTGGATTACTTCAACTTGGCGTGCGGAACCGTCGAGCTTCTGCAATGTGTCTTGAATGGTTAGATGATCTGCAAGCGACGCATACGCGATCATCGATTTGTTCTTATCATCAACTTCGAGGCGGGTGGTTGGTTCGAGCACATTGAGTGCCAGCAGCGACGCTACGAATTTCTTCGGTTCAAGACTTGCCAATCGGTAAACCTTCATCCGCGTGGACAAGGCTTGGTAGTGCTCATTTGGATGTGGTACGTCGACACGGGCAACAAACGCTGCGACGATGGCCATTTTGTCGGGCGGAGCGTTTACGATGAGGCTGTTTCGGCGAGTGTTCGCAACGAGGCGGACATCGGATACTGGAGCTGCGGCCCGGGGTGCACCGCCTGCGTTTTGTTGCTGCCCAGCCATTTGGGCTTGTTGGAGCATCATCATCTGCTGTTGTTGCGCTTCCAGATCTGGATTAGCGCCCATGTTTGGCAAGGATTTGGTTCCTTTTCCTTCATCGAGCTTCAAAAATGCGGCTAGCTGCTCTCGAACCTCGCTGGCTCGCACATGTTCCAATTGAAATTCACGGGCTAAGTTATTGAGGACCACATCCGACTGTTCCTCACTTAGGATCCTAGCGATGTCCGCCAGGTTGGCTGCGGTATCCATCGCTTCCAAACGGTTGGTATTGCTGAGCGCTCGAAGTGTTCCATGGGTACTGATCAGCAGCTTCAGTTCTTCGAGCAATTCCTTGGCGATCAAGGAATCGAGTTTGAATGTTGTGCGAACGAATCGATTCGGAGGGAGTGTAGGAAGTTCCTCAGGGGACACTCGAGGAACCAGTGCACTATTGAGTTCCTTGGTTTTGACGACTTGCAAGACACCAGGGTATTCGAGCAGAGTAAAGTCGCGTGCTAAGAGGTGGCGGTTGATCACATCGCGAGTGTCGACTAGCGACGTCTTGCCAGGTGTCGCGATGCTCAGAAGATCGCTGGGTAGCTCCTGCCAGTCCAACGCCAATCCGGAAACATCGGCGAGCCATTGCAGGACATCAGGCCATGATTGGTCGCGAAACTGGAATTGAACCATACCTGATTCGTCGGGGCGTACCTGAAACTCCGACTTGTCCGGTGGACCTTTCGGTTCCTTAGGTCGCTTGATCGTCTCGGGGGCTTTCGTGGCATCCTCTTTTTTCGCGTCAGCATTTGGAGTCGGTGTTGTTGGTTTAGGCGTCCCTCCGTCGCTGTTCGGTGGCTCAGTACCTGGAAACGCCAACGATGGGACCGATGCGTCTCCTTGGATGACCAGGACAGGCGACATTTCCGCGGGTTGCTCTGCCGCAGGAGCTTTCGAAGCCTCGGGATCTTGAGAAACCGCGGATGCGGTTGAAATCGAAACCAATACGAGCGTGCAAATCAGCGAACGTCCGACGATGCGTCGAATGTTTGTTCGTCGTAGCTGGGTAAACATCGAGGTCAAGGGACTTAGCGTGAAAACAATGATTTGGGGCAACTGTATGCGTCTCATCGCAATCCTGTGCAGGGTTCCGTTCTCCCGATTTCGTTCAGGAGCCTGAAAGTGGCGGACCTCCGGTGCACGTCTAAGGATACCTAAGCATGCTAGTTTTGTCTAAATTTTAAGACAAATCGCTGAGTCGCTACCGGATGACTTCGAGCCATCGCTGGTCGGAAACAGGAGACCAGAACCGAGTTCTCGTTGCGAAATGCATGCAATCCCCCTTTCTTTTTGTGGAGAAAATCGCGTACGATCGGTGGCTCCTTCTCTAACCCCTTTGTTTTGCACGATTCGCGATGTCTGAAGCCTCAAGTCCTTCGTTTCATGTGGTTTTGTTCCAGCCTGAGATCCCTCAGAACACGGGAAATATTGGCCGATCGTGTGTGGCGTTGAGTGCAAAGCTTTGGATTGTTCGGCCCACGGGATTCCGGTTGGATGACAAGCAATTGCAGAGGGCTGGGCTTGATTATTGGAAGTTTTTGGAATGGGAAATCGTGGACTCCTGGCAGGATCTATTGCCCAAAGTTCCGCTGGAGAGAGCGTGGTTCTTCACCAAATTCGCAACGCGAGTCCACTCAGAGGTACAGTATCAGAAAGGCGATTGGCTGATTTTCGGGAGTGAATCGAGCGGTCTTCCTGAGAGTATCCGCCAATCCTATGCGAGCCAGTGTGTCCGATTGCCCATGATCGGGCCGGTCCGCAGCCTCAATCTTTCGGTGGCGGCGGGAATAGGGCTGTACGAAGCGTTTCGCCAGTGCGCACGCGAACTGCCTCCCGGTTAACCTGGGACCCTCACGCACTCTGGAAAGTAAGGTTAGAAACGACCGATGATGTGAGGACAATGCTCTAGGACTTGATGGAAAAAATTGTGTAAAATGGGGCTGAGCTAGGGTGTATTTCCTGGTCAAAATATCGTGGTTGCGTGGAAGCTAAAGGAATACGAATCATGTCGGTCACCACAATCGAGGCGTTGGATTTTGGGAAATGTTTGGGGCGTGGAACATCCAATGTACTTATTGATGTACGCACTCCCGGAGAATATCAATCCGTGCATGTCGAATCTGCGATCAACATCCCATTGAATGAACTTTGCAAGGCGAAACTCAAGGACGTCCTGTCCGAGGTTCCATCGGAGGTTTACGTCATTTGCCAGAGTGGTGGTCGGAGCAAGCAAGCGGCGGAGAAGCTGGCTGCCGAAGGGTTGACGGTCGTCAATGTCTTAGGAGGTACCAACGCATGTGTGGGTGCTGGGCTACCCGTAGTGCGAGGCAAGGGCGTGATCAGCATCGAGCGACAGGTTCGAATCGCCGCCGGACTGTTGGTTCTGCTCGGAGCGTTGCTGGGAACCTTTGTTAATCCTTGGTTTTTCGGACTTTGCGCATTCATCGGTGCTGGACTTACATTTGCTGGTGTCACCGACTGGTGTGGGATGGCGTATTTTTTGGCTGCGATGCCTTGGAATCGCGGACGCCCAGCTTGCAGTAAATAGCGTTTGCGTCTGCCACTACAGTCACTTCGAAGCAAAAAAGCAGGCGGTTGATCGAATCCAGAGCGGGCCTTCAAATTGCTTGATGCTGGACATTTGGCCCCCCAAGGCCCGATCCGTTTGGGTATGATATCCAACCTGTGGGGCTTATCCTCTCTTGCATGAAAATGCACCGCGCCCTGCAGTATGTACCCTTTGCTATTTTCTGGAATGCTTGAAGCAACGGCAAATAACCTCGAACGAGGAATTGCTCCTCGAGGAGTGCCGTTTGGATGCCGTCGTCCCTAAGAAAAACCGCATCCATCCCAGTTCAGTGCGTTTCTGAGTGGCTGACTTTGTTCCTAGAGCGTGGCAAGATTACCTTGGGCTAGTTCACAGTTCACGCGGCGTATCGTCGTCAAAAAGAGGAAGGCCGGATTCGTTACTTATGAGTATACGCGTAGCATTGCACCATGAGACCGTTTATCGGTACGACCGTCTTGTATCTCTGGGGCCACAGATCGTACGGCTGAGACCCGCCCCCCATTGCCGCACCAAAATCTACAGTTATTCGATGCATGTCACCCCGGGTGACCATTTTTGCAACTGGCAACAAGACCCACAAGGAAACTATCTGGCACGCTTGGTGTTTCCGAAACAGACGAGGCAATTCTCGATCGAGGTGGATCTCGTCGCAGACATGACCGCGATCAATCCTTTCGATTTTTTTCTCGAGTCTTATGCTGAGAAATTTCCGTTTCCGTACGACGGATGGTTGCAGAAAGAGCTCGCCCCATACTTGCAGCAGTTACCGGCGACGGAGCGACTGTCTAAATGGGTTGCTGCGATCGACTTGACTCCCAAGCGAACTATCGACGCCATCATCGATATCAATCGGCGATTGCACCAAGAGATTCGATACGAGATACGGATGGAACCGGGGGTACAAACTCCCGAGGAGACCCTTGAGAAACGATGTGGTTCATGCCGTGACTCGGCATGGTTACTGGTCCAGGTTTTTAGGCGATTGGGAGTCGCCGCGAGATTTGCATCGGGATACTTGATCCAGCTAGCACCCGACATCCGTTCGCTGGATGGCCCCAGCGGACCTGAGAAGGACTTTACGGATTTGCACGCGTGGACAGAGATATATTTGCCGGGAGCGGGTTGGGTTGGTTTGGACCCGACGAGCGGCTTAATGTGCGGTGAAGGGCATCTGCCATTGGCGTGCACTCCGGATCCATTGAGCGCTTCACCGATAACAGGCACGGTCGATCAAGCCGAGTGCGATTTTTCATTTTCGATGTCGGTTGCGCGCATGCACGAGGACCCTCGCTCGACCAAGCCCTACACCGATGATCAATGGATGCGTATCGATCGGCTTGGGAAAGCGATCGATATGCAACTGGAACACGACGACGTGCGGCTGACCTTTGGCGGAGAGCCCACATTCGTGTCGATGGATGATATGGAGGGGGAGGAATGGAACAATGCTGCGGTAGGAGTCAACAAGCGCTGGATGTCGGGCGAATTGATCAAGCGACTGCGTCAACGCTTTGCGTCGGGAGCGATGCTTCATTACGGACAAGGGAAATGGTATCCCGGTGAATCGTTGCCTCGATGGGCTTTATCGTGCATTTGGCGTACGGACGGACAACCCATTTGGCATGATGAGCGTTGGATTGCAGACGAACGGAAAGACTACGGGCATTCGTTTGCCCATGCGCGGCGTTTTGCGACACAGTTAGCGACTCGATTGGGCGTAGATCCGCGATGGATGATGCCTGCTTACGAAGATGTTTATTACTACATGTGGCGGGAGCAACGGCTGCCGATCAACGTTATGCCGTGGGATTCCAAGCTTGAGGATCCCGAGCAGAGAGCTCGATTGACGCGAGTCTTTCAGCGGGGACTGAACGAACCCGTTGGTGTGGTGATTCCAGTGCGGAAACAGTGGTGGCAAGCGGAACGAAAATGGACGAGTGGACCATGGCCTGTGCGTCCCGAGAAACTATTCTTGCTGCCCGGGGATTCGTCGATCGGGTTGAGGCTCCCTCTCGATACTCTGCCTTATTCGTCGAATCCTAGTGCGAGCCTCATGACCCCGTTGGATCCGTTTGCGGCTCGTCCGCCATTGCCTTCAGCCCCGCCGCTTTTGCGACAGTCTGCGACGCCATCAGACAGTGCCAAGGTGCACAAGGAAGGGGGGATTGTCGGGCGGACAGGAGTCATGGACTACGATTCGTTCGATGATGACCAATGGATTGTGAATCAAGCACGCGGAGTTGCTGATACACAGATCGACCCGGATTCGATGGTCCGTACGGCGTTGTGTGTGGAACCCCGCGATGGCCGACTGTACGTGTTTATGGCCCCAGTCGAATTGCTGGAGGATTACCTCGAGTTGATTTGGGCGATCGAGCAAACGGCCTGCGATTTGAACATGCCGGTTGTCGTTGAGGGGTATTTACCACCCAAGGATCATCGATTGCAGATGATCAAGGTGACTCCGGATCCGGGTGTTATCGAAGTCAACATTCATCCGAGCACGACCTGGGGGGAGCTCGTCAGCAACACCGAAACGCTTTATGACGAGGCTCGGCAGTGTCGCTTGGCAACCGAAAAATTCGATCTGGACGGTAAGCATACAGGGACGGGAGGCGGGAACCATATTGTGATGGGTGGAGCCACTCCACCCGACAGTCCATTCCTGCGACGGCCGGACCTGCTGCGTAGCTTGATTGCGTTTTGGAACAATCACCCGTCCCTTTCCTACTTCTTCAGCAATCGATTCATCGGACCTACGAGTCAAGCACCTCGTAGCGACGAGGGGCGTCGCGATGCAATTTACGAGTTGCAAACAGCACTGGATTTGATCCCTGATCCGGGTGTCGAAATGCCGCCTTGGTTGGTGGATCGTCTTTTGAGAAATCTGCTTATCGACCTGACCGGCAATACGCATAGGGCTGAGGTTTGCATCGACAAACTCTACTCACCCGACAGCTCAACGGGGCGCTTAGGTCTCGTCGAGCTACGTGGCTTTGAGATGCCGCCTCATTCCCAGATGAGCTTGGCCACTCAATTGTTGGTGCGATCGCTTCTCGCTAGTTTTTGGAGAACGCCGTACAAGGAACCGTTGGTGCGATGGGGGACTGCGCTGCATGATCGATTCATGCTGCCCCATTACCAATGGCGAGACCTGCAATCGGTTTTGGGATACCTTCAGGAATCAGGGTGGGATTGGGAGGATGGGTGGTTCGCACCGCACTATGAGTTCCGGTTTCCGTTCATCGGCCAGGTCGAATATGCAGGCGCGTCCATCTCGTTAAGGACCGCGATCGAGCCGTGGTATGTGCTCGGAGAAGAGCCAGGTGGTGGCGGAACAGTGCGTTATGTGGATTCCAGCGTCGAGAGGATAGAAGTCAAAGTCGCAGGCCTGGATAGCAAGCGATACAAAGTACTTTGCAATGGGTTTGAGTTGCCGCTTCAGTGCACTGGGGACCCGGACAGTTATGTCTCGGGGATTCGGTATCGGGCGTGGTGGCCAGCATCGTGCCTTCATCCTACCATCCCGCTCCATACGCCACTCGTGGTGGATCTCTGGGATGTTCGCGCGGGAAGAATGGTCGGCGGTTGCACGTATCACGTCGCGCATCCTGGAGGGCGAAATTATGAGACGTTTCCGGTCAATGCGCTTGAAGCCGAAGGGCGACGGATCGCGCGATTTTTGCCCTATGGCCACACCCCAGGACAGATCGTGCCTAGGATGTCGAAACCGAATCCAGAGTTTCCGTCAACCCTCGACCTACGGCGGGAGTCGGTTGTGCGGTAAGTCCAATCCATGAGCGAACTGCGCCAAAACGAGGAGATTGAACGTAGCGACACGAACCGAATAACCGAGTCTGTGTGAGTTCGACGGGGTGAGTTCGACTGTACGATGTCTTGGACTTTGAGTAAGCTGACTCTGTCGGTGCTGCCTATTCGTTACGCAGGGACATGAGAACAGGTGCACGGCGGTTGTTTCAACCGCGTTACAGTTAGCATCTAGCGAATGAGCGATCCGTTTGTGACATGCCTGCGTCCAAGACTCGGTTCTCCAATGACCTCTGAATTTCCTTATTTGGTCGATCAATACCAGCGGGTGCACACATCGCTGCGTGTATCTGTTACCGATGCGTGCAACATCCGTTGCCGTTACTGCATGCCGGAAAAGGTGAATGGTTTTCTCCCCAGCGATCGCTTGCTCGATTTCGAATCGATTGTCAGGGTTGTTTCTGTACTTGGTCGGGCTGGAATTGAGAAGGTGCGGTTGACGGGGGGGGAGCCCCTGATGCGTCCTGATCTGCCTCGATTGGTCGGGATGCTGTCACGGATTTCAAGTATCCGTCAACTAGCGATGACCACCAATGGCATGATGCTCGCGGAGTCGATCGATGCGTTGGTTGCTGCAGGACTAACCCATGTGAATATCTCGCTCGATACCTTGCGGGAGAAGGGGTTTCAGCAGATTTCGCGGCGGGATGGTTTGGATCGAGTACTCCGCGGCATTGATGCTGCTGTTCGAAGCCCTCTTCAAGTGCGATTGAATGCGTTGGTCCTGCGAGGGATCAATCTTGAGGATGTGATTCCACTGGTGCGTTTCGCGAGGGAGCAAGGTGTTGTCATTCGGTTCATCGAGTTTATGCCCCTCGATGCGGATCGTGCATGGAGCGAGTCGCAGGTGGTTTCGGGAGAGGAGTTGCGCGGAATCGTCGAGCATGAGTTTGGAGAGCTAAAGCCGGTTGTTTCGGCCGATCTATCCCAGCCATCGCGGGACTTTCAGTTTACGGACGGGACGGGTGGAATTGGGTTCATTGACCCGGTTTCTCAACCATTCTGCAAGGATTGCAACCGATTGCGGTTGACGGCGGACGGTAAGTTTCGAAACTGCCTGTTTGGACGGCAGGAATGGGATGTCCGTGGGCCGGTGATGCTGGGTGCGTCCGACGCGGAGATTCATCGGCTTGCGATGGATTGCATACGAGCAAAATTTGCATCCCATGGAATCTCCGATAGCGGATTTTCGCCGCCCGAGCGCGCCATGTACCAAATCGGCGGGTAGCCTTCGTTAAAATCGTTGCCGGGTCAATTGCAGACCCTTGGGTTTAGCAGGAAAGAAAGATACTTCGAATGAGAAATTACGATGTGTGTGGGCTAGGGAACGCAGTGGTCGACATATTCCTGGAGCTTGAGGAGGCCGAATTCGGTGGTCTGGGCTTTGAAAAGGGAACGATGCGGTTAGTCGATCTCCAAGAGCAGCAGCAACTGCTCGAGCGGTTCACCGATATGCCCCATGAATTGCAATTGGTCAGCGGTGGATCGGTGGCGAACTCCATCATCGGTCTGTCGCAGTTGGGTGGCCGTGGCGCGTTTATCGGATGCGTTGGGGACGACCGATACGGGCTTCACTATGTCGAAGAGTTCCAAACGCTCCGTATTAACATCGGAAATCCGGTGATCTTCGGTCAATCGACGGGTACATGCGTCGCATTGATCACCACCGATGCCGAGCGAACGATGCGCACCTGTTTGGGCGTTTCGAGTCATCTTTCCGACAAGCATGTCGATGAAGAGCGCATTGCGAAATCGACGTGGTTGTTCATCGAAGGTTACGTGTTTGCGAATCCGGAGACCGGGCAACATGCGATTCGAAAAGCCATCGACATCGCGAAGCATCACGGGACCAAGGTGGCTGTGACCTGTTCCGAAGCATTTGTCCCATCGGTTTTCGGCGATGCGTTTCATAATGCTTTGAAGAGCACCGACCTGTTGTTTTGCAATGCACCTGAATCGCAAGCCATTACCTCGACCGAAACGAGCACGGCGGCTTTTCATGCGTTGCGTGGTATGGTGCCCAATTGCGTTGTCACCGACGGACCGCATGGAGCCTTCGTGCGGTTCGATGGTGAAGAGGTTCACGTTCCTGCGTTCCCATGCCATCCCAAGGATTTGACCGGTGCAGGGGATATGTTTGCAGGTGCGTTTCTCTATGGAATTACCCATGGCTACTCCCCTGCGGTTGCTGCACGCGGAGCGAATTTCTTGTGTTCCAAAGTGATCAGCCAGATTGGTGCGAGATTGCAGCTGGATGCGTCGCCCCTTTGGGAAGAGGGAATTGAAGTGAATCGAGCCGACGACGTTGGCGGCTGAGTTGGTGAAACGTTCTAGATCAACTGCCGACGAACAGCCCAAACGGCGGCTTGGGTCCGATCATTCACGCCAACCTTTCTCAAAATGTGTTGCACGTGTTCCTTGACGGTTTCATAACTGATCTCGAGAGCTTGCGCGATCTCTTTGTTGGTACGGCCTTGCGCGAGGTGCTGGAGGACATCCCCTTCGCGTTGAGTGAGGGGTACTTCGTAATCGCTTGTCGACGGGATCGCAGCTGCGGATACAGCGATCCTGCGCAGATCGTCCTTGGTCCAGTGACTTTTTCCCTGAAGTGCCTTGTCGAGTTTCCCAAGGAAGACTTGGCGAGGATCGGATTTCAGGATGAGACCCAACGCTCCCAGTGCAGCGGCTCTCGCGGTTGCTGCCGGGTGTTCTTGTCGGGCTAGCAATAGAACCGATTGGTTCGGGTAGGTTTCACGAATCTCGCTCAACAACTCAATCGGGTCACCATCGGGGAGAAAAGTATCGATGATCACGGTATCGAAAGGCTTTTCTGCCAGATGCATTTTAGCGGCTTTGACCGATCTCGCATGATACATCACGTGATCTTCTGATTCACTCAGCCAAAGATTTAAGCCAAGCTGATCTATATCGAACGCTCCTACCAGCAAAACGACGTTAGGCATGGGCGCCTCCGAACTTGAATATCGACGAGGAGATGAGTCACTGCAAATTGGCCCGGAAGGTAAACGTCAAAAAACGCTACGTTTGCGGTATAAGGTGAACTACATCTTACAGAGTTTTAATAGTGGTTGTCATGTAGCCTGAACCTTATTTCTGTTCGGATTCTTCGGGCAATCCGGTAGGGTTAGCAATTCGGCCCACGTGAAAACCATCGTCTTCAGCCGGTCAGCAACGTCGGGACTATGCACCTACGAGCGGGTCTGGTTGAGGATGCTCTCAAGCATAAAAGGCCTGAATTTTATCGATTTCCCATCGATATCATCGTGAACTAGCATGATGAACTTATCCAAGCGATTGGCGGTGTTTGAATCGATCAATTGGTTCGAATCCGCAGCGGACATTTGCGAGAGGATCCGGATCTCGATGTCTCGGAGGGAGGCGCGTGAAAGCCATCTCGAAAGGGAGGTTGCCGAATCCGCCCAGATGCAAATATGGATTCCAAGCGGCGGGCCGTCGGCAAGCAATTTGGCCAGGACGGCATCGGGTTTCATGGCGTCTCCATCGGAACCTCCGAAGGAGAAATCTTCGCTGCGTCGCAGTTCACGGAATCGGGATAGGTTCAGAATAACCACGTAGATGGCAGGATGCACCGTGGTCGGCTCAGCATTACGACGGTCGAGCTCCTCGTTGAGTTCGGCCAAGGTGAGTTCTGCATCGCGTGCGCTGGCGAGTCTCAGGCTTGCATCGCATTCCGGTAGCCATGAGAGGACTTGTTGGACGTTCGTGTCCTCAGGACGGCAGCCATCGAGTATCACAAACTTCCCGAGGCTCGAGCCATGTAGGCGGTTCGAATCGCCAGCCTCCGCCGCTTCGGACGTCCGATAGGTGGTCCCTGCGATCCAGCTTGCGATAAGGCTAGCGACGTTTCGGTCCTCGGGCGCCACGATCATGGCATTGCGACCAGCGTTTCTCGTGAATTGGCGCACGACAGGAGGTTCGATCGACACACTATCACCGAGAATCCATGGGATAGAAGAAGGATCGTTGGATTTGACGTCAGCGAGTGCGGATTGCATTGCGATGGCGTCCCAAGTCGCAGGTTTGTGTCCCTCGAAAATGATACGACGACCGAGCGCGTTGGTGGTGGGTGAATGCGGAACTGAAAAGTGGGGTAACGCGCTGAGCCTTTCCAATTGTTCTACTTTCTGAAGGAAAGACCCTTGGAAGTTCTGGTTGCCTTCGATCCGCCCCCCAATCTCGTTGTAGATGCCTTGACCGGAGTGTCGCAATCGCTCTGCGGCTGTATTGTCCTCACTGAGAATGAGCATGGCATCTGAGCTATCGCATTGGAGTGCAATGCGGACAGCCATCTGAGAAAGGGTGGTTCGGGGTAAGGAATAAGCGCCGCCGAGAGTCTGAGATGCGAGAACCAAATGCATCCCGAACGATCGACCTTGACGTACGATTCGATCCATGAGCATGGATGCTTGTTGCGATAGTTTGTCATCCTCGACGAACATCTCTTGAAACTCATCGATAACGATGAGAATCCGAGGTAATCGAATCTCCGGATGCTTCTTTTTGAGGCTGGGCAAATCCTGCACTCCCCATCCCCGAAACGCTTCCCCTCGAGCGCTCAGAACGCGGTCTAGGTACTCGAGAGTACTGAGTCCAAATTCTCGGCGGCTTTCAATCCCGATGATATCCGCATGGGGCAACCCCAATTCCGCATAGACCTGAAACTCGACCCCTTTTTTAAAGTCGAGCAGTACCAATCGAAGCTCTTCCGGGGAGTAATTTAGTGCGGCGCTACTGATCAGTGTGTGTAGCAAGGAAGATTTTCCGGACCCCGTCTTTCCGGCGATTAAAACGTGCTGCGAGGTTCCGGCTCCCAATCGAACCAACTGGGGGCGACCTGCATCCGATATTCCAATCGGTATCTCGAGTCCGTCGGCTGAAGAGGCCCTTTGGACTGCATGCGGTTCAGGCGCGATCGATGCAAATGGCACGATGCGTTTCCCGATATTCGTGGCGGCCATGAGATGATGTTGCATCATGCGTGCCAGGGACGATTCGTCGGGAGGCGAAATGAGTTCCATCGGGAACGATTCCAGTTCCGCAACTTCCAGCGTCGCACGAATCGACGCTTCTTCCTTTGAGGACTGCTCCGAACTAACGCCCCGCGCGACCTTGAGATGCAATCCGTATTCCTTAAGTTTCGTTCGGTCAGCAAAGGTTGGCCAAACGGTATTCTCAGAACATAACAAGATGACACCAACTCCGCAGCGACCGCCTGATGACAGGATCGAGCAGAGGGATTGCCACGAGTGATCATCCAGGCCGAAGGGAAAACCGGCCCAAACGATCAAGCGGTATGGGATCGCCATTGGCCCTGCATTTTGATTGTATTCGTAAAGATTGCGATAGCGATTACGGAGGCTTTGCTGGATCACGTCTTCGACGTGTCTTGCGGCGAGCGCCAATTGGTCGGCGATATGGATGGGTTGTGTCCAAACACGGTGGTTTACTAAGGCAGGATCGACATCGGCAACATGCATCAACCACGAGAACTTCTTCCCTAAGCCTTCGGGGTCGATGATGGTGGTTTGTAGTTTACCGGCAGGAAGGGAGGAAACCGCTCGCAAAAGGACGTTTCTGGCCACCTGTGAACCGTGTTCAACGCAATCGAAGTCTGTGGAAACCAACAACCCACCATGATGCAGCAGATCGTAGAAAATGGGCCACGGATTGGTTTTTCTGAGACCATTGAGATAGATTTCCAAGCTTCCCAGATCACGATCGTCTGCGGGTAACGCCA
Source organism: uncultured Pirellula sp. (assembly GCA_903930765.1). Lineage (GTDB taxonomy): Bacteria > Planctomycetota > Planctomycetia > Pirellulales > Pirellulaceae > JBKCUI01. Next base: position 30,276 of record CAIYZV010000117.1, read on the forward strand.
TCTCCGGATTGATAAAGCCGATTGGCCAAGCAAGATTTTTAGGGGATCGAGGCCATTCGCCTTTGTTGTAAACGTCCGAACGCCAGTCAGGATAATTCCCCTTCATCGATTCTCGAACCAGCGTCAACCGGTCACCGATGGCCGCGATGCCACTCGACCATTTGCGGACTGAGTTAGCTTGGGTTGCGTCGTAAGCGTCGCGTAGGGATTTCAAGCGACTCTGATGAGACAGCGAAGCTTCCTTAGTCTCCGCATCGTGCCGAGCCTCTTGATTTTTGTGGGCGGGATTCGCCTTACCATTGATAGCGCTAAACGTCTCAACGCGTTTCTCAGCCAATGAGGATCTGGTCTGAGCGGCGGACTTAATAGCATCCTCCTTCTTGGTTCGATAATTGCTTCTTAGGTCCTCGAGCGCTCCGCGATGTTTGGTATCGATCTGTGTTAGGTTCTCAGCGTAGGAACGCTCCAACCTTTGTACTTCTGCGGTGAGGTTTTGATCCGCGAGCAGTCCTGCGCGTTGCAACAGAAGGTGGGTTTCCTTTTCAGAATCAACGATCTCAGGAAAAACGCGTTTTAGGGTCCTCGTTACCCATGGTGAAACCAATAATGCCAATATCCATGGCGCGACGAAGAGCGTCACTAAACCGATCGAGGCCCAAATCAACGGTGGTAACGCGGCCGAAAAAGCCACTGCAGATGCGGTACCACCGAGTAGGACTCCCAAGATAATGAGCACTGGCAAACCAAAACTTTTAGCGAATCGGTTGGATTCCATTCGAGAAATCCCAGCAGCAAGTTCCTTTTTGCTGGTTTCGAGACTCTTTGCCACTTCCGATAGGTTTGGAATCCGCTGAATCTCGTCCGCCTTCGGATGGGGATCATGGCTAGTCCAATTGATCAAGACCGGATCTGAAGTTTTCACCCCGATCCATTCGCGGGCATGGTGCATCTGCTCGTCGAGCTGTCGCCGCTCCGCTTCCAGCTTGAGCCGGATCCCATCCCGCTTCTTGCCCGCGTCAGACTTGGCCGATTCAATCTCCGCATGAAGAGACTTGCGTTTGTTGTCGTGGTCTGTGTTGACTTTCTGTTCAGACTGCTTCAAATTCGCTTTGAATGCGGTGAGCTGCTTCTCTTCGTGATGGATGCACTCCAATGTTTTGCGTTCCGCGTCGCCTAGGCATTCATCGAGGTTCCGATCCCAATCGGTTAACGATTTGCTGGAATAGAGCTTTTGCTGCTCAAGCATTCGCGCGAAAGAGCTCTTGAATTGAGCGTTTTCCGCGTCGCAGAGTCGAGACAGATTGTCTAGTTCTAACGATCTGGATTGAAGAAGGCGGTTCCAGCGAGAGCCGATCCCTCGTACCCACCGGGTTTGGACGCGGAGCCAATCGGTCTTTGGCACCAACTCTACATCGCCAGCCGAATCGGATTGTTCCGCACGCATGATGAACCTGACAGACAAAGGTGTGAAAAGGATGCCTCGGCATCCATTATACCTTCAAGTCTGCCTTCGTTCACTTGCCCGACATTGCGGGGAACATATCGCGAGTCATTTGGATAGCGGCGGGACCAACCAGAACCACGAAGACGCCTGGGAAAATGAAGATGACAAGAGGGAAAATCAACTTAACCGCTGTCTTAGCAGCTTTCTCTTCCGCGATCTGCTGTCGTTTTGTTCTCATCGACTCACTTTGAACACGAAGTGCCTGTGCGACTCCGGACCCGAATTTGTCGGCTTGGATCAGAAGGGATGCAAGCGTCCTCAGATCCTCAACCCCCGTGCGAGCGCCAAGTTCTTGGAGCACCTGCGCTCGTTTCCGTCCCATCTGTAGGTGGAGCGTGCTCAGTTGCAACTCTTCGACCAAAACAGGATACGTCGATTTCATTTCTTCAGCGACTTTCCTAATTCCCTGGTCCAACCCCAAGCCAGCTTCGACGCTTACTACCAAGAGATCTAAACAGTCGGGAAGAGCCAGCGTGATTTGCTTTTTGCGGCCAGATCCCAATATGGAGAGGATGAACTCTGGAGCGAAGAAACCGATTCCCCCACCGAGCAATGCTCTTAAAAAGATCATCGGCGAGAACCCGGAAGTGAGCAAGCCTAATCCGCCACCGAGAACCAAGCCGCAGATGGCTCCGAGCATCTTGATGGCTAAAAACAGGTTGGCTGCTTCCTCCGCGCGAAAGCCTGCCTCGGTGAGACGCTGTTTCAACTTGCTTCGCTCAAGTTCATTCTGAGGTTGCAGGTGCTTAGACAGAGCGGGGGTTGCTCTTTCAAGAGCCTGATTCAGAAAGTCGGACGGTTTCTCCGTGTCACCGTTAACCATCATGCGCATGCGCTCATTGATATCATCCAGACGCTTCTCAGCAACCCCTTTGGCGTCCCGGGTGAAGAAATCGGCCAAGAACCAGAAGAACGCTAGAACCCCTAGGAATACGAAAACGGGTACAACCTGGTACAACTGGATTGCAGCTATGGGTAACTCGCACATGTTCGAATGACTTTCTCTATCGCTGTTGGAGGCCGTTTAAAGACCGTCAAAAAAGCGTGAAACAGAAACTCCATGAATCGCGGTAAAAGGCATGCTGAGGAGATTGATGCTCTCGGCTCCCAACCGCGATGCCTTGCCGAAATACCAAACCAACAGCCGATCAGACCTTGATATCAATAATTTTCTTAATGCAGTAGGCACCGGCAATCTGCATGACGATGGCACCACCGAGCATCCACTGCCCCATCGGATCGGTGAAGAGTTTCATGACATAGTCCTTGTTCAGAAAAAACATCATGAGAAACAAGCCGGGTGGTAACGCAAGCAGCACGATACCCGACAGTCGGCCTTCACCGGTAAGCGCTTGTATTTGCCCTGCTAGTTTGTAGCGAGAGCGAATCAGGCGTCCGATCTTTTCCAATATCTCCGCAAGGTCGCCACCTGTTTGTCGTTGCAGGATTACCGCTGTCGCAAAGAATCGCAAATCCAAATTGGGAATGCGTTTTGCCATCGAGTCGAGCGATGTTTCTAGAGACACACCCAGGTTTTGCTCTTCGTAACAACGACCAAACTCACGTGCGATCGGATTTGCCATTTCTTGCGAGATGAGTCCGAATCCAGCTCCGATTGAATGGCCAGCACGAAGCGACCTGCTGAGCATCTCGAGTGCCTCTGGGAGTTGCTCGTTGAATTTCGCCATCCGCTTGGCTATCTTAAACTTGAGCACAAAGATGGGTAAAAACATCAATGGAAAACCAGCCAATGGTGCAATGAACTTAGGAATCGGCGCCACAAAGCATGCGATCGCCGCCATCCCACCGATCCCGATGCAAATCAGCGCAAATTTCTCGACCGGTAGCTTCACATCGGCTTGCTCCAGCATTGTTGCCAAATCGATACGATTCTTGATAAGCTTTTCGATGGAAGATTCGTTGACTTCCATTGGATTCCGGAGAATCGAATTGTCATCGGCACCAGCCACTTCGTATCGGTTTTGTGCCGTCAATGAGGAGAGTCGATCCTCGACCAGACTATCCACCGCTGGCCTGAATCCAATGGCAAACGCGCCGATAACCGAAGCCACACCTATGCCGACACAAAGAGCGATGATTGATACCAACATGAACTAAGCCCTCATCATAATCCGTTGGCGAAACGCGCTGGCTGGTAACCGAACTCCCGCAGCCTCGAGTCGATTCATGAAGGATGGGCGGACACCGGTCGCTTCGAAATACCCGTATGCCTTGCCTTGTTCATCGACCCCCTCCTGAATGAAGCGGTAAATATCTTGCAACACCACCGTGTCCTGCTCGAGGCCTTGAACCTCCGTTATGTTGAGCACCCGACGCGGACCACCTTGCAGTCGGTTGGCTTGGATAATGAGATCGACGGCGCCAGATATTTGTTGCCGGATGGCTTTAACGGGCAGCTCAAAACCAGCCATCATGACTAGGGTTTCGAGTCGTGCGATCGCATCGCGTGGGGAGTTTGAGTGGACCGTGGTCATCGATCCATCGTGTCCCGTATTCATCGCCTGCAACATGTCCAACGTCTCGGGCCCTCGGCATTCGCCGATGATGATGCGTTCGGGACGCATACGAAGAGCGTTGCGGACGAGGTCCGTCGCGGTAACCGCACCAGTGCCTTCGATGTTCGCTGGGCGGGTCTCCAGGCGAACGACGTGTTCTTGCTGCAGTTGCAATTCCGCGGCATCTTCGATGGTGATCACGCGCTGATCGTTTTGGATGAAACTGCTCAAGGTATTCAGCAGTGTTGTTTTTCCGGAGCCAGTACCTCCGCTGATGATGACGTTAAGTCGGGCTTTGATGCAGCCTTCCAAGAGCATCACCATCTCCGGTGTGAACGCTTTGAAGTTCAACAACCCCTCCAATTTGAGTGGGGTCGATCCAAAGCGTCGAATGGAGACGGCGGCTCCGTCCAGTGAAAGCGGTGGGATGATCGCATTGACCCGAGATCCATCCTCAAGACGTGCGTCCACCATAGGGCACGTCTCATCCACCCGGCGGCCGACGCGGGAAACAATCCGGTCAATGATTTGCATCAAGTGCGGATTGTCACGAAACTCGGTTTCCGTCTTTTCGAGTTTGCCCCGACGCTCAACATAGATGTTCTTTGGACCGTTGATCAGGATGTCGCTGATTGATGGATCCTTCAGGAGAAATTCGAGCGGGCCCAACCCCAGCGTTTCATCGAGTACTTCTTCGACGACCCGGTCTCGCTCACTCCGGTTTAAGTACGAGTTCTCGCTGTCGCAAAGGTGTTCAACAACCAGACGGATTTCGCGTCGAAACGATTCGCCTTTTAAATCCCCGACCCGCGACAAATCGATTTTGTCGACGAGACGCTGGTGGATACGCCGTTTGATGTTTTCAAATTCTTCGAGTTTTGAGGATTCCGAGCGGTTCAGAGTATTCACGGATTTCGTCGCCTTGCTGGTAGGTTGAGAAAGTCTAGAAAACCGTAGCGCTCGGCGTCAGGAGTCGCGAATTCAAATCTAGCCCACATTCGGCATTGCCGACGTAGACGGATCGAAAACCAACGATTTTCCAACCGCGGAGAATATCACGCCGGTCTTGTGAACCAGCTGCATCGCGTTCGCGGCGGGACGGAAACCGAGTGCTCGTCAAACGATTTACAGAGGGTTCCGCCCGGTAATCGCCTCCAAAAGCTCGCTTGGCGTGCTGTAAACAGCAGCCGCCCCGCTCTCGATCAGCTCGCGTTCGGTACGAAATCCCCACGCTACACCCATCGCGAAAAAGCCAGCGCTGACCGCAGTTTTCATATCCGTGTTCGTATCACCCACATATGCGATACGATCGGAAGAAACGCCTGAAGATTCTGCAATCCATAGCGCGCTCGCAGGATCCGGTTTCCGAGGAAATCGCGTGGAATGCCCCAGAACCGTGCGGAATCGTGTCTCGGGAAAGAAATGAGACACGCATTTCTGGGTGAAGGAATCCGGTTTGTTGGACAGGACCGCTAAGGCGACGCCGGCAGATTCCAAAGAATTAAGAAGCTCGTCGATTCCTTTATACGGCTTGGAACGGTTGTGCCACGTACCCTCATAGAATCGTTCGAACAAATCGATGCATCGGGTTCCCAAAGCCTCGTTCTCTATCGTTTCAGGAAGAGCCCGTTGAAAAAGAATACGGACGCCGTCTCCGACCAGCGTTCGAAAATCGGCGATGGGACGAGCGTCCAACCCGATTTCGGTCAGAACGTGGTTGGCTGCTTGGGCGATGTCCTCGAGGGAGTCAAGCAACGTTCCATCCAGGTCGAAAATTGCGAGATCAAATCGATTCCTCATCGTCCGTCTCCCACTCCAGGTCGTTGGAGTCATTCATCAATTGTCTGATAATCATGGTCGCATAGGAACCACGTGGCAACTCGAACGCGAGCAGCCAATCGCTCTTTCCAGGCAGATTGGGGTCCCCGCACCACGTCCCGGTCAATCCGCGAGCCCGCAATACGATTTCCCTGTTCCCCTTCGAGAAGAAGGTGTCTCGAGGGAATTTGAGCCGCACCTCTCGGACGGACATGTCGAGTCCTTGAAGGATAGGCTCTAGCACCTCGAGTGTTCCATCCGGCCATTCACGCTGACGCGCGGACGGCAATGGCAACGGTCGCGAAGCGAACTCGCTCCATCGCTCCAAAGCGTCGGGGGTTTCCCATCGAGGAAGTGATAGCGGTCCACATCGCGATTCCAGTGTCCGTTTTTCAACGTCTCCATTGAAACGGTCGATCAACGCCGACAACCACCGATTCCAGATCCAACTCTGGAATGCTGCAACGTAAATGCCGCGTAGGTCTTGCCGGATCAATGCAACTGCGCGCTTGAAATCGGTCGGATGGTCCACCAAATAAGTAACCACGCTGCGTCTGTGGGAGCGATCCAACAACGCTTTGCATTTATCCCACTGCCCCCAATAATCGCGCAGTAGTTCTTTTTGTTCTTTTTCCCGAGGTCGATCATGCATATTGGCTTCGGCCAATGCCAGGAACAGCGCTCGCTCGTAATCCCCCTTGCACCAATACCTTCCAATCAATTCTCCCGAAAACCCGATCGAGCCGAACCGTTGGTCATCGAAATAGTTGAGAACCCCGAATTTCGCCGCGTTTTGAAGACGTCGATCCAATTCGTGTGTGCGGTCAATCGAGATTCCACGCAATCGAATCGCAAACCGATTCCCAGAAATATCTTTTGCGCCGAAAGGATTCGGGACTTGCCCGAGATAGTCCAAATCGAAGGAGCGATCCGACATCCCCTGCTTCGGGCCATGAGCGATCGAAACGTATTGCGTGGTACTGGCATGCCGATCCTTGAGCCCACCATAGCTGATCCTATTTCGAGGCAAATTCCAATTGCGAAGGATTTCAGAGATCGCCTCCGGCGTACCCATTCCTCGTTTGGTCAATCGGTAGAGTGCGTATGGGCCGGTCGTGGGCCGAACCGTAGTCTGTTCGTCGACTTGAAAATCTTCAGGATGGCTTTTGAGTTTCATGGCGTGTTTACGGCGTGATACCGCACGCCTTTTGTACTCTTGCCAACACGTCCGAGGCGACCGCGCGAGCCCGTTTTGCGCCAGCTGCGAGTGCAGAATCGACGGTTTCAGGATCACTGGCGAGGTCTTGTCTCCTTTTCCGCAATGGCTCGAGGAACGTGTCCGCCACATCCGCTAATCGCTTTTTGATTTCCCCGTAGCCGAAGCCACCGCGAAGATACATATCTCGGACTTCCTGTCGCTGTTCATCCGTCGCAAAGAGCGAGTAGAGTTGGTACAGATGGTCCGTTTCCGGGTCCTTTGCATCTTCCATCGGACGCGAATCGGTACTGATGCGCATGATCTTCTTGCGAAGCTCCTTGGCATCCTCGAAAAGCGCCAGAATATTCCCGTAGCTCTTGCTCATCTTTTGGCCGTCCGTCCCGGGAACCTTGGCGGTTTCCTTAATGATGCGAGCCGATGGCATGACCAGTGTTTCACCATAATGCGCATTGAAACTCCTGGCTATATCGCGACAGACCTCGATATGTTGATTTTGATCTTCCCCGACCGGAACGCACTGGGAGTCGTAAGCCAGGATATCGGCAGCCATAAGCACGGGATAGGTAAACAGCCCAGCATCCGCCTTGATTCCTCGCGATTCTTTATCCTTGAAGGCGACACATCGCTCGAGGAGGCCAAGCGGTGTTCCGGTCATCAAGATCCAATAGAGCTCCGAAACCTCTGGCACCTGGGATTGGACGAAAAGGGTTGCACGAGATGGGTCTAATCCGAGCGCCAACAAGTCCAATGCGGCATCTCGAACGTTGGCTCGCAATACCGCTGGTTCCCGGACCGTGGTGAGAGCATGAAGATCCGCAATGAAATAAAAACCATCGTTCTCGTACTGCAATTCAATGTACTGCTTGATCGCACCGAAGTAATTCCCCCAGTGAAATCGCCCGGTTGGCTGGATGCCGCTGAGTACTCTCATGTTTGTGCTTGCGTGGTCTGTTTCGAGGGATGGAGGGGATTATTTAAGGTTGCAGGGCGGCGAGAAGCTTGGGTTCCGTTTGTCATCCCAGTAACTCCTCGCTCGTTACCTAGTCGTTATTTCTTTGCAACGGTGGGGCTGGGTACTTTTAATGTTCCGATGATCTCGGACATACTTCTCGCTCCGAGAACGCGGATCGCGGACGGAAGAGCCTCAATCAATCGGATGCTGACCAGTGGATCGTAGTAATTTGCCGTTCCGATTTGAATCGCGGATGCACCCGCGACGAAAAATTCCATCGCGTCGTCGATGCTCGCGATTCCTCCTACCCCAATGATAGGAACTGGAACCCTCGAAGCGACTTGATAGACGCAACGGAGAGCGATCGGTTTGATGGCTGGGCCGCTCAGTCCACCGACGGTATTGGCGAGCAGAGGGCGTTGCCGCTTCCAATCGATCGCCATTCCCAATACGGTATTGATGCACGTAACCGCATCGGTACCAGCTTCATGTGCAGCTTTGGCGATCTCCGCGATACTGGTCACGTTGGGGGTCAATTTGGTGATGATAGGGCAGTCGATGACTTTGCGAACGCCTGAAACAACACGGTGACAAGCGACCGGATCCGTTCCAAAGTCGATGCCGCCGGAGACATTGGGACACGAGACATTGAGTTCGATCGCAAACAGGCCGAGCGGCGAAAGACGCTCCGCGAGAGCGATAAAATCGTCGTGGGATTTTCCAGCGATGCTGACGATGATGTCAGCCCCAGTCCCTTTTAGGTAGGGCCAATGGTTCTCGACGAAGTAATCGATGCCGTCATTGTCCAAACCGATCGCATTGAGCAAGCCCGCTGAGGTTTCAACGGTCCGCCACGGTGCATTTCCTGGGCGCGGCTGATGGGTGATGGTCTTCGGGAGGATACCACCGAGTTTCGGCAAATCGACCATCCCCGCCATTTCCTTGGCGTACCCAAATGTCCCCGATGCAACGAGCACGGGGTTTTGAAGTGTTAATCGACCAAGTTGTACGTGGAGTGAGACGCTCTCGCTCGCGAGAGCATCTTGGGGCGCGGGATGCGATGCGCTCATAGGAGTTGCCATTATCCGAGATGCGAACCCTTGCCGAGTCGTCTCGCGATCGCTTCGCCGGGAATCGGGATGACTGTCGCATTCGCCATCAGATCCGTGGACAGAATATCGTTAGGATCATCGGCCGCCTCGGACGCTTCGTACTGAACGATATAAGCCCCCACCTGGAGATAATTTTCATGGAACACGGGGGGCCAAAAATCCTCAGCTCGGTGGGCTAGCGTACGGGCGAGCAAGCGAGTTGCGCGTCCGGAAAAGCCGCTGAGCACCATGTCCAATCGCCCGAGAGACTCCCTAAAGATATAAAAGACCAGGGCTGCATCTTTTCCTTGGGAGGATCCACCTGCGAACGCCCACTTCCCGTCTGCTTGTTCGTAATACAAACCAGGCTCGTCCAACTTTTCCGTCTTGCTCAAACGCAATCCAGCGGAACACGCTGGAGGATGAGGGTCCCGATCGCGATAGCGGAGGAAGAACGGTACAGATCTATCGGTTGCCTTGGCCACGTCATCTTGAGAGCTGAACGGATCGCAGGAGAACGCTCCACCGAGAACCAATTCCACCGTCGGGTTGCTTTTCACGCTTCCCAAGCACACGAGGGCCTTATCCCCAGAGATCTCCGAGAAATCCTCGTACACCGTTTGTGCCCGCGCGTGGACTTGGTCGGCGGCCATGGTGCCGGGACTCCAAACCAACGTCTGCCGAAGATGCTCGATGTGCGGTATTTCTTTCCCGGCAGAGCGTTTCCCTGATAACGCTTTCGCGGTACCCCCAAGCGTCGATACTCCGTTGAGCACTTCACCCGCGAGCACGCTATCGGAGGCAACGATCCAGGCCGTATCGGCGGTCTCTTGATCGGGTGGCTTGCGTACGCCCACGCAGATCTCCAATCTGGATCGCCGAGCGAGGAGTTCCCAAAAATTCTCCGGGGTGACAGCGAACAGAGCACCAGGGAGCTCTTCGGCACGGGCATATCCATGCTCGATCAAATAGTCGCACAGTCGAGAAAGAGCCTCGAGAGGTATGTATTTCGCCTCGTTCTTGAGCAACGCCGCGACTTGGTGGCGATCCAGCCCGGTGTACTCGACAATCGCTTTGATTGTTCCGGGGCGTTTCTTACGGTCGGGCGTGTGGCCGAGCAATTCGGCCAGTCGGAACGCGTACCTCATAATGGATTATCTATATTTTTGCGGTTGGATTGATTTGCGTTTCAGTACGTCGGGGAGACCACTAACGCATCTCCTCCGCCAGGTTGCATAGGCGGCAAGGTGGCGACAGAGTGGCGGCAAGGTGGCGGCAAGGTGGCGACATATCCCCCTTGAGACTCAAAATCTCAAAGTCTGATGCGTCACAACGTGATTCTACTCCTCCTTAATACCATAGCAGAATTCCCCTAACCGCCGATCCATCTCTGATAAATTTTTCGCGCTTCATCTGGGTTTTCAGTACCGGATACGATGCCTCGGCCGTCCGCAAAGACGCTGATGGTGAATTTCTCGAACGTAAATCGAAGCAGAAAGGGGGTTTCAATCACGCCACCTTCTGGTCTGAGTCGCTTGGCGAGTGAAGCAAGATCCAGCTTGCGATCCGAAGGGACCGTAATTTGTACAGCGTTTTTTCCACATAGGACCTTTGCATCACTGCAATGCAGCCCGCTTAGGAACGGGAACTCTCGCTTCCCGCAGCAGACGCACTGCGAGTCCTGAACGACTTGAACATTGCGAGTCTCTCCCGCCCATAACTCGAATACCGTGAGTGTGGCTGGGGTTCGCTCGGACGCGTGCTCTACCTCTCGTTGATGCGGACCGTCGTTGGAAACCAACCACTTCAAACCCAGTAGCGCTTGCCAACTGGCAACGACGCCAACCGCTGGCCCGAGCACCCCTGCCGAATCGCACGTTTGCATGCCTTCAACAGGTGGCGGATCTGGCAATAGGCAGCGAAAGCAAGCGGTTCGGCCAGGCTCAACGAGCATCGCTTGTCCGGATGCGCCGACGATCCCACCATGGACCCAGGGAATATCCATCGACACGCAAGCATCATTGATCAGATACCGGACCTCAAAGTTATCTGTACCGTCGAGCACAAGATCGACACCGGTCAAGAGCGATTGAATATTTCGGTGGGTAATGTCGCAGACATGTGGATGCAAATGAACCGAAGGATCGATCTCGGCCAGTCGGTTTGCTGCCGCGATCGACTTGGGAACGTGATACTCCGCATCATGCAGCGTGTACAAAGCCTGGCGGGGCAAATTGTCGAGTTCCACCCAATCGCGATCGATCAGGTGTACCGTTCCCACGCCGCACCGTACCAATCGCTCCGCGATGGTGGAGCCGAGTGCCCCCAAGCCGCAAACTGCGATCTTTGCCTTAGCAAGCCTGCGTTGCCCCTCGTTACCGACAGGAGCATAAGCCACCTGACGCTTGAAGCGATCGAGTGAGGCTACCATTGCACAGACTTTCTCATGGGTGATTTCGGTCTTGCAGCCCAGAATTATTTCTTGCGACGCAGAGCTTCCATGACGGCGTCTCCCATTTCCGCTGGGGACGGAGCGACGACGATACCTGCTGCATCTAGGGCGGCGACTTTCTCCGCTGCGGTACCTTTGCCGCCGGTGATAATCGCGCCCGCATGGCCCATGCGTTTTCCGGGAGGTGCCGTGCGGCCAGCAATGAACGCAGCAACCGGTTTTGTCACGTGATTCTTCACGTATTCGGCAGCTTTTTCTTCCGCATCGCCACCGATCTCACCGATCATCAGGATCACTTCGGTCTGATCGTCGTTTTGGAATCGTTCAAAGATATCGATGTAGGAAGTACCTACGATTGGGTCTCCTCCGAGACCGATGCACGTCGACTGACCAAGCTTCAAGTTGCTGGTCTGCCAAACAGCTTCGTAGGTCAACGTCCCACTTCGGGACATGATTCCGACCTTGCCAGGTTGGTGGATATATCCAGGCATAATTCCGATCTTGCACTGACCCGGGGTGATCACTCCGGGGCAGTTCGGTCCGATAAGAACCGACTTGCTTCTTTTGACCCGATCGTACACGTGCACCATGTCGATGACAGGTACCCCTTCGGTAATCGCGCAGATGACCTCGATACCTGCATCGACCGCTTCAAGGATCGCATCCGCAGTGAATGGGGGTGGAACAAAAATCATCGTGGCGTTGGCACCGGTTTTCTCGACCGCTTCTTCGACCGTGTCGAAAACCGGTAAGCCTTCTACGGTTTCCCCCGATTTACCGGGCGTAACCCCACCAACCATCTTCGTTCCGTACTCTTTGCACCCTTTGGTGTGAAACGCTCCAGCCTTGCCGGTGATCCCTTGGCAGATGACGCGTGTGTTGCTGTTGACGAGAATACTCATGGGACTCGTTTATTGAAAATGTATTTGGGTTTATGTTCGTTGACTGCATGCGAGCCATTTCGCACGCGGTTTAATTTCCAGGAAGATTAGGAGACCGATGCGACGACTTTCTTAGCCGCATCGGTCAAGTTGTCTGCCGAGATGATCGCCAATCCGCTCTCGCGGAGCATCTTCTTGCCTTCTTCTACTTCGGTCCCTTCCAATCGGACGACCAAAGGAACCTTGAAGCCAACTTCCTTCGAAGCTTCAATGATGGCTTGTGCAATCGTCGTGCATCGCGCAATACCGCCGAAGATGTTGACCAGTATCGCCTTTACGTTCGCGTCCGACAAAATGATTCGGAATGCCTCGGTGACTTGTTGTGTGTTTGCACCGCCACCAACATCCAAAAAGTTCGCAGGTGCTCCGCCGTGGTACTTGATGATGTCCATGGTCGCCATGGCGAGTCCGGCACCGTTGACCAAGCAGCCGATGTTCCCGTCGAGTTTCACGAAGCTCAACCCGGAGTTGGCAGCCCGTAATTCCGCGGGCTCTTCCTCGGCGATGTCCCGCAGTTCCTTCAAATCAGGATGGCGGTACATCGCGTTGTCATCGAAGGTGATTTTCGCATCGAGGGCGATCATTTTTTCATCTTCGGTGATCACCAACGGGTTGATCTCGGCCATCGAGCAATCGAGTTTGACGAACAGCTCGCACAGCTTCTTCATAAACATCTCAGCGCTCTTGGCAGCGGCGCCGCTGATGTTTAGCTTCTTGCATAGCTTTCTGACTTGATAGGGCATCAAACCATAGGCTGGATCAAAATGCTCACGTAGGATCTTTTCTGGGGATTCCTCCGCGACCTTTTCAATTTCGACACCACCTTCGCTGCTCACCATCAGCAGCGGAAGTTTCGCCGCACGGTCGACGACCACCGCGAGATAAAGCTCGCGAGCAATTTTGCATCCCTGCTCGACAAAAACCTGATTCACGACCGAACCGGCAGCGCCTGTTTGAATCGTTACCAAGCGATTTCCGATCATGTTCTTTGCGGCCGCAGCGGTCTCGTCGCCGCTCTTGGTCAGTTGTACGCCGCGCTGCGAGGGAACTTCGATAAACGTTCCCTTGCCGCGGCCACCCGCGTGCACTTGGGCTTTGATGACCGCTAGAGATCCCCCCAACTTGTCAAACGCAGCCTTCGCTTCTTCCGGCGTCTTAGCAACGAACCCTTGGAGGATGGGGACCTGAAACGTTCGGAACAGTTCTTTTGCTTGGTATTCGTGGATTTTCATCGAGTCGATCTCAATGGTTGGACAGGCGCGGTTTCGAAAATAGCCGCTTTTCCTGCGAAGTTTACAGCCGTCTGATAGGTTGAGGATTATCAGAGCCAACGCGAACTCGGTCAAGGTGCCATCCATCCGCGCGCGGTGTGACTCGTGGTTTCGTTGGAACTTTTTGCTACATCCCGGACAATCCCAATCGGAGGAAGCCCTAGGACCCGATCGGAGGAAGCCTTAGGAAACCGCGAGTACGTGGTGCCCCCGAAAGCTGTCCATGCCCCAAATTTTCCCGGGTATACTGTGCGGGCCAGACATGTACCGTGACGTTGGATGCCCCCATTGCACGGTTTTTCTTTTTCCTCACAAACCAACTCCTAAAAACCCAAGTCGACCAACCGGTCAATTCGGACATGCGATCCCCAACCCAAACCAATGCACTCGCCCATGCGTCCCTGTGTCCTCATGACCGACCCCGTCGGAAACAATCTCGGCAGGCAATCAAACAACGCTTGCCCCGGGGTTGTGTTGCGGGTGCTTTTGGACTGCTGATATTTTCTGGGTGGAGTTGCTGCGTGCCACAGTGCATGGCCCAGCAGACAGCCCAGCAGACAGTTGCGTCCAAGCCATCGATCGCGGGCTTGGTCTCAGAGTACGCTGCCGACCAGTCGACCCTACGGCGGCGGTTCCGAATGCCACTGGATTCTACGGCTATTGAGTTTCGGGATTTGCATTACCAAGGTTGGCAATCACGACTCGATGCGATCGATTTCGACAAACTTTCTCTCGATGATCGAATCGATTGGATCGCGCTCAACAACGAGATCACTCACGATAAGGCTGAGTGGCAACGAAAACGTCAATCCCAAGTCAGCGCAACGCAATTGGTCCCGTACACCGGCCGCATCCTGAGGATCGGTGCGATCAAAGAACATGGTCTTCCGTTCCGAGCGGACGAACTCGCCACAGAACTCGACGAAATCGCTAAGGAATCCATGAAGCTCTCCTCGAGCTTGTCGCCAAGCCGGGATTCGTCCAGTAGCAAGGACCCGATCCTTGGACTGGAAGCGGTCGAATTGGTAGACCAGTTGCTGCGGGTCCTCGCCGATACACACAAATTCCTCGATTCGTACGATCCATCGTACTCGTGGTGGTGTGCGAAACCGTATGAAGCGGCCAAGCAGAGCATCGGAGCGCATCGGACGGCGATTCGAACCAAGGTTGCAGGACTGAGCGACGCAGAGGCGGATAAGGACAAGATTGTTGGTGTCCCCATCGGCGAGCAAGCCCTCCTCGATCATCTGCGGCACGCTTGGCTCGCGTATTCACCCGATGAATTGATCCGTATCGGCGAGCAGGAAATGGAATGGTGCGACGCTGAGTTCAAGAAGGCCGCCGATGAGATGGGCTGCAACGGCGATTGGCGGTTGGCCTTGGAACAAGTCAAATCGCTTCACGTCACGCCAGGGGAGCAACCGCGATTGATCCGCGAACTGGCATGGGAAGCCATCCATTTTCTTGAAGCCCACGATTTGGTAACAGTCCCCGACCTCGCAAAACATGGTTGGCGATTGGAAATGATGAGCCCCGAGGCGCAGCGTGTGAATCCCTATTTCCTCGGCGGCGAAAACATCATTGTCTCGTTCCCGACCGAGACGATGAATCATGCTGAAAAGCTGATGAGCCTCAAAAGCAACAACATCCATTTTTGCCGTGCGACAGTTCACCATGAATTGATTCCCGGGCACCATCTCCAACATTACGCGAACGCTCGATTCCGGCCCTACCGAGAAGTATTTCAGACTCCATTTTGGACCGAAGGATGGGCGCTCTATTGGGAGATGCTTCTTTGGGATTTAGATTTTCCAAAGTCGGTGGA
>CAIYZV010000118.1 GCA_903930765.1 uncultured Pirellula sp.
ACCACTGGTCGTCACCTCGGGGAATCTCTCCGAAGAGCCCATGGTCATCGAGAACGATGAAGCGTGGACTCGCCTACGTTCGATCGCAGATGATTTCCTGTTCCATGATTTGGACATTGTCCAACCGTGCGACGACTCAATCATTCGTGCGATGCACGATGAGTCGATTATCGTACGGATGGCGCGAGGAATGGTGCCGAAAGCATTCCCACTGCCCTCGCCACTGCCCGCGCCACTGCCCGCGCCACTGACGCCTACTACGGATTTCGCGGAACCGGAGCGATTCACGGAACGATTTACGGAACGAGCAAACGCCGAGGTCGGGTTGGCATTGGGCTCGGATCTTAAAACGGCATTGTGCATTTCCCAGGCTGGTTGTGCGACCTTGTACCAACCAATCGGGGATGCGGTTCATCTTGAGACCCTTCGAACACTGGAGGATTTCTCGCAGCACATTCAAAGCATCACCAAGGCGGAATGCGATGTTGTGTTGTGCGATTTGCATCCGGACTATGTGACGCACGACTGGGCTCAGAAGTATGCGAAGACAAACGCTTGCGATGTTCATGCTGTGCAGCATCACCATACCCATCTTGCGGCGTTAGTCGCTGAACATGAGTATTGCTCCGACCGGGAAATATGCGGCTTCGTGTTTGATGGGACAGGGTACGGAGGCGATGGGACGAGCATGGGAGGCGAGGTCCTATTCATGCGCGATGGGGTGTGCCGTAGGATCGGACACCTCAAGCATACGCTACTTCCTGGGGGCGATCTTTGTGCAAAGCATCCAGCAAAGACCGCCCTAGCTATGCTTGTTTCATGCGGTTTGGCGTGGGATAGTCGCCTTGCCTGTGTGCGAGCGGTCGATCATGAGGAAAGAGTTGTTCTGGCTGCTCAATTGGAGCGAAGTTTGAATTGCGTTTTATCGAGTAGCATGGGACGGTTATTTGACGCGATCTCGTCGATCCTCGATTTGCGCCACCTTAATGATTTCGAGTCGCACGCAGCACTTGCGTTAGAAGGCTTGGGGACGCGATGGATGGAGAGGGGGCTCCCCAACCGCTGGGACGCGGGGGACGGGCCGAAACGGTACAGCTTTGCTTTTCAAAAGGACCGCGATCCATTCCTGATCGATCCGACACCCGTGCTCAAGAACATCGTGCGGGACGTGCTCGATGGGGTAAATTTCGAGCAGATAGCCTTCGAGTACCACGTGGCCGTAGCGACCGTGATCGCAGACATTTCTGAGTGGGTGAAACGGGAAGGGGAAAACCGAGAAATTGGAATCACGGGAGGCGTTTTCCAGAACTCGCTTCTCGTCCATCTGACACGGCAAATGCTGAACCGTCGCGGCATCATTCCTTGGACGCATCAACGATTGACGCCAAACGATGGAAGTTTGGGAGTTGGTCAAGCATGGGTGAGGGCAGAATCGATCCGTCGACGTTCCTCTAAGTAGTCAAACCAGTTTTCTAAACCTGTGCCGGTTTTGGTCGACACCTCAAAGATCTTCGCTTTGGGTTGGATCGATTCGATGTTTTTGAGAGTCGCCTGTCGATCGAAATCACAAACAGCGGCAAGGTCGGATTTGGTGATGAGTACAACATCGGAGGTGTTGAATAAGCCGGGATATTTGAGCGGCTTGTCTTCTCCCTCAGTAACGGACAGGAGCGCGATTCGAAGGGATTCACCAAGATCCCAACTTGTGGGGCACACCAAGTTGCCGACGTTTTCAATGAAAAGAAAATCCATGGTTGCAAGTGGTAGATGGACCAGCTCTCGCTCGATCATGTCCGCCTCCAAATGGCAGCACCCATGCGTCATGATTTGCCTGACCGGAGCACCGCTTCTGGCTAGCCTCATTGCGTCTCGGTCGGTTTCCAAATCTCCAACGATTGCGCCGACAGAGAAGCCACGATGAAGCAATTCCCGCAGGGTAACTTCCAACAAAGCCGTTTTTCCGGAACCTGGGCTAGATACCCAGTTCGATACGAAAACCCCCAAATCCTGAAACCGGGATCTCATGGACCGGGCCAATTCGTCATTCTTCTTCAGGATCTTTGTTCGAACTTCGAGGATTCGTGGTTCCATAGTTTGTAGTCTATGTCCTGGATGATTTATCGGGGGCCTCGGATGCCAGCTCAATCCATTCCAACTCCAATTCCTGACCTTGACGGATATCGCCGGTGGCTCCATCGCATTTAGGGCATCGAAGGGACTGAACGCCGTGGATGGAATCGCTCACTCGCTCGCATGCCGGGCAGTAGACCGCTAAGGGGATTCTTTCGATAACTAACTCGGTGCTTTCCATCGGGGTTCCTTGGGTGAGCATCGAAAACGCTTTGCTGAGGGAATCCTGATGAACGCACGAAAACTCGCCCAACCGGATCTTGATCCTGAGCACGCGTGGTGCAGGCTCGTTGGGAAGATGTGCGTTGGTGATTGCGATCAATTGCTGTGCAATCGAGAGTTCATGCATAGCGGGAATCCATTACTTATGGGCAAAAGCAGCAGGAAGTGTCGCCAAGCAAAGAACGGTACTCTCCAATGGTCTATGCTAAGCTGGTCTATGCGAAGAACCGTAGCGGTTTATGATACCAAGTGCACATGCTGCTCGTAATCCTTCGAAATGATGTCCCGTTGCTTCTCCCGAGATCGTCTGACTGCCACCGCAATGTGTCTCGCTGTTCCCGGAAAAATAATCAGTATCGATCCTTCGCGAGGATTCCTCATGGGACTGGCCGATTTCGGCGGTGTCGTCGCCGAAGTGTGCCTGGAATATCTCCCCGATATCCATGTTGGCGACTATGCGATCGTGCATGTAGGATTCGCAATCAGCAGGATTGATGAAGACGTAGCATTGAGGACACTCGCTCATTTTCGCGAACTGGAGATTTTGAAAGCGGACGTTGCCGAGCAGATCCCATCTGTGGACGGACATTAGTCGATCCACAAAAGTCTGGCCCTTCGAATCGCAGAGCTAATACCAATGAAGCATCTTCAAGAATACCGTGATGGCGATATCGCCGATTCCATCGCTCGATCGATCCATGAAAGCACAACACGGTCCTGGTCGATTATGGAGGTCTGCGGTGGGCAGACACATTCCATCATGAGGTATGGTATTGACCAATTGATCCCGAAATCGATTCAACTGATCCATGGGCCGGGATGTCCTGTTTGCGTCACCCCGATCGAAACCATCGATCGAGCGCACGCGATTGCCCAGCAGCCCAAGGTGATTCTTTGTACCTACGGAGATATGCTGCGAGTTCCCGGGTCTCGAGGGAGCTTGAGCGGTCTAAAGACCCAGGGTTGCGACGTTCGGACTATTTATTCTCCGCTCCAAGCATGCCAGATTGCGCGAGACAATCCGAATCGATCCGTGGTTCTTTTTGCGATAGGGTTTGAGACCACCGCGCCAGCGAATGCGATGGCGATAAAAATTGCCAAAACGGAGAAACTTAAGAACTTCAGCGTCTTGGTCTCGCATGTCTTGGTTCCCCCAGCGATCGAAATGATCGCATCGGATCCTACTTGCCGAGTAGACGCGTTTCTCGCAGCGGGGCATGTGTGCGCCGTTACCGGTTACGAAGCCTACCATCGGCTTGCCGAAACGTACCGCATTCCTATCGTTGTAACGGGCTTCGAACCGGTGGATCTCCTCGAGGGGATCAGGCTCGCTGTATTGCAGCTCGAGAAAGGCCAAGCGTTCGTCGAGAATGCTTATCAGCGCACGGTTGCGGCCGAGGGAAATCCAACGGCCCAAGGTGTACTCAAGGAGGTTTTTCAGGTAACCGACCGTGAATGGAGAGGGATCGGAACGATTCTGAGCAGTGGATACACCCTCTCGGAGGCGTTTCGAGATTTCGATGCGGAAGTTCGATTTCCCTTGGAGTGGAAACCGGTGGAGTGTACGAATTGCAGGGCTGGTGATGTTTTGCGTGGGCTCCTCAAGCCGAATCAATGCGCGGAATTTGGTAAGGGGTGTACTCCGGATTCACCCCTTGGTGCACCCATGGTTTCCCATGAAGGCGCATGCGCAGCCTATTATCAGTTTTCACAGCTGAGTCCCAAGATGAACGCCTCACGATGAATGAAAACCCCGAGACAGCGAGCACTCCCGATACCAAGAGCAACCTCGATACCAAGAGTGCTCCGGATACGGCGAACACTCCGGACACGGCGAACACTCCGGACACGGCGAGAACTGCCGGATTGAGTTCGTGGCAATGCGCAATCCTGTTCTCGGAAAACGAACGGGTCAGTATGACGCATGGGGGTGGGGGCAAGCTATCGCAGCGATTGGTGGATGAAATCTTCTTTCCAGCGATGGAAAACTCCATTCTCCATCGCAAGCTCGATGCGGCATTGTTGGATTGCCCAAACGGCACGATCGCGATGACGACGGATTCCTATGTGGTAACTCCAAGATTTTTTCCAGGAGGCAACATTGCGAAGCTCTCCGTCTACGGAACCATCAATGATCTCGCCGTCAGTGGCGCAACCCCAATCGCTATCAGTGCCGCGTGGATCCTGGAGGAAGGGCTTCTGCTCAGCGAGCTCAAGCAATTGGCAGAAGAAATGGGGGCGGCCGCACGCGAAGTCGGCGTAGCGGTGGTCACTGGAGACACCAAAGTGGTCGATCGAGGTCGCGGGGATGGATGTTACATCACAACGACGGGGATCGGAATCGTCCCACCGGGTAGGAACATCGGTCTAAACCGCATCTGCGCGGGTGATGCGATTTTGATGAGTGGAACGATTGGCGATCACGGCATGGCGATCATGGCCGCGCGTGGCGGGCTACCGATCTCGACCGCGATTGTTAGCGATTGTGCACCACTCCATGAGTTGATCGCCTCGTTGGTCCGTGCAGGAATCCGTATTCACGCGATGCGGGATCCAACCCGAGGTGGAATCTCGAGCGCCCTCAATGAGTTGGCGAACGCTGTTCGGCTCGGTTTCGTGATCGAAGAAAGTTGTGTTCCGATTGCCCCGTTGGTTCGATCTGCGTGTGAGATGCTAGGGATCGATCCATGGACGGTTGCCAACGAGGGAAAGTTCCTTTTGTTTGTTCCGATGGCTGAGTCTGAGCGCGCGTTGAAAGTCTTGCAAAACCATCCGCTCGGTCAGTCCGCGGCCATCGTCGGGAGGGTGGTCCAGGATCATCCAGGTATTGTGGTGGGCAAAACACCCTATGGGACGCAACGCGTTGTGGTCATGCCTACAGGGGATTCGCTGCCACGAATTTGCTAGAGATTCGAGCGTTGCGCTAGCGTCTTGGCGAATTTGGCAGAGTGACTTCGGGTTTCAGTGACTCCACTTGGATGGAACCAGGAACAGCAGCTGGTAGTGGCAATGAAGATCCGTTCGCGGCGGTAAAGACTTCCGTCGCATCTTTGCTTGGATTTGAAGTCAAGTCGGTGAGGTTTTGTTTTGATATGGATTCCAGCATCTCGTTGACGGTGGACGCGACGAGTTTCGCTGGGATTGCGTAGGAGCATACACGGCCGGCGCGTGCAATGTTCATGCCCACGACGTTTCCATCCACGTCGATCACTGGACCTCCACAGTTTTGAGGAGAGAGGACGGTATCGTGTTGAATGATATTGCGAAACCCAGTAGCCCGTGCGCTGATGCTTCCGTTGACTTCCATCTCGGTAGGATCGAGAAGGGAATTGGACAAGTCCATCATCTGGGCGACCAGCTTGACACGTTCGCCTGATCGTTCGACCCCAACAGTTAACCTTTGTCCAGCGGGCATGCTGATTAAGTGGTCTAGGACTTCGCGGCGGGTGGCTAGCTCTTTGCCATCGATCTCACGGATGATATCGCCATCTTTGATTCCTGCTTTTTCGGCTCCGCTACCTAAGACGACATTCTCCACGAAGGCGATATCGCGTTGGGCGGAAAGCTGAACCCCGAGTACGGCACGTTCTTGTCGAACGTTTCGGCTGAGCACGCTCACCACTCCTAAAGCGAGAGGCAATGCTCGATAATCGGCGCTGGCAAGCCATCCTCCAAGTGGGACTTCGACGTCTTTACTCCATTGGATTGCGGGTAGCTGGTCGCGTTCGATTTTGATCAAGGCGAGGTCCAGGTCCGGTCGACGAATCTTTACGGCTCCTTGAGCTCGTGAACCATCGAACAGTCGAACTTCGATCGGTGTATCGGGGACTTCTGTCGATTTTGTGGTGATCCAGCCGTTTTCACGCACAATGGAACCCAGCGCTAATTGCTTGCTGTCAGCTAGGATTTGGACAGTCGACTTCCACTGGTCGCCAATGGCTTCGCGATAAATGCGGAGCGTTCCATGGTGGCTTCGTTGGTTGGAACGGCTTCCGAGGAATCGCGACTCTTTTCCCAACAACCCGGCACCCTGTTGGACAAATCTTGAGGAATCATCCTCGTCGGGTTCGCTGTCGGAACGAATCCAGTTCCCGAGAAACGGTGCAGACTGGATCAACGGATTATTCTCTAGATCGCAAGCGGTCCGAGCACCGTTGAGAAGAACGCAACACTTGGAATCTTGATCGCTCACCATCGAGACGCCGCCCCATAATCCCAACGACGCAACGATCGCAATCTTTCCAAGTCCGTTTTTCATGAATCGCACCTTTCGACCAAGGTTTTATCTCTTGAAGCTCGTGAGTGAGAGGACTCTGATTATAAACAAGCCGCTACGCGATTGCTATTTTTCCAGCTCAATCTTCGAGAATTGACACCGAATTTGTGATTCGTTGAACCGCACAATCGTCAGTGCTGTTGGGTGTTACCTGAGCGAATCATTCGGTTGATAGAGGCAGAAAGCAATGGCTGAACAGGGCGATTTGCACAGATGATACGACGACGAAAATGCCGATCAAGATTCGTCGGAAACACCGACAATCAATCGGAGCGTTACTCGTTTGCCCTCGCGCAAAACCTCCAAGGTAACTCGCTCGCCAGGGACGGTGGCATCCACTTCTTCCTTCAGTCGATCAAAGCTTGTGATCTCGGAACCGTTGAAGCGAACGATTTGATCTCCTGGCTTGACACCTGCTTGGGCAGCAGGACCATTCGCAGAAACGCTGCCGATCACGCATTCTTTTTTGGCATCGGATGTGCGTGAAGCGGTCACTCCGATGACAGGCTTAAATCCTGGGAGCGTGCCCCATGCTTCACTGTTCGCCAATCGGTCCCACGATGTCATAAAGACCTTCATGGGAACATGCATGTTATCATCCACATCCACACCGATACGGCTGTGGATCCCGATCAGTTTGCCCTGAAGATCGAACAAGGGACCGCCGCTGTCTCCTCCGATCAGCGAGCAATCGGTGACGATGGTCGTATCGGTAACACGAAGGATTCGACCGACTCGGATAACGGAAGGGCGGTCAGGCATCCATCCACCAGGATGGCCACCAGCGATGCACCACTGACCGACTTTGAGTCGTTCATCCATGGCGGGCAGGGCTGCGTGCGCCCACGGTTGGTTGTTGTCATCGCGATTCTTAAGAATGCGAACGAGTCCAGCATCATTGTCCCTATTCACACCCATGCTGATGCCTTCGACGCGACGGCCGTCATGAAGAACGACGGTAATTCGTTGCTTCGGCTTGCCAGCGACGTGAGCGGCGGTAAGGATGTAGCCGTCCTCATTGATAATGACACCGCTTCCTTGAGTGCTGCCATGTTGGAGATTAACGGTCACACGATGGACCTTTTCGGCAACCTTGGATTGCTGCCTTTGCAGGGCCTTTAGTTCCTTGAGGTCGCGAGGATCATCGCCTCGCAAGAGTCGATCAATTCCGGGTTCGATCGATACATACGTCGCCGCAACGACGGCGGAATCAGGCGAGGTTGGTTCGAAGACAGGTATTTTGAGGGAAGATCGCTCCTGAGTTCCCGGGACTTCTTGGGATACCGCAACGCCAGCTAAGCAAAAAATTGCCAAGATGACTCCTGGGAGCATCCTATCGCCTCTTCGCACATGATGAACGAGACTGGAGCGTGTATGAATCGCCGTGACGATGCTCGGGATGCGGGTCGATTTGCAAGCAAAATTCTCAAAAGTATTTCCGCTTCCGTCCACCATTCGATCCTCCAAACATCACACGCATGCCGCTGAACCCAGAAATTACGAGGATCCAGCAAGGTCACCAAGGATGGAATCGATTATTCGCTAAGCCCAGCCAAAATGAAACCCTCCTGTACAATGGAACTTTAGAAAGATTCGGAAACAATCCAAGGTTCTTGAATCTTTGTTCCGTTCGTAACGATTCGGCAGGCAGTCCTTGAAGATGAAATCAGTCCGTTTGATTGTAGGGTGCGGCTATGTGGGAACCCGTGTGGCCGCCCGCTGGCTAGCAAACGGAGATCGAGTGCTGGCCATAACCAGGACTGAGGAACGAGCTGCTGAGCTGCGGGTGGCTGGAATCGAGCCGATCGTTTGGAATTGGCTTTCGCGGGAGTTGCGAGCGGAACTTCCGCCGGTTCCGCTCGCGACAATACTTATCGCCGTTTCTCATTCTCCTCCCCCTGGACAGTTGCCTGAGACCGCACATGCCGTGGGATTGGAGAATCTTTGGTGCTGGATGCGATCGCAGGAAGTCGCAGTGAGTCCGAACGGCAGCGCGCGGGCCGAGCCTCGCTGGGTTTACCTCTCGACCACAGGGGTTTTTGCACCTACGGGAAGTGTTAATCATGGCGCGGAATGGGTCGATGAATCGTCGGCGGTTGGCCCTGTGCGGCCTGGTTCGATCGCAGCGTTGGGAGGGGAAGATTGGATCAACAAGTCGCTTTCAGCGGAGGATCGCGTGATTCTACGGCCTGCCGGAATCTATGGTCCGGATCGCGTTCCGCGTTGGCAAGCGATCCGCGATCAGAAACCTCTCGAAGTTGACCCCGCAAGCTACTTAAACTTGATCCATGTCGACGATTTGGTAACAGCGATTCTTGCTGTTGCAGATCACGCAGCACCGAGCGCTCTGTACTGCGTCAGCGATGGAAATAGTCCAACTCGCCAGGAATACTACGAATGGATTTCGCAGTGGATGGGCTTACCGCTCCCGGTTTTTGCTGAGGGCGGAGAGTTACCCAGTCGAGAATTACCGACCGAGACCACAACGGGGGAGCCGATGATTGGTATGCAGGACAGGGTATCGAAAAAAAATCGACCTGTTTCACGCAGCGACTCGAACAAGCGAGTCAGCAATCGAAAACTAGTAGCGGAATTGAACCTCCAATTTCAGTATCCAACGTTTCGCCAAGGGCTTCAATCCTTGATGCACCATCCTCAATGATCCTCAATGATTCCACTGAAACGATTTTTCGCAATAGTCTTATCGGTATCGGTCTTTCTCGTTCCCGATTCTGGTTTGGGGCAATCGACAGATGTAGCCCCTGATGTGGCTTCTGATGTGGCTTCTGCATCGGAGCGAGCACCCAGTGCCAAATTGCGAGTTACCGACGTGCTGTCGGCGCGTTTTCCGGTCGTAGACATCCATACACATTTTTACGTCAAGGCCAAGCATGATCCTGAGTTGCTCGAGCGTTATGTCGAATGGATGGATCGCAATAACATTGCTGTCAGCGTCTCTCTCGATGCTCAGCTCTCTCAGCGTTTGGACTCGCACGAGGAGTATCTCTGGCGGAAGTATCGCGACCGATTTGTGTTGTTTGCAAATATCGATTTCCAAGGGAGTGGTAAACCGGACGAACCGAGTACTTGGGCCTGCAACCAGGATGGCTTTGTTCCAGACGTCGTGGCGCGATTGCGGGTGGAGCACCAACGAGGACGCATCAGTGGACTAAAGTTTTTCAAGGATTTCGGACTGCGATGGAAGAACCGTGATGGGTCGAAGATTCGCATTGATGATCCTCGATGGGATCCGATTTGGGAAGTTTGTGGACGATTGCAGTTACCTATCTTGATGCACACGGCGGATCCCAGTGCATTCTTTCGTCCCATCGATTCCCACAATGAGCGGGAAACCGAATTGCGAGCGCATCCCGATTGGTCGTTCTTTGGTGAGGAATTTCCATCTCGGTCGGAATTGCACGCAGCCAGGAACCGGGTGATTGCTCGTTTTCCCGGGACGATCTTCATCGCTGCACATTTGGGAAATGACGGCGAGGACCTACAGCAACTTGCTGGGTGGTTGGATGAGTATCCAAACTTGATGGTCGAGATTTCGTCTCGCATCAATGAGTTGGGAAGGCAGCCCTATCGATCCAATGAGTTTATAGAGAAGTATTCGGATCGGGTCTTCTTTGGGACCGATGGGCCATTTCCTGAAGAACGACTTCGTATCTACTGGCGATTTCTCGAGACGCGAGATGAGTACTTTCTGTACTCGGAGAAGTCACCTCCTCCCCAAGGGGATTGGAGAATCTATGGTCTGGGGCTCTCCCCCGGCACCTTGGAAAAAGTCTATTCTGGCAATGCCATACGGGTAATTCCAGGTGTTGCAGCTCGACTGGAAAAATATCGAGCTCGGAGTAATCCATAGTTGCGGGCAATGGGTTAAGCTGTTAGCCCGAACCTAATCGGTTTTCCCTCCATCTGTTACCTTCCGTCAGCAAATCGTAATCGGGCTATGCATCATTCAGCAAATACCGTCGAGCATGAATCGGTTTCTGTAATCCAGCGGCGCCAGCGCATCGGATTGATCCTGCTCTCTCTCTTCAGCATAGCCTATGGGGGCTTTATCGCTCTGTGCGCCTTTGCGTACCAATGGATTTCACAAACGCGGGTTTCGGGGATTCCTCTAACGGTGGCCTATGGAGTTGGACTGGTTTTTTTCTCACTGGCCATTGCCATGATCTACGGGCTACTGTGCCGAGATAAGTAGCTAGGTTTCGTTTTGGTTTCTCATCGATAGTCGGGAATCGACGATGGTCCGTCGTCGCTCCAACGCAAACAAACTCCAACGCCAACAAAATAGTGTAGTTCGCGAGTAGTATTATGGTTTACGAATCCAGCCCAGTGGCGATTGTCGTGTTTGCTCTGATGGTTTCAGGAACGATCGGGCTCAGTTTTTACCTCGGTGCTCGAGCGCGTTCGAGTGCTGGCTACTTTGCAGCAGGTGGTTCTATCCACTGGTTCGTCAACGGGATCGCATTTGCGGGAGACTATCTTTCGGCTGCGTCGTTCCTAGGTATCTGCGGCAGGATTGCATTTTATGGCTTTGATGGATTCCTCTATTCGATCGGCTATCTGGCGGGTTGGTTGGTTGCGTTGCTGGTGATCGCCGAGCCTTTGAAGCGACTTGGTAAGTACACATTCGCGGATGCGCTGGCGAGCAAATTTAAGTCCGAGGGGATTCGAACCGCAGCGGGTTTCAGCACATTGGTGGTGAGTCTGGTGTATCTCGTTCCGCAGATGGTTGGAGCCGGTGCGTTGGTCAAGCCGCTACTCGGGTTGCAGTACTGGCAAGGAGTTGTTTTGGTAGGATCGATTGTCGTGATTATTGTCGTCACGGCGGGGATGGTCAGTACGACGTACGTTCAATTCCTCAAGGGCGGATTGCTAGTCATCTTTTCGTTGGTCTTGACGATTCTAGTACTCAATCGGGGAATAAACGTCTCGCAGGAGGGAGCACGCACTACTTCACAACGGATCACCCTTGATTCCAACCAAAAGAAATTGGTGGATGGAGTACCTTTGGGATTGGGGAAAGATCAGCGGAATGTGCAACCTGTCGGCCGAGTGCTAGAGCTTTCAGAAGGCCGGCTTTCGACGGGGCCTCTTGGGCCTGTCAGCTTCCTGACCGAGTTGTCAGGAAGCACCATCGAACTGTCTCAGACGACGAAAAGTACGAGCGATGGTAGTCCAGTTATTGAGTATGCCCCACACCCCGTGAAGGGAGACTCGATGATGGCGCCTGGGAATCTCCCAACCTTCAAAGGGATTCGAGACGATCAGTGGTTCCCCAAGTTGGATTTTATTTCTTTAATGCTTGCGCTCTTTGGCGGCACAGCGTCTTTGCCCCATATTCTGATCCGGTATTACACGGTTAAGGATCAATCGTCCGCAAGAAAGAGCACGATTGTCGGAATCGGCGCGATCGGCTTTTTCTACATGCTGACGCTGTACATCGGATTTGGAGCCATGGTCAGTGGGGCTCTTGATCCCAGCGATTCGAACATGGCCGCGCCACTCCTTGCAAAAAGCTTTTCGGAGCTTCTCTTCGCGGCTGTTTCCGCGATTGCGTTTACGACCGTACTCGGGACCGTCAGTGGATTGATTGTTGCCGCCGGTGGATGCGTTGCACACGATTTTGTAGGTGGGATGCTGGGACTGAAACTCAGCGATCAGCAGTTAATTCGTGTCGCTAAGATTTCCTCGATCGCGATTGGGGCCATCGCCATCCTGTCCGGGCTCGCCTTCGAGGGGATGAACGTCAGCTATCTCGTGGGCTGGGCGTTTGCAATTGCGGCATCTGCAAACCTACCAGCACTGCTGATGCTGTTGTTTTGGAAGAGGACCACCAAGCAGGGAATTATTGCAGGAGTGTTGGTGGGATTGCTTACGTCGGTTGTATGGATCGCGGTTTGTCCCGAGATGTTCAAGAATCTATACGGATGGGACCCTAAGGGTGCGTGGGTTCCGTTCAGCCAACCTGGATTGGTTACCATTCCGTTGAGTTTTCTAGTGATAACCCTCGTTTCTTGGCTCAGCAGGGAACCCCAGAAAGCCTAGAAAAGCTGGACTTCTGCTGATTCCAAAAACCCTATCGGGCTCCGACGCACTATCCGACGTACCAACGGTCGATTGCGGGCGAGCCAACTTTAGCTCTTTCGCCCTTTCTGGATGCCATCTGCTCGCGCCCGGTGTTGCTAATCGGAACCATCGTCATAAACGGCCTTGCTATTCAGAGAAAGTTTTCCGTTTGGGTACGATGCGCCAGGTCTATGAGCCATGTTTGGACTAAGGATCCCTGGGCCCGATGATGGGCAAGTCCTGCGAGCGCGATCGACGATGGTAGCAACGGGCTACTACGCTGCGTTCCGGTTAACAGATTTTTCTGCAGCCAAGAATCATGCATTCCAAACGAACCATCCTCGGAATTATCTCCGTTCTGTGCGTGGTATTTGCAGCGGAACAAACGTTTGCTCAATCCGCACTCCCTAGACGGGCTACCGACGTCAAAGAGGACGCCCTTCGGGGGGTCCTCGAGGCTCATCTCAATACCGAAGTTGCAACGGCAGAAATTGGAGTTATCAAAGAGATCGCGGTCAAGCCTGGAGACAAAGTGAAGCGAGGGCAAAAGATAGCCCAGTTGCAAGATAATCTGCAACGCATTCAAGTCGAAGAGGCGGAGATCGAGTGGCAGTCTCAAGGCACAATCGATACCGCACACCATGAATACGAGTTCAATCGTCGAAAATTCGTCGCTATCCAAGATCTTTCCAAGCGAACTCGCGTCAGTCCATTGGAATTGAAACGCGAAGAATTGGAAATGAACATTTCCCATTCGAAATGGATCGCGCAACAAGAAGCAAAAGAAATCGCTTATGCGAGATTGGTCAAAGCGATGAATGCGCTTGACGACCGTACTGTTTCAGCCCCCCACGATGGCATCATCGTTGAGGTTCTGCACGATGTCGGCGAATACGTTGCCGCCACGCAACCCGCGATCGTTCGGATGATGGACACGTCGAAGCTGCGAGCCCGATTTTTGTTGAGCGATGAAATGGCACAGAAATTCCGCGAGCGGAAAACGGCCAATGTTCGATTGCTCAATGGGGTTGTGGTGAGTGCAGAGATCGAGTTCATTGCACCTATCGCGACCGAAAATATCACTCAAATGACGATTCTCATCGATAATTCGAACGACGATATTCGATCGTCTGCCTGCGATTTAATCCGTCCCTAACCCTCTGACTTTGGATAACCATGAGCTCTGGCTCAACGACACCAACGACCAACGGAGACGATCTCGATCGAACCGCCGAAGTAAATTCGGTGGGCGAGGGGGGGGCGTTTGATCTGGCTGAGGATATCAGGCGGATTTGCAAACCTTCCGTTGCTCCAGCAAACGAAGGTTTGATTGACAAGATAGCGTCGCTCCTGTCAGGTTTGACTGCTGAAGGAACCCAAACGGCAGGTCCGAGTGCTCGTCGCTCTAGCCATGTTGAGTTCAAGTCCACTCCGGATCCTTCGACGGGCGATTCCGACACGCCGGCCTTTCCGCAGAGCAATAGTGTAAATCTGTTTTCCCCGCTCTGCTTGCAGCAAGTTGCCGAGTCGGTTGCGAGGTTCACCACGGAGCGAACTGCGATCCTGGTTCTATCACCTTCCGGAAATGTCGTGGAGAGTGGCCAATGCGGTTGGCGATCTAGCGAATTCCGAATCTACTTGTCGGATCTGACCACGGTCGCACGTGAGTCACTTTGGAGCAAGTCCGGGCACTACGCGATCGTGGAACCTGATTGGATCAATGACGTTGAAGCCTTCCAAAAGCTTGTGTTTCAGCCCAGTTTGCTTTTGAGTCAATGGACGCAAAAACTCGGTGATCGTGCGGTCGCGGTCAAAACCTTTCCGCTCCAAGAATCCAGGGGCAGTTGTTTGATGATTTGCAGTGTGGAATCATCAACTGCTCGTGAACGATTCGCGAAGCTTTGCGAAAACAGTTTTGAGCATGTCGCGACGCAAGTTGATGCGTGGTATGCCATTCGTCGAAACCGAAAGTTTTCGAGATGGATTGGGATCGTGGATTGGATGGTATCGAATCCTCGCTGGTGTGCTATCCCCGTGGCATTGATGATCCTGCTGATGACACTCCCGATTCCGTATTTTCCAAAGCGAGAGTGTGTCATTGAACCTGAGGCGAAACAGTTTGTTGCTAGCCCGATACAGGGCCGAATTGCGACATGCGCAGTGCGTCCTGGAGATTTCGTAAATAAAGGGGAGCTTTTAGCGACGATCGACGACGATCAAATGCAACGTGATCTGGCGACCGCAAAGGCGGAATTCGAATCGGCGAAGCAAAAGGCGAATGCGGCCCTTGCGAATAAAGCGTCCAGCAATTATTCACTTGCGATGCTCGAGTGCGAACAAGCTCAATTGAAGATCGACAGCATACAAAACCAGTTAAACCGTCTCGAAATACGAACTCCGGTCACTGGTGTCGTCATCTACGGTGATCTTCAAAAGAGCATTGGGATGCCGGTCAATTTAGGTCAAAACCTTTTCGAAGTCGCCGAGCTCGGATTGATGACCGCTGAGGTGCGACTGACAGCATACGACTTGGAGCAAATCTCTGTTAGCGATACGGTTACAGTTCGCTCTGATGCGACGGGATTCCGAGCATTCCACGGCAAAATTCTCCGTATCGATCCAAGGGCCACAGTCATCGAGAACGAGGCGGTTTTCGTGGCGGATGTACTAATTCGAGACTCGGAATCAGGGCTGCGCCCCGGGATGAAAGCCTCCGCTCGCATCGGAGCGGGATGGCGAACGTTGGGATGGTTACTTTTCCATCGACCCGTTCAGTGGCTATCACAGCAGTGGGTCTGGTAACACAAGAAGTGACATCATGAATCCAATTGCATTTCGGCTTCGCTCTGACCTCCATATCGCCCCCGTCCGATCCGGCAACGACTTGAAATACATCGTTGATGACAAGTTGTCTGGAAGGATTGTTCGGCTTGGGAAAATGGAATACACCCTTTGCTCGTTGTTCGTAAAGCCGATGCTGCTCAACGACGCAATCGAAATCCTGCAAGCTTATGGCGAAAGCGAGGGCGTCGATCCTGGCAAGCTGCAGAAGTTGGTGTCATGGCTTATGCAATCGGGACTTCTCGAACCCGCAACCGCACCGGAGTTCACGGAATCTGCCCTTCAAGACACCAAATCAAGCCCGCTGGCACCGAAGCCCAAAGCTCCTGTTCGACCGTTTGACCCGAGTTTCGTCCGGTTCCCGCTATTGTCGGGTAAGTGGATCCATTACTTTTGCCAGCCATGGAAATTCCTTGTTTCATGGCCGAGTCTGATCTGTGCGATCTCGATCTGGGTGACAGGGGCCGTCTACGCATTTAGCAATTGGCAGGAACTCAATTCCGTTACCAGTGAATTGTTCATTCCCGGCAGCCAGTGGTGGTGGTTGATCGCTTGGCTAATCTTGAAAGCGGTACACGAAGCGGGGCATGCGATCGCGTGTGAGCGGGTTCATGTTAGGACATCCGGCGCAGGCGTCGGATTTATTTTTTTCGCACCATCTCCTTATGTCGACGTGTCCCGATTATGGACGCTTGAAAACAAATGGTACCGGATGTTGGTTAGCAGCGCCGGGATGATTTTTGAATTGACCCTAGCAGCCATCTGTGCCATCGTCGCCTGTTCCACCGAGAACAACAATCTACGATATCTTTGCGCTTCGATTGCTTCGCTGGGAACCGTGACGACGTTCGCCTTCAACGCGAACCCACTCATGCGTTACGACGGTTACTATATAATGATCGATTGGCTGGGGCGACCGAATTTGTGGCAGGATGCAAATCGGGCCATGAGAGGCTTCGTTCGCTCGCTAATTACCAAGGATAGCGAAGTTAGTTACGGTACGCCGATGGTTATCCTTTATGGGATCGCTTCGTGGATATCCAGGATGGTTGTCATCATCACTATGGGATGAGGTGTCTTCATTGCATGGGATGGTGTTGGATTAGCCATCGTTTCATTTTTCGTCGGGATTTGGTTCGTCTTTCCATTTCTCGCGAAACGAAAAACCAGTCAATCTCCACAGGCCGCTTCGCTTTTCGCATCGATCTGCCCAAAGAAAACATTACGGGCATCCCTCGTAGGCTTGGGCGTTGCACTGCTCGGGTTTGCTCCAAGTCCTCTTCAGGTAGTGTGGCCCGGTGTGGTGGACTTCGTTGAGCCACAGGAACTGAGGACCGATGTGTCAGGTTTCATTCGAAGTGTCCATGCATACGATGGCCATTATGTAACCGCTGGTACTTGTATCTTGGAGCTTTCGAATCCTGATGTGGAGTTGGAGTGCGAACGGGCTAGGACTGAGTTCTTACTCTGCAGCGAACGATGCAACAGCCTACGCACTCAGCAAAAATTGACCGAACTGCAAAATGAGGAATCGTTGCTTGAGTCACTTCGGGTGAAGCTCCAAAGCCTGGAGAAGAAAGTGGAGTCGCTTCAAGTGCGAGCGCAGCGGGATGGGGTTCTTATCGCCCGAGACTCCAAGCATTGGACAGGAAGTTTCCTGCAAGAAGGAGCTATGTTGGGATTGATTGCGAATCCGAGCCAGTTGGAGGTCCGAGCATCTATCCCTCAATCGGAATGGGATCGGGTTTCAAGAAATCTGGGGAAATCGGTTATGGTTTACCGTTCATCGGACGGTTCGATCCTCGGGCAACTGCTCCGCTCGATGCCCCACGCAGAGCAATATGTCGATTATCCATCGTTGGCCGCAATCTACGGAGGTCCGCTCGTGGTATCCGTCGATCGAAAGCCAGATGGCTCCGAAGAACTGAAAACCGATCAACCGCGATTAGCGGCGCATGTCGAATTGAGCAATCCACGAGATCGGTTGCCTCAAATAGGAAGCGTGTGCACGATTCGTTTCTCCGATGGCTACGAATCGATTTGGAAAATGCTCTATCGCAATGGAGCGGCCTTGCTCGATCGCAAACTACCCACAACGATCGACGACAGTAACAGCTAGGCCAAAAACGCGAACAGCTAGGCCAAGAACGCGAAGCGTAAAGTCAGTTGGAAACGGAAGGCTCGCGGAGGACGGATCGCTTGCCGAGTGCTGGGCCTGATTTTCTGGGCCTGATTACTTGGGCCGATTACGAATTCGGAACATCTCTTGATAGGGAAGTACGATCCCGCCGT
Organism: uncultured Pirellula sp.; assembly: GCA_903930765.1. Lineage (GTDB taxonomy): Bacteria > Planctomycetota > Planctomycetia > Pirellulales > Pirellulaceae > JBKCUI01. The sequence goes on from CAIYZV010000118.1 coordinate 17,846, forward strand.
CGATGGAAAGAGTCGCTCCCGTGATGTAGTCGCTTCTCGGGTCGCACAAAAAGACGATGCCGTGCGCGATGTCTTCCGGTTTAGCAAGCCTGCCCCAGGGCAAGTTTTCACCATGTTGTTTTAGCTCATCTTCGAAAAAGAACTTGCGCTCGCCGGGAGTGTCGGTCCAACCCGGGTGAACGATATTGACCCTAATGCGATGTTCTGAGAGCTCTACGGCTGCCGTTCTCGCCATCTGGTCCAGTGCAGCTTTGCCCATGTTGTAAGCCATCGCGCCAGGGATAGCTTTGTAGGCGTGTGGGGAACTAACGAAGACCATGTTGCCACCTGTACCGCGAGGTATCATCTGATTTGCGACAGCCCTCGCCAAATAAAATGGGCCCCACATGCAAACATCGATCGTTTTGCGGAAACCATCCATGTTTGCCGCGTAAAACAATTCACGGTCACTGTACGCTGCGTTGGAGACCAAGATCGAAATCGGTCCGAGTTGCTCCTCGCAAGCCCTCACCATGGATTCGACGGTAGCTTGATCAGAAACGTCACCGACCAATCCAATCGCATTCACACCGGCAGACCGACACGCCGCCAGGGTCTCGTTCGGCTCTCGAAGATCGTTGATGGCTACGTTGGCACCAGCCTCCGCGAGTGCAATGGCGACAGCGGCTCCAATACCACGTCCACCACCCGACACGAGAGCTGTTTGGCCAGCCAAGAGTTTGGTCGATTCCGACATATTCCTTTGAATCCTTTAGTTCCGGAGCGATGAAGGCCGCATCAACATTCGGAAAGACGATAATCAAATCGGTGAACTTGTCTATCCCCACAGAAAACACAGAATCGAAATCGTACATCGACTCGCGGAACGCTCGAGCATTTCCGTTAAGAAACGCTTCGTGATCGAGTGAGGCATGAGAGGACGCTCGCCTCAAAATAGAGCGATCGAAAGCTCACGCGCGCCTGCAAATGAGCAAAGTCTTGAGCCGCAGCGGTCATTGGTTGATTTCGGGCTGCTCGGGAACGCTCAGTTCCCGCAAACGAATTTGTTTTTTCGCCAAACTTCGTTTCCATGCCTGCAACGACTCCGCCGAAGGATTAGAGGCTTGGTAGCCATGAGTAACGCCCGTGATCATTTCCAGTTGCATGATAGCTAATGCTCGAATGTCGATCATGGAATCCGACAAGTAGTCGACGAGTTGTTTATCGGAACCCGATTCGAGTTCACGTTTTGTTTTTGGGATCAAAAGCTCCATGACTGCAACATCCCGTTCACCAACTTGAGCTTTCAACTGCTTTTGAAACTCTGCTACATCCTCCGCGCATCTCAATTGCGTCCGTAGAAGATCGAGGAGGTTACCCAATTCCGACTGCAGTTCTGAGCGTCGAAAGATTCCGTCGGGACCGAACAGAAGGTCGTACTTTCCGAGTTGAATCTGCGCACGCAATCCTTCCAGAGCAGACTCGGTGTTTTCGCTCTGTGCAAAGCGGGCTAGGGTATTCAGCCAATCGCTTGGCGAGGCCAGCATTGCTAGCTGCATCGGTGTTAGACCCGCATGATTCCTAAAATCCAGTTCCTCCTCCCACCACCAAGGGAATTCGGAACGCTGGGTCTGGAGGGCAAAAAAGGTGGCTTCACCTTCCTTGGGCAATGCGATCACGGCTTCGTCGAACGGGCTCAATACGACATTCCCGAACACGACATTTACTTTTGCGTTGTGTGTTGGATCACTCGAAGAGGGGTGCAACAGGTTTCTTGGCTTCCATTCCAGCCCCAATTCTCCACCCACTGCAGCGATTCGTGCTTCGCCGAGGCCGATGAGTGCGTCTGGTACTGCGCTGGCGGTGTGGGGAAGTTGGCTGCGAGTTTGAATGCACGCTTCGCTCTGGCTCGATAAAAAATGGAGGACCAAAATGCCGGAATCGAAGTCGAGTTCTAGCGATCGGCTCTTTTCCGACGGAAGGATTTTCGCGAATCGAGTCGCTAAACGAAATCGAGGTGATTGCTCGGAAGTTTCGACGCATTCCAAGTTGGTATCCCCGGAAACGATCCATCGGAAATCCGATCCTTGGTCCGTGGAGTTCGTCGTCAACTCGCAATGCGATGGAGAAACGATTGCGATCTGGTCGCTCGATGGGATAACGATTTTGTCGGCGTTGGCTTTCATCGACCAATCTGGCTGGTTTTTACCCTTCACAAAAAGGATTCGAACATCGTCTGGGGTCGATGCGGCGGGCCAAGTCCAAGTCGTATTGGCAACGCTACCCGCAGGGCCCACGGTTTCCGCAGTCCTCGCAGGACTGCTCCCATTTGAGTCGCTCGTACGCGATGGGCTGACGCCCTCATCGTTGGGGAGATGATCCGCTGGCTGATCGCGGTCCACAGGCAACCGATTGGAGCTACCCTCTGCCGATTCGTTCGCTGAATCCGATCCCGTTTCGGGGCTGTGTTCGAGGGTTGTCGTCGGCTCTACTTTATTTGCGGCATCCAATTCCAGTTCTGCGGATTGGGGAGAGTCCAAAGTTGTTCCTGGAGCGGATGATTGGATAGGCTCGAGGTTTTGTGGAGGAGACGTTTGTTTTTCTGCGACTAGCAGTCGTTGAATCCGATCGATTGGCCCCATCGCCATCCAAACAGAAAAGAGGAATAGCGTGAGCAGGATAGCAAACGTCAGCATATCGGAGAACCGTTTTTTATCACCGCCCAGTAAGTACTCAGGGATTTGCGAACCCAAGCGATCATCAAGCTCGATGCCTGTGTCGACAAAGTCTTCGATGACTCCGGAGTTCCTTCTCAGGGAACCGGAAAGCGCGTGATCAGCGGGGCGCCCAAACTCGGCACTAGAATCAGAAATACTCGCCGGAGCCCCAAGTGTTTCGTCTGCTACATGGTCGCTCTGGACCTTGAGTCGGTGCAAATAAGGAGCATTTGGAGTTGCGTGGTTTGAGTCGACTCGATGCGGGGTCGAGACTCGACTATTGGGTGCTTCCGTGATTGGCTCTGCGGTTCGAGCGGATTCCATTCGCGAGGCTTCCGATTCGGGGCCAGATTGGGATCCGGGGTGGCCGTGATCGAGAGACGACGACGAGGTTGTATTTCCTGCTTGAAACAAACGGTCAAGCAGTTCCTTGCTGACGTGTGCATTTGCCCTTATCGCCCGACTCAGAATCTGATGCGACGCGGCAACCTCAGCCAGGAGGGAGTTGCTTTCAAGGCATTGTCGCTCCATGTCGGGAAGCCTATCCAAAGGCATCGTGCCATCGAGAAATGTTGCAACATCATTCGGGTCCACGCCGAACCCTTTGGCGTCGATCGGGAGAGCAAGCAGCTTGCGATTTCGAATCGCCGATTCGATCCTTTGTGAAATGGATTGCGCGGTCGCGCTTTCTTCGAATTTCTTTTTCAGCTCCGAAACGTGAACGGCATCGAGAACCCCGTCTCGATACGCCAGGAGCGTTCTCAAGGTTAGTCTCATCGGATTTATGCCTTATCCAAGGGAGCGAGGAGTATCTGGCTGGGGCCCTTCATTTTGACGCCAATCGGGGGATAGGCTCCCATCATTATTCGGAAAAACCAGAAAAATCAGTACATGCGGAGTCTTTTTGGAGGGGAATAACACTTGCCGGAGGCCGGTACGTTAAAAGATTTACATGTTCTGAGCTGGTAATTATCCTCGATAGATGCGCTCTTTGCAGGCCCTCCAATTTCACTCCCAATGCACTCAGGATGCCGTGACCGAACCCCCTCGTTCGATGTCCGGATTGTCCTTGGTCGTCCCTTGCTTCAACGAAATCGAGGGAATCGAAACGTTGCGGACGCAACTCGAGGATCTGCGGAGGCGATGCTCCGGCCACTTCGATCTCGACGTGATTTTGGTGGACGACGGGAGCAACGACCGTACGGCGGACGAATTACCCAGGGTATTCGAATCGTTGCCGTGGGTGACGGTTATTCTCCACGACCGCAATTGTGGGGTGGCCGCGGCAATTTTGACAGGGATCAAGGCATCTCGGCAAGAGTATGTCGCTTCGATGGATGCGGACTGCACTTATGCACCCATCCAATTGCTTCAGCTTTGGGAATGCATGGATAGCGAGACGTCGATGGTGACGGCTTCTCCGTATCACCCCGAGGGCCGCGTCGAAGGGGTACCGGCATGGCGGCTGGCTCTTTCCAAGAGTGCATCGCGTGTCTATCGGACGGTGACTGGGAGTTCGATCCACACGTTTACTAGTTGCTTTCGGATCTATCGACGTCGCGATTTCGACGGCCTGCAACTGAAGAATCAAGGGTTTGTAGGGATCGCTGAAATGTTTTGGTGGATAAAGAAACAGGGTGGATCGATCCGTGAGGCACCAGCAACGTTGACGACGCGGAAAACTGGATTTTCGAAAATGAGAACAGTACCCGTGATTTGGGCGCATCTGCAGTTGATCCAACGGATTGCATGGGAGCGATTTTTCGATGCGACTAACAAATGCGGCTAACAAATCGAAAGGCATCCCCAGAGAACACCACGTCGAATCCTAACCTGAACGATAAGCCCGCCAAAAAAGCAAGACGGCAAAAAGAGAAACGCGCATTCAACCGACCGCAGTAGGCCTGTTTAAAGAATTTACATCCATGAGCATAGCAACGACCAACGACCTATCCATTCTGCCTCTTCCATCGGATCAAGATGCGAGCGGTAGGACTTTTGGAACCGAAGAAATCGCAGCCGTTACGGCTGCGTTAAAGAGTGGTACTCTGACCAGCACCAAGGGTGAATTTACCAAGCAGTTCGAAATCCAATTCGCAAAAATCATGCATCTGGAGCATGCTCATGCTTGTTCGTCGGGCTCTGCCGCATTGCACACTGCGGTTGCTGCGGTTAATCCCGAGCCCGGGGAAGAGATCATCACGACATCCATCACTGACATGGGAGCGCTTTCCGCAATCCTGTTTCAGGGGGCCGTCCCCCGTTTTGCGGATGTGGATCCGAGAACCTACAACGTAACCGCCGAATCGATTGAGCGTTGTATTTCGAAACGAACTCGGGCGGTCATGGTTACCCACCTGTTTGGGAACCCATGCGACATGGATGCGATCCTTGAGTTGGCACGTCGTTATTCGTTGCCTGTCATCGAGGACTGCGCTCAGGCTTTCCTTGCGGAATATCAGGGACGCATGGTTGGTTCGCTGGGAGATATCGGATGTTTTTCGCTTCAACAAGGGAAGCATATCACGACGGGCGAGGGAGGAATTGTCGTCTCCGATCGGGATGATTTTGCTCGCCGAATGTTTTTGTTCATCAACAAGGCATGGGGGTATGGCGATCCCAATCCAGACCATTATTTTCTGGCTCCAAACTATCGAATGAACGAGCTCACGGGAGCCGTGGCGCTCGCGCAGCTTGACAAGCTTGACTTCAGCGTACGTCAGCGGGTCGCGACAGCGGAAGAGCTGACCCAACAGATCCAATCCGTTCCTGGCGTTGCAACCCCAACGATCCGATCTGGAAACCGACATACCTATTGGAAGTACTGCTTGGACGTGGATCCCGCTGTGATCCCAGGCGGGACGGTTGCATTGGGGAAAATGCTTCGAGAACAAGGGGTTTTCTGTGCGCCGAGATATATCCAAAAACCCGCTTTTCAATGCCAAGTGTTTCGAGATCAATGCACGTTGGGGTCAAGCGGCTTCCCGTTCAATTTGGCTGCACCCGAAGCGTTGGATTACTCCCCTGAACTCTTCCCTGGAACGTTCGAAGCTCTCGCTCGAGTTCTGGTGCTTCCATGGTCGGAACGCTACGAGGCTCGACACATTGACTACATCGGGAAAACGATCCGCGACAGTGTGCGTGCGTTGTTGTAATTGGGTGCCTAGGTGTTTCGTGTAACAACGTCCCACATGTGATATTTTTTGAAAAGCTACCCATATCATGAGTTCGAGTTCCAAACAACCATTGCGATTGGCGCTGATCGGTGCTGGGGGGATCGCGCAGACGCACTTACAAGCCATTTCGAAAAGCGACATGGCGGAACTAGTTGCCGTCGTGGATACCAGACCGGACGCTTGTCGAGCCGTTTCCGACGCATACGGTTGCAGCGCTTTTGGTTCGATCGATTCTATGCTGCAGACATGCCATTGCGATGCAGCGTTGGTATGCACTCCACCATCTACCCATCCGGCCATTTGCGAGCAACTAGCTAAGAATGGTATTCATGTTTTGTGTGAAAAACCCATCGCGATCGACTTGAAATCAGCGGTATCCATGTTTGAGACGGCGAACGCATCGAAGACCATTTTGGCGATGGCTTCCAAATTCCGGTACGTCGCCGACATGATTTTTGCGAAGCAATTGATTACATCGGGATTGATTGGAGATGTTCTTCTCTTCGAAAATACTTTCGCCGGACATGTCGATATGACTCGGCGATGGAATAGCAATCCTGAGATTAGCGGCGGAGGGGTATTGATTGACAATGGAACACACTCGGTCGATATCCTGCGTTATTTGCTCGGGCCATTGGTGTCCATTCAGGCGATTGAGGGGATCCGGCACCAACGCATACCGGTTGAAGACACGGTCCGCATTCATGCGAAAACGGATAAAGGTGCATTGGCCGCAATGGATCTGTCGTGGAGCATCAACAAACAGTCACCTTGGTGGGTAAGTATCTATGGCACCTGCGGTACGATTCTCATCGGCTGGAAGGAATCGAAATACAAGCGGGATGTGGATAGCAACTGGACGATGATCGGAGCAGGGTATGACAAATTGCAAGCCTTCAAATCTCAGTTGGAAAATTTCTGTCTCGCTATTCGCAGTGAGGAGCCTTTACTGATCACATCCGAGGATGCCTTGGCGTCGGTAGAGGCTATTCATGGAGCCTATGAGTCGATGAAGCATCATCATTGGGTTCAAGTGAATGCTTACCCGTCGCGAACTCTACGGGTGGTTTCATGACAAATCGGGTCCATGCTACTGCACTGGTTGAAGAAGGCGTCTTATTAGGAGAGGGAACTTCCGTTTGGGATCACGTTCATATACGCCATGGCTCCGTCTTGGGTGACCAATGCATCGTGGGAGGAAAGACGTATATCGCTTACGATGTGAAGATAGGAAATCGCTGCAAGATCAACTCGAATGTGTATATCTGCAATGGTGTCACCATCGAGGATGGAGTGATGATTGCTGCTGGCACTATTTTTACCAATGACCGTTTTCCCCGCGCGGCAACCTCGGACTTAACCGCCCTCCGGTCGAGCGATCCTGACGAATCGACCGAACGGACACTGGTGCGCTGCGGAGCGACCCTAGGAGCGGGATCCATCGTCGGTAGTAACCTTACCATCGGAAGATGGGCCATGATCGGAATGGGGGCGATCGTTACGTCGGACATCCCAGATTTTCATTTGGCTCTAGGTGCACCGGCAAAGAGTATTGGCGCGGTGTGCCGCTGCGGGACTCCTTTTGTGCGATTTTCGGATTCCATCGAATCGGAGCAGACGCATGTGTGCGATGTTTGCCAGAGTCGCTACCAGCGTTTAGGACAAACGATTCGTGAGTTGGAATAACGAGTTGGAATAAGAATACGTCTTATGTTTGCAAGCCTATCGCTGGATCTCGATAATCAATGGTCTTATATGAAGACGCACGGCGATCCCGGCTGGGAGTTGTATCCGACTTACTTTCCTGTTGTGGTGCCGAGAGTCCTGGAGTTGCTCAAGCGACTCGATTTAAAAATCACATTCTTTATCGTCGGCGCAGATTGCGAGCGACCTGAGAATCAGGATGCATTGCGATCGATTTCGGATGCTGGGCATGAGATCGGAAATCATTCCTTCCATCATGAACCATGGCTACATCTTTATACGCGTGCCCAAATCGATGAAGAGTTGGAACGCGCGGAGGACGCGATCCAAACGGCAACAGGTGTCAAGCCGAAAGGGTTTCGCGGTCCTGGATTCAGTTACTCCGAGGATGTGCTTCAAGCATTGCAAGAACGCGGTTACATCTACGATGCGTCCACGTTCCCAACGTTTCTCGGGCCACTTGCGAGAGCTTATTACTTCATGCACAGCCGCCTTAGTCGAACCGAGCGAGATCAGCGCAAGGTGCTGTTCGGTCATTGGTCAGCAGGATTTGGCTCCATCCGTCCATTCCGCTGGAAACGATTTGGGCCGCTTCAAGAAATTCCTGTGACGACACTTCCCTGGTTCAAGGTGCCGATCCATCTCAGTTACGTGATGTATTTGGCGAGCTTTTCAAGGTTCATGGCGGCCAGCTATTTCCGCACGTCGATGTTGTGGTGCAAACTGAATCGAGTTGAGCCATCGTATCTACTACACCCTCTCGATTTCCTAGGTTGCGATGACGTTTCGTCGCTCGCTTTTTTCCCAGGCATGTCACTCCGTGGGTCTGAGAAAATGGAACTGGCCGAGCGTTTTCTCGGTTCCATGGCATCCATGCTAGAGTGCGGTACGATGCTCGAGCATGCTAGGAGATCGCAGAAAACCGTCTAGGGCGGATAGTCTGAGGCTAACGTTCGACCTAGGACTTGAGTAACCGGAGTTTGGCTTCGGATGCGATGAAAAAAGAACCGGTGATACAAATCATTTCGTTTTTGCCGGTGTTTCGCGTTGCAAAACGAATCGCTTCGTCGATGTTTGGTGCTGAAAAGAGTTCGGTTTCGCTGTTGGGGGGCGAACCGGACACGTTGGAACTAAATTCATTCGATTTCAATTCCGATGCCAATGCCGCGAGTCGTTCGACGGGGACAAAGCGAGGATTGGAGTGGTACTGGGTCAAAATCAATCGGTCGCATTTGGGCAGGATCTTTTGAAGCATCTCTCGGTACTTTTTGTCTTTCGAGCACGCAAAGATGATCGTGCGACGGTCGACATCAAAGTACGAATGCAATGTATCCAAGAGAGCGTCGATGGAGGCTTCGTTGTGAGCGCTATCGATGATGATTGTCGGTGATGTCTGAACAATTTCCACGCGGGCCGGAACTTGCGTTTCGGAGAGGGATTGTTGGACCGCGTTGGGAGAAAGAGCCCAACCATCTGCGGTCAGCCTTTGCCATGCCGCGATAACCAATGCAGCGTTGTCTCCTTGATGACGGCCGAGCATGCCTAGTTGGTAGTTTGTCATCGAGGGCGAGAGTACCCGGCTCGAGAGTCGAAGGAACTCAAGTTGGCTTTTGCGAGGAGGTGGATTCGGAGTGATTTTGACGTCGAAGTCGACGCCGATCTCCCATAAATCCGAGCCATGGCTTTTCGACACACGCCGGATGACATCGCGAGCCTCCTCATCGCGGACGCCGTGAATCACAGGAACCTTATCCTTGATAATCCCCGCCTTTTCCGTGGCGATCTTTGCCAAGGTATCTCCTAGTTGCTGCTGGTGATCAAAGCTGATGCTGGTGATCATCGACAGGGCGGGGGTACATACATTGGTGCTGTCCAAGCGGCCTCCTAAGCCGACCTCGATCACGTTGACGTCGGTGTTGGCGTGTTGAAATAGGATCCAAGCGAGGGCCGTGGTGAGTTCAAAGAAGGTTGGAGTGCCATGCTCGGACTTTTCGCAGCGCTCGGTTGCTCGCTGGAGGCGTGGCAACATGTTCACCCAACTCTCGGGTGAAACTGGTTGACCATGAATTACGAACCTCTCCTCGAGGAACTCCAGGTGGGGGGATGTGTAGAGCCCGGTAGACAACCCGGAGCGTCGAAGTCCTTCCGCCAGCAACCAAGCCACCGAGCCTTTGCCCTTGGTTCCCGCGATGTGGATCACGGGTGCGCTGAGGTGTGGGTTTTCGAGGCACTGAAGCAGGAAAACCATTCTGCCAAGTCGAAAGGTTTGCTGGTCGTAAGGCCGGTCGACTGTCTTTTCGTAGTTGATGCGATCCAGCAGAAATCTTGCAGCCGCAGCGTACTTCGGGTCGGATCGTTCCATCAAACTCTTTTCGATCAAATTCGGTTCGAACAACGCCGCGATGCGACCGTGGCAAGATGTGACCGTGGCAATGCGTGTCGAGAAACAACGCAAACGTTGCGGACACCCGGTTTGCCCCAAATTATAGGGAGCCTCGCGAAAATGGGGACTGCCGGAACGGGGAATTTGGGCCTTTGTAAAGCTTCTATTTCTCTCCGCAAAGACGTCCCGGTATCGTTTTTCCTGTTCTTTGGGACCTTTCCCGTGTCTCGATGAACCACCTGCGCTAGGAAAGCGTAAACGGAAAGTGCGCGAACTCGGCGCTCGATACTTCCCGCTTTTGTTTTTCGCCCCCGTCCCGAAAACGCGAGCGGCGGCCCCCTTCGATTCCGTCTGTCCACTTCTCCCTTATTACTTACGCGATTCCAATGGCGACGACTCTGGCCCAAAATCCGGCGGCACCCAACTCCGTCAACGACCCCACGAACGTCATCGTGGAGACCCGCAACCTAGGAAAGATCTACCGCGATTTCTGGGGGCGCAAGAAGGTAAACGCTCTCAAGTCGTTGGATTTAGAAGTCCGGAAGGGGGAGATCTTCGGGCTTTTGGGGCCGAACGGTTCTGGGAAGTCGACGACGATCAAGCTGATGCTGGGGCTTTTGTTCCCGACGGCGGGGCGAGTGTTCGTTTTCGGCAAAGAAGCCACCGACGTGTCCAAAAACGAGCGAATCGGTTACCTTCCGGAAGAGTCTTACCTGTACAAGTTCTTGAATGCCGAGGAGACGCTCGATTTCTACGGTCGCCTTTTCGATATGTCGGCCGAAGTCCGAAGGGAGCGGACCGAGAAACTCATTCAAATGGTCGGTCTGCAACGTGCTCGACGTCGGCAATTGCGAGAGTACTCCAAGGGGATGACCCGCCGGATCGGTCTGGCACAAGCCCTCATCAATGAGCCGGAGTTTTTGGTTCTCGATGAACCGACAACCGGTTTGGATCCAATCGGTACTCGCGAAATGAAGGATTTGATTCTCCGCTTGAGGGAAGAAGGCAAGACGATCCTGCTGTGCTCGCACCAGTTGGCGGATGTTCAGGATGTTTGTGATCGGGTTGCGATTCTTCACCAAGGAGAACTCAAGGAGTTAGGGCGGGTCGATAGTTTGCTCAAGGTGCAGGATGTGACCGAGATACATGCATCAGGGCTCTCGGAAGAGGCCAAGAAGGAGATCCAAGCAATCATCGAACGATCGGGGGGTGCGCTCAAGCGGATGGATAACCCGACGACGACAATGGAAGAGTTGTTCTTGGACATCGTTCGCGAAAGCGAGCAGCGACCCGGTCGTCGCGGTAGCAATTCCTAGCCGTTAAGCCAACGAAAAGCGTCGGAACTTTCCGGCGTTTGACCTCTTTTCGAATTTTGATTCCGTGATCTCGGTGCTGTTGAAGCAAATCGATTATGCGACTTTCACCTGAACAGTTCTGGACCTACAGCGAGTGGTTGTTTCAAAAGAACGGCCTCCGCGATGGATTCTTTTTGGCCTTGGTCCTCGCCATCCTTGGGTTTGTTATCGGTTACATCGTAGCCGTGATCAAGCATGGGCCGAGTGAAGGGTTCCTTCACGTCGCTCGCATCATCGGCCAGTTGTTCGCCGTCGACATTCCAAAGATGTCCTTTCGGCGAATCTTTGCAATGGCGAAGCTCGCCATCAAAGAGTCGATTCGGAAAAAGGTCTTGGTGGTTGTCGGTATCTTTATCGTCGGAATGATGTTTGCTGGTTGGTACCTCGATGAAAACGCGGACTATCCTGCACGGCTCTACATTTCTTTCGTATTGACGATGACCAATTACATGGTCATCGTCCTAGGGTTGTTCGTGAGTTGCTTCAGCATTCCAGCGGATATCAAGAGCCGCACGATTTACACGATTGTTACCAAACCTGTTCGCCCGCTGGAGTTGTTTCTCGGGCGTGTGCTCGGATTCACCGCTATCGGAACTTTGGTTTTGGTAGCTATGGGACTATTGAGTTATGTGTTCGTCGTGCGGGGGTTGAAACACACGCATGAGACCGTGACGACCTCTGCAGAAGGGACCATTGGCGAGACCTCGTACGTCAGTCGGCACAAACACACCTACACGCTCAATGAATCGGGACGCGGAACGACGAATGAGGTAAAAGGGCACCGCCACATCGTCGAGAAGGTGGGGGATAAGATTATCGTCAAGGAACCGATCGACGATTTGACGGCGAGGGTTCCTGTCTATGCAAAATCGTTGGCGTTCACTGGACGCGACGGGGAAAACAACACCGGCTACAACGTCGGTTACATGTCGGAGTACCAGAAGTACATCGAAGGCGATACACTCTCGAGCGCTGTTTGGCGGTTCGAGGGGGTCTCCCCCTCGTTGTTCAAGGACGTCATCAGTTATGACATGACGATCTCGGCGTTTAGGACCTACAAAGGGGATATTGTTACCCCGGTGGGTGGCATAATTTACTTTCGAAGCATCGATGGCAACGCCGAAACGGAACGCGAAGCCTTCAAGGTCAAGGAGTTTCAGGTCGACCGCCGAACGATCAAGACGAAGGTGAAGGGATTCAAGGATGGGCAGCCTGCGGAACTGGATTTCTTCAAGGACATAGCTCCCAACGGAAGCTTTGAGGTTGTCATTCGATGCCAAGACCGTGGGCAGTACCTAGGAATGGCAGCGGCGGACGTTTATCTACGGCCGAATGATCTGCAGTTCTGGTGGAACTTTGTAAAGGGTTACATTAGCATTTGGTTGCAGATGTTCATCGTCATCTGTTTCGGGGTCATGTTTTCAACGTTCTTGTCGGGACCGGTCGCAATCATCGCTACGATCTCTGCGATCGTTTTAGGATTCTTCGGGTTCTTCATCGATCAGATTCAGAGCACCAACACCAAGGGTGGTGGACCGCTGGAGTCATTGATCCGAATTCCGCTGCAAACCGGTTCCCAAATTGAACTCGATCTGGGGAATGAAGCGTTGCAAACAGCGATCACGAAGATTGACGAGCAGTTGTTGAGGGCTGTGGTCCAACTGAAGAATGCGGTTCCAAACTTTGACCAACTCGGAACAGCGGATTTCGTGGCCTACGGATTCAACTTGTTCGGCGGGTTGCTAGGGCGGCACTTAACCATCGCATTCGGATACTTTATATTGACTAGTCTGGTGAGTTATTTCTTCCTGAAAACACGGGAGATGGCAGCGTGAACAATCGAAGTTTGGGTCGGAAAATTGTTTACATCCTCGCGATCGTTGCGTTGTTGCTACCGCTCTATTACTTAGGGCGACCCGCTAGCAAGGGGGAAGGCAAGATCACCGAAATGCGGAGCCGATACAGGATCGGGCAAGCGGATCTTGGCAAACTGGATCCCACCAGCGAGAGCATGCGTTTGGCGACATTGGGCATGCGCGGAATCGCGTCGACCATACTCTGGATTCGGGCGGACTACTACAAAGAGGAGAAATACTTTGATCGTTTCTCCGCTACGTTGAACCAGATCGCGTTGCTGCAACCCCACTTCATCAGTGTATGGCAGCATCAAGCCCACAACTTGAGCTACAACGTATCGCCGGAATTCGAAGACTTCCGTCAGCGGTATGAATGGGTGAAGAAGGGGATCGACTATTTGGTTAAAGGGACCAAATTCAATACTCGCAAGCCGATTTTACAGTATGAGTTGGGGCATTATGTCGGAAACAAACTCGGGAAGGCTGACGAAAAGAGGCAGTACCGGGATCTCTTCCGAAACGACAACGAGTTTCATCAGTACTTCGTCGAAAAAGGCCTGAATGCGACGTCGGATGATGCCATGGGGCCGGATCGCAAGCCAGATAACTGGCTGGTTGGAAAGCTTTGGTTTGAAGCGGCTTATCGGTTGGTCACCGAAGGTGCACCGATCAAGAAATCGCCTCACTTGCTCTTTAGCTACGCCCCTTTGTGGCAGATGTATCACGGTGAAGCCATCGAAGACGAAGGGGTCCTCGACGATCGGGCGAGGTTCGTGTGGGAACGAGCGAGCCGGGAGTGGAAGGATTTCGGGAACAGGGAACTCGGCGGGACGTCGTCCACGGCGGTGACCCTGAGAAGTCTTGATATCGCAAAGCAAAACGTTTTTGACCTTAAGAAAAAGTTCTTCGATTTGACTCAGAGCGCCAGAGAAGCGGTTCGTGAATCCAAGAAGAGCAAAGTTCCCGCTGCAAAGTTGGAAGCGTACAACAAGCCTGCCAACGAGCGAAACACCCAAGATCGCATTGCTGCGGCGGAAGTTGAGACGATGATTGAGCCTACCTACCAAGAACTCGCAGGGCAATTGCCTCGAGCGAATCAGATCGAGGCTTTAGAATTGGCTAACGATTTGTCCGTCGCCGAAGACTATGCCCGCAACACCAATTCTCTCCGCGATCAAGTCAACTACGCCTACTGGGAAGTTCGGGCACTCGCTGAGCAGCAGCAGATGATGGTCGATGCGAGACGTTTGATGTTCGAGGCCAACCAACTGATCGATGTTGCCGACATCAAGGGGGCCGTCGAGAAGTACGAAGCTGCCTGGGTGCGTTGGGATAAAGTCTTTCGATTTTATCCCGTCGTGATGACGGAAGATGTGGGTGAGGATGTTCTCAAGTCGATCAATCGCTACAAAAAGCTGATCGATGAAGAGATCGACGAACGATTTGTACTTTACGAGTTCATGATGTTCCGACGGGCCTATGACGCCGACTACCTCGATTTCAACGTGGAGAAAACGCTGGCGGATTGGAGAGCCAAATCCTCGGAATTGGGAAGCCCTGAGGACTTCTTCAGCACCCCGCTCGCAAAGGCATACGGTTTCTCCGAGCCAGTGGCAAAACCGGCTGAGGAGACCCCCAAGCCCGAATCCCCAACGTCTGAGACTCCGGCCGCGACTCCTGCCTCGCAAGGTCCCCCGGAGGATGGTAATCGTCCACCCAAGCTCGACAATCCCAGCGATCAGCGTTAATTCATCCGTCAGGTTGGGAGCGAATACTCGAAGCCCACTGATGCACGAAGCCCACTGATAAACACCGAGAAGGTCTGCTAAAATACCCCAGTATGGGACTCTACGATCGCGGATACTACCGAGAGGAATCCGGCCTCGACCTGAGGCCAGATTGGAACCAGCGGTCTGCTGTTTCGATCCTCATCATTGTCAATGTTGCGGTATTTATCGCGAACATACTATTTGGGTCCCCCACGGTCGGGAACCAAGGCAAGGTCAACGAAGCGTTGATGCTGTGGCCTCAGGATTGGGCGGAACCGCTGAAATGGATCCGGACAATTACGTACGCATTCGTGCACGATGCGAGCAGCCCCGGGCACATCTTCTTCAACATGCTAAGCCTGTACTTCATGGGGCGAGCCGTTGAGCAAACGTATGGACGAAATGAGTTCTTGCGGATTTATTTAAGCAGCGCCACGTTTTGCGGTGTGTGCTGGTTGCTGACCCGGTTTTTTTACGGTGGTTCCATCCCGGTTCTCGGCGCCTCCGGGGCTGTTCTTTGCACCTCGATGCTCTTCGTGTTTAACTATCCGCGGGCAACGGTCGTGTTTCTGGTTTTCCCGATGCCGGCTTGGGTGCTCGGGGTAATTTTTGTACTGAGCAATTTCTTCTTGCAGCCGGGTCAAGGTGTCGCGTACGACGTTCACATTTTTGGTATTTTGTTCGCCGCACTCTATTTCTTTCTCAAATGGAATTTTTCGTTTCTAGAATCCCCCGCAGAGGCATTTCGAAAAGTCCTTCGCCGACTGACCGGACCTCGATTGAAGGTCCACTCGGAACGCGATTTGGATCGAGAAGAAAAGGATGCGGCGGAAGCAGATCGTTTGCTGGAGAAAATTCACAACTCTGGCAAGGATTCGCTCAGTTCTCGCGAAAAGAAGTTTCTGGAACGGTATTCGCAATCCGTTCGCAACCGATCGGCTCAGAATAAAAAATGGTCGGACTCCTAGCGTAGTTCGCTCACGGGTTGCAGAATAACCCCATCGCACAACACGCCCATTGCAGAATGGGCATGGATTGCGGGATCGACTCGGGAGTATACGCACGGGAATCAAGGCATAAGAATAAACGCATGGGAGATCGAGTGGAAAGCGATTCAGTCGTAGGGCGGTCGTTTTTCAACGGGACGGAGTGCGACTCTCCCAATTCAACGCATCATCTACTTTCGAACGGAAAGATAAGCAGCAAATGTCGGTAGCTACCAATCGCTTTAGCGCAACGAGACAAGACATCGCGGGGCAGCCGATTGTCGATCTAGTAGCTCAGTACGGTACGCCATGCTATGTCTACGACATGGACGTAATTCGGCGGAGAGTCGAAGATCTCAAGACTTTCGATGTCGTGCGTTATGCACAAAAAGCATGTTCCAACATCGCGATTCTCGACCGGTTGCGTCGGCTCGGCGTGGTTGTAGATGCGGTTAGTGCTGGAGAAGTTCGTCGAGCGTTGTCGGCGGGGTTCGATCCTCACAGCAAACCTCATGGGATTGTTTACACCGCCGATGTATTCGATCGTGAAGCGATCGACTTGGTCAAGGAGTTGGGGTTGCACGTGAACTGTGGCTCACCAGACATGATCGAGCAGTTGGGGAGTGCGGTCCCCGGTGCGAGTGTGACGCTTCGAATCAATCCAGGTTTCGGGCATGGGCATAGCCAAAAGACCAATACAGGGGGACCGCAATCCAAGCATGGAATTTGGCATGAAGATGTCGACCGATGCCTTCGGCTAGCGGATTTGCACAATGTCGCAGTGACAGGTTTGCACATGCACATTGGTTCAGGAACCGATTTGGAGCATCTTTCTCAGGTATGCAGTGCGCTCGAGCGGGTGGCGCATCAAATTGGTCGTACGCTTACGACAATCAGCGCCGGCGGTGGATTGCCTGTGCCCTACCGCGATGGTCAATCCTATGTGGATTTGGATCAGTACTATCGGCTTTGGGATACGAGCCGAAAGAGGCTTGAAGCGGACTTTGGACACGCGATTACATTGGAATTGGAACCGGGGCGTTACCTGGTTGCTGAAAGTGGATTTCTGATCGCGGAGATTCGAGCGGTCAAAAAGATGGGCGAAAACCTCTTTTATTTGCTCGATGCGGGATTCAATGATTTGGCGAGGCCAATCCTCTACGGTGCATACCATCCCATTTCGATCGCCCATCGAAATGGAAGAACCCCGACGGAATTGGTGGATGTCGTGGTCGGAGGGCCGCTGTGCGAAAGCGGCGATATCTTCACGCAGGAAGAAGGAGGGTTTGTCGCCAAACGCAAACTTCCTCCTGCCGGCGTCGGGGATTTTTTGATTCTAGAGGTTGCAGGAGCCTACGGCTTTGTGATGTCCAGCAATTACAACGGCCGTTATCGAGCCCCGGAACTCCTTGTGGAAGACGGGAAAGTCCATTGCATTCGCAAGCGGGAAACGTACGATTGTTTGATCCAAGGCGAGAGTATTCCTCCCGTCTCCGCTTGACACACACCCATAATCCTTCAGTGATTACTCCGAGTTGCTTATAACCCGGTTTTGTTTCAAAGCCCCTGTCCCCCCCTTTAGGAACCGTTCATGCGATCCAAAACTTTGTTGGCTGGAATTGTAGCCATGGCGCTTTTCTCCGTAGGTTTGGCAGAAGAGTCTCTCAAAGATGCTCCTCCGTCACTTGCGTTTTCGATGAAGTCGCTCGAAGGCGAAAATGTGGACCTGAGCAAGTACGAAGGCAAGGTCGTTCTTTTTGTGAATGTTGCGAGCAATTGCGGATATACCAAGCAGTACACCGGTCTGCAAAAGCTGCACCAGACTTATGCTGAGAAGGGTTTGGCAGTGATCGGTGTTCCGTGCAACCAATTCGGTGGTCAAGAACCTGGAACCAACAAAGAGATCAAGCAGTTCTGCTCGAGCAAGTACAACGTGACGTTTGATATGCTCGATAAGGTGAACGTCAATGGCACAGATGCATGCGGGTTGTACAAGTACCTCACCGGGGTTGATACCAAGCCTGCAGGTAAGGGAGCCATCAAATGGAACTTTGAAAAGTTCTTGGTAGACCGCAAGGGAAATGTAATTGGTCGATTTGGTTCGGGAGTCGATCCAAGTTCGCCGGAAATGGTCCAAGCCATTGAAAAGGCGTTGGCAAACTAGTTCGAGGTCCTCGACCAACTAGTTAATACCGTTCCGATCGATCGCATCTAGCATCCATTGGATCTGGTCTTCCCAACTTTTTCTGCTCTGACGAGTGTTGGCTAAGAAACGCTCGTCATTCTCGCTAGGGATTCGGCTCAGTACGTCGAGTGCCATCTCGAGAGTTCGTCGCATCTCATTGATTTGCCCCATGGCTTCCTGACAGCGGGCGATTTGGAGAAACGCTTCGAGAGATTCCGGTTCGTTGATGAAGCGATTCGCGACGTCCCGGTACGCTTCTAAGGCACCATTGAAGTTGCCTTCGTGAAAGTAGAGGTCTGCCTCGCCGAAGTAGCTGTTCCGAAGCATCTCTTTGGCATTCGGATCTCGAACGCCCTCGTCGCCGATAGAATTGATTTCCTTTCTCAGTTGGGCAAAGGTATCTCGAGATCGAATGAGGAGTTCTTTTCGCTGGTTTTTCCATTGCGAGATCGCCTCTTCGCTGATCACTCGGTTCTCTTTGAGCAGAATATCTGGCCAGTAAGATGCCATCCGGTACGCCTTGGCCGTCATGTAAAGCAACTGGTACCTACGCGGATCGTCCTTGAACCTTCTCAGACCTTCTTCCATGCTTGAGATACTTCGCATCAGTTGCTCAAAACTTTGTTCAATTTCGGGAAGTAAGGTCGAAGCCTTGGACGGGTTTTCGACGATGGCGCCCTGTGCTTGAACTTGCATTCGTTCCCCGCGGCGGTACATCAACGTACCGAGTTCCAGCAGGGATTCTTTCCAGAGAGGACTCTCCGGGCGCAAGCTCCCGTGATACAGGTTTTCCGTAATCAACGTTTCCGCTTGCTCGAAATTCCCCTTGTTCCAATTCATTTTTGCCGCGATCAGCTTGGCATCGTAAATCAGAGGGCTATCGGGATTCGAGAGAATTAGGTTGTCTAAGGTATTGAGAGCTAGGTCGACTTCACCCGACGCTGCATGGTTCTTTGCCTTCAGCAGCAACGCTTTTGCTCGTTCCGTTCGAGGCACCAAATTCAGATAACGGTCGATGAGTTTGTTGCTGTTTCGAAAGTCATTGGCAAAGTGGTAATCCTCGATGCCACGCCACATCAAGTCGAGGAACGTGGGGGATCGCATTTCATAGCCGCAGAGTGTGTCTAGAGCGGATGCCGCACGACGGAACGACTGCTCCATTTGCTCCGCGAGTTTATGGTTTTCCGGATCTCCTTCAACCCGAGAAGCCCATTTGTCTTGCAGGGAGCGGGCCCAGCGGTCGTGGACGGCAACTTCCAATCGAAGGCGATCTACTTCATTGCATACTGGAGGCAGTCGTTTTACAAACTGCTCTCCCACATCGTAGGCTTCTTGGTCGAGAATCCGAGTGGCGGAGGCCAGGATTCGCTCTCGCATCCGCTCAAGCGGCATCCAACTGTTCTGATACCACTTGGACTCACCAAAGTTCTTCATGAGGTGTTCCATGGTGGAAATTGTTTCATCAAACTCTTTCCTATCGATCAACGCATCGATTTCTTCAATCCCAGCCGCCATGAATTCGGGTTCGAAGGGTGAGGCTAAGCGAAGGCTGCTAAAGGTGCTGACGGCCAAACTGGTGCGTCTCTGGTCTCTATAGATTAGCCCTTCCTGAAGGGCTGCTTGGCGACGTGTCGGATTCGAAACGGTGGGCATGGAGTTCACATCGTCGAGATATTGCAAGGCCTCTTTTCGTATTGCGTCGGCTTCAGCGGGAGGTTTGTCTTTCGCCAATTCACGCAGGTAACCTGCAAAGAGCACATTGGCATCGGGACGGACTGACGAGGCTGCATCGATGGATTGGAATCGCTTTCGAACCTCATCAGGCTTCCCCTCAAACTTGGCGATTTGCATCCTTTTCATGGCAATCCTATCCAACTCAACGGGTGAGATCGCGGGCAGCGATGCCCAGCGATCTAAACGGTGAGTCGCCGCAGCGATGTCGGGTTTGTTCTGAAAAAGATCGATGTCGATTAGATTTTCGACCGAGTCACTTCGTCCCTGAGGCCAACGTTCCGAAGCGATCTCGAGAGGTTCCTTGGCTTCTTTCCATCGGAACAATTCGAAAAGCGCCGAACCTAAAAGGTAATTCCCCAAACCTTCATATCCGGCTGGAAATTTGAGCTTCCGGCTTTCCTCCAACCGATTCGCAGCGGTTTCGTTGAGATCCGTTCGAGCTCGTCGTTGGGATAGATTCTTTGCCGAGACGCGCGCGTCCGCTCCGATCAAGAAATGACGCGTCGAGCGATCCGAGGAACGCTCTATGGTTTTTTCATCGGTTCCATTGGCGATTTTTGCAGACGTCGAAAAGTCACCTCGACGAGCCATCCGAAGCGCAATGTTGAGCTTGTCATGCGGGTCTTCCGGGCGGCTTGCATAAATCCAAACACCCAGAGTTAGACCAGAGAGTGCGATTAAACCCCCGACAGCACCCAAGATTGCAGTACGACCTATCCCGCGGCGGGTGCGCCATCGGGGACCAATTCGGCTTCGGGCTCGCGATGGGGTGCTTTGTTCATGCATTGAGAAACTCGAATCAGCGGATCTCAAATCCCAAAAAGCACACTGGAAAACGCCGCCAAAGGTGCCTTGAAAAGTAGCTCGCGCCACACGGAGTCTACCCCATAGCGAAGCACAAAGATGCAAAGCCAAGCGACCAAAAGCATATCGCCGATCGCAGGCCCATCGGCGGTGAACAGCCAATATCGATTGAATCGATTAATCCGGGCGACATGCTCCAAACTCAATCTAGGATCCCGCGAGTCAACGTCGATCACCCGTCGCTGAGCTTCATTTTGATTTTCTATCTCTGGCGTGGGAATGGTGTTGGTCTGAAACGTCTCAGTGCTGGAACGCAACACATCATTTTCCAGGTTTTGATGAGCCAACACCCCCCAATAAGCAATCGAATGCTGCTCCAATGCCCGAGCGATTTCCGACTCGTCGTAGGGTACCTCGGAAGGATGCTGCACTCGACGAAAAACTCGGTTCGCATTGGCGGGTAGCGTCCATAGCCAACGTCCACTCCGTCGAAGGATTCTCGGCGACCCAAAAGTAAGCCCAACGGCCAACGAGGTCGCAAGGAAGATCGCGAACATCGAACGAACCCACGAGAACTTTCCTGGCAAGGCGGAAACTCTGGGAGCTCCCGTAAGTGCAAAGTGGCCGGAAGATACCGCGACAACTTGCTCCAACTCCTCTTCCAAGCGTCTGACGTTACCCTCGTGGATCGCCTTCATTTCAGCGAGTCGATTCCACGTGGAGCGGTCTGCGTCCGTGAGCTTCCGTCGTTCGGATCCGGAGTTGCCATCGGCGGTTTCGTGTTCCTGCGACGAGGGATTGCCGGGAACGATTCGTTTCGGGTGCGAGGCCAGTCGGAAGGTACCTGCCGCAGTCGAGTCGGACATAGCGATGCCTTCTCGATCGCAATCCAATCGGAATCGTTGGATCTGATGATTGACGACTTCGACCCGCCAACGTTGCTCGCGCAGTGATTTACGTAATGGAGCGGTCGCTTCAAGGTTCGAACTCGGGCGTGTCAAGCGTTCGATTTCACGCTCGACAAACGGAGCATCACCCGTCTTTCGCAATCCGACCCGTATCTTCAAGACCTTCAATTCCGACGTGGGTGAACCAAGCTGAGAATCGACTGCCGGGACGCAATCAAGCCATTGGATTTTCTCGGAATCGATCCCCTGGGTTCGGCTAAGCAAAACCAACTGATGCCATCGAGATTGCGTCGCCACCGCGTTTCCTAGGAATACGTAGGTGGGTGCTTGGATCGGTACCCAATTGATCAACCACAACAAACATGCAAAGGCGATCAACGTGATTCCAGGAACTGTCGCCCGTGAACTCCCACTCCGTTGGCGAGGAGGTTCCGGCAACGCTCGATCGATTCCCGATGAATCCTGCATGGGCTGTGGTGATGCGATGTTTGCCATCAATACTTGCTGGGACTACTTGCTGGAGCTTTGGTAACCTACAAAGATCCGAACAACTTTTTCGAATCTTCCGATTGTGTCGGCTTCTACACTCCTGCGCCGTGAAGCTTTTTCGCAAAGAGGCAACGCTAGCAAATCGCGACTGCCTCAAGGCAGGTTTTTGGATGCACCAGTAGCGCTCATCGCGGACAGTCGGTTTGTTTCAAAGGGTCAGCAATAGCCGCGGTTTACGAATACCAGGAATCCGGTAAGCCGCACAAACCGGGTATGTTCACCGGTGCGGTTGTCAGTTAGGCAGTTGCCAGTGAATAGGATCGCTAGTAGGAGCGACGATTTCCCCAAGCGTTTGGAGATGGAGGCCTGGAGAAAGGCAAGTCGGGCTGCGGGAATGGAGGAGCGAGCGGAACATCGAAAGAGAATGGAATTGGAATTGGTCCCGGGTTGCGTTTCATCGCATGTTGGATCGCGGTGACCAGTCTGGCGATTCGGCGATCTAGGCTCTCCATATAAGTTCGCATGGTTCGATCGGTACGCATATGGCAATCGGATTCGATCATGACGGCGACGTGTCTCCACAGCCGATTGGTTTGCTCCAAACCGAATCGCACTTGGTCACAGTGGGCACCGGACTTGAGCATTTCAACAAGTCGGCAGGCGGAGTTGTCGAGCATTGCGGCCGGCTGAGCCACAAAACTCCGCGGGTATTTCTCATGAACACGTTCCAGGATATCCTCGGTCCTGCCTTGGACAGCAGTCGCCCCGCCAACGGCGGTACTCCAAGGGTTTCCTGCGGCAGCGATTTGAGGTAACCCGGACCATGCTCCAAGAAGCATCCCAATACCTAATACGGCTCGCCCGACTACGGCTCGGCAGACCATTGGCGTTGTTGATAAGACTCGCATGCTTGACTCCCCTTCGATTCCCATGTTTCCCATCGACCCCTACAGGACTTGTTCTCGCAATGGGTGCGCCCACTGTGCAATCCATCAGGGAAAAGTAGATAACAAGTGGTGTGCCGAAACCAAAAGATTTTTTCGCATTCGTTAAAATCACTACAATCAGATAGACTCTTTAGGTGGATGGCGGGGGAGCCGTGGTCTTTTGAAGAGGTCGGGGCTGTCCATGATTTGATCACACCGTGCATGATTTGATCACACCGTGCATGATTTGATCGACGCACTGTTTTCCTTATCTTTCCTTTATCGAACTTGGAACACCGACGATGTTGTCAGCCGGGGGCACGAAATCGACCGAAACGCACGAGTCAGAGAGCACGCAATCGCACAAACGCAGCGCGCCCAGGTGCTTGATGGTGGGTATTTTGACGGTTAGCGACACGAGGACGTTGGAGAGTGATGAGGGAGGGCGCCTGATTGAGCAGTATCTGGTCTCTGCAGGTCATTCCGTGAAGGAGCGGATGATTGTTCGCGACGAGAGGGAACTGATTTCGCAGAGTGCTCGTCAGCTACTATTCCTGGATGGGGTGCATGCATTATTGGTCACTGGGGGAACCGGTTTGTCGGCTCGAGATCAAACGACAGAGGGGATTGAGACTCTCTACGATGCGGTGATTCCAGGCTATGGAGAGCTTTTCCGGATGCTGAGCTTCCAGGAGATTGGCTCGTCGGCCATGCTGAGTCGCGCTAGTGCAGGACGTCATGGCAAGCAAATCATCATTACGATGCCTGGCTCTCCGGCAGGTGTCCGACTGGCAATGGAGCGGCTGATTCTACCGGAGTTAGCCCATTTGGTTCATCATGCAGGGAATTGAAAACATGCGCTTGTTTTGCGTCGGAAAAATGTCAGCGGTGGGGGCGAACCGTTCCGGTCTTCACAGCGATCGCCGGTCCGCGAATGCATTGGTACTTGGTTGCCTGCTCAGCAGTTGTTTCTACACGGAGCGTTCGCTCTCCGCGCAAGAATTACGATCCGACGTTGGTCCATCTCAAACTCCTGAAACGCAGCGGTCGGATGCATTGGATTTGTCCCAAAAGCCCCCAGTCGAGTCCGACTCGCCACAAAAAGGGGCCATGAAGATTAAGGTAAAATACAACGTTCCGTATTGCGAACAAGGAGACCCGTACCAGCGATGCGATCTCTACATGCCGATCGACTCAGGAGTTTATCCGGGGATCATTATGATTCATGGAGGTGCATGGGTCGCGGGAGATAAAGCCAACGATTCTGGACATGCGCGAAAGATCGCCTCCAATGGTTATGTCGTCATGGTGATCAACTATCGATTGGCACCCAAGCACAAGCATCCTGCGCAGATCGATGATTGTTTCGAAGCGTTGAATTGGATGAATCGCAACGCCGAAGAATTGAGGGTCGATTTGTCCCGCCTGGGTGTTTGGGGGTATTCCGCGGGAGGGCATTTGGCAGCATTGGTAGCTACAAATCCCAGGTCGGATCTTCCTCGTGTTCGCGCCTGCGTCGCTGGCGGTGCTCCTTGTGACCTCGAGTTGATTCCCTCGGAGAGTTCGTTGCTAGCAGGATTTCTCGGCGGGACGCGTCAGGAAATCCCCGACGTCTACGTCGAAGCGTCCCCGATCCAGCACGTTTCATCCGACGACCCTCCGATCCTGTTATTTCACGGCGATGGAGACAAACTGGTGCCGATCCAATTTGCTGAACGAATGCGAGGAAGGCTTGAGGCCAAAAGTGTTCCCCACGAGTTCATCACGTTGCCGCGAAAATCCCACATCATGGCATTCGTTGACCCGAAGGCGCTCAATGCATCGATCGAGTTCTTCAACAAGCACTTAAAGGAATTGGGTTCCAGCAAATAGAAGACAGCATCGCGAGATTCGAAGTTTGATCGCCCCGAATCACTTTTCCGTATTATCGCGTTACCGTATTATCGCGTTACCGTTTGACTGGCCTTGAAAGCGGCAACGCTGGCGGCTTCGGCTTCGCTGACTGCGATCGCAAACCAACCGTCTCGCATTTCGAGTTGAGATACTGCAAGTCCTTTTGCTCTGGGATCGTTGGCGAGTTCCTGCGAGACCATGGGCATCGAGGTCCTGCCCGAGAAGACTTTGGTGAAAATCGCTCGAAGCGGCAATCGATCCCGAACGCCAATCTTGTGCCCATCGATGCTGATGACACCATCGCGAACAATGTCAGCTTGGATACCATCAATCGATGGAGCGAACGAGGTACGGATCGTAAAATTCTTGAGTAGGATTCTTCCTGGTTGCTCCAGCGATGCGATTCTGAGAGTTAACCACATTCGGTTGTCCTCGAACTCGACGGTCATTGGATTATGTTCCATGAAACGGATCACGACATCATTCGGTGTGTCTTCTGGAAGTTCCGGGCGCGTCTGCTGAAGTACGTCCGCAATTTGCACTGCCAGATCTCGAATTGTCCAATCGCGCGTCGTATCGATTGCCTGCGAAATCAAATTATTGAACGCTGATTGGTGCAATTGCAACGAAATCAAACTGTCACCCGGTGCGACGGGTCTTGGAGTGTAAGCCGAGATCTGATTGGCTCCTGCAACGCGGTAGCGAACCACCAGACGGTTTTCCGTGGTCTGCATATCGAGTACGAGAGGTTGCAACTGCAACGATTGCAACGGACCCAAGAGCCGCTTGTCGACTTGCGACCTTGCGGCTTCAAGGTTCGTTTTTAGCTGGCTGTCAAACTCTTGATCGGTTTGCTTTGCAATCATTTTTTGGGTCAATCGCTTCGCAATCGGCCTCGACTGTACGAACTCTTGGTGCGCGATATACCGAATCATTTCGCCTAGCACCGGCATGGAATCCCAGTTCGTGGAGAACTTCCGGAGTGAATCGCTGGACTCAACGGTTGCCGGTTTCCCATCGATCTGGAGAGAGGTGGCATCGATACGAATATCTCGAGATGCTTGAACATGCGCCTTCGTTGCATTGTAAAACGTCGCACCGTTTCGACTGCTGCGGGTACTGCTGTCGATTTGACCGTCGAGGTTGAGTGCGACGTGCCAAGCGGACGGGTCGGGAATGAAATCCACCTTCAAGTTTGTACTGGCTTGGCTTGCTCCTCGCGTGTCAGCACCGAGGATGCGTTGCTGCACAGGGCGGTTGGATACTTGACCTCGTGGCATCATCCGATTGATAAACGCTTCGGAGACGCTCATGCGGATATTGGCGTTTCGGTAATGAGTGCCGATGACATCGGCAACGGAAGCTTGTTCAGGATGTTCCGAGAATCGTAACGACTGAATGGCATCCGCGAGGTCTACGCTGCACCTGTGGACAGGATTGCTCTCGATGGCTTCGATATCGATTAAGATTTTTCTGTAGTCGACAGGTCCAATGGTCAACGGGTGGACTTGATCCGCCAATCGATGCACTTCGGCGCTGGTTAGAATCCGTCGCTGATCCGCGGTGACACGTGCATCGGTAACCCTCCCTAAGAACTCGCGGGCCAAGCCGACCTGGTTTTCCCGTGATTCAATGCGTTGATGCGCGAGATCGTCGATGCGATCCAGCATCAAATAACGCCCCCAGTTCTCGACGTCATCGGTCGAGATAAGTGCGCGGCGAACCGTCTCAAGCCGTTCCTGCAGTTTGTTGTAATCCATGTCATAGGATCGTATTGCAACGAACCGCTCACGACCGATCCGTTTGCACGCATGCACTGCTGTCCATACGACAACCCGTCGCTTCACCGAATAAGAAACGCGATTCAAAGCGCCAGCCAATGTGGGAGAGTCCGAAGCGTATTCGGAAGCCCACGAGAAGCCTTGGTCAGACAGCGCACTCAATTCCTCGAGCAGTACCAGCGATTGGGTTTCGGTGATCGCGACGGTTTGGAGCGACTCGAAAACCTCACCGATCCGATGGTTCCAATCACGCAACGCATCCCGAATCGGCAGCGTGCATTCCGCGATTTGAATCTCACGGAAATCGTTCAGCTCCGATTGCATTTGCAGTGCGACGGGCCAAGTATTCCCGATGACCGAGACTTTGGAAGAAAGAGTACTCGAGGTGAACGCGTTCGACGGCTCATTCATCTTCCTTATTGCGGATACCGCATTGGCCGTGATTGAGTCTTGCGACTCCTGCTCGCTCATCGCCAAACGGGGCCGTGCCGCGAACTCAGGAAATGGATCGATGAATTGGTCGGATACAGGCGCTGCCAGCTTCACACCGGCTGGAGGTTCGGCGAGGGCGATCGACGTTGGGGCCTCTGTTCGATAATCCACCCACCTGGATCGGTTTACCAATTGCTCGGACGGCTCCATCTCGAACGGAATGGGTTCCGCTACAATTCGCACCGTACTGCGAGGACGCATCGCCACGCTCAATTTCGTGGTCCGAGGCGAAAAGAAATACCCCGGACGCTTGATCCGGGAGTACTGTTCACCTGCCACAAATAGCAAAATCAAAGCGACGGCGACCACCAAGGCATAGAACCAACCTCGTACGCTCCTCGCTGATCCGTTTGCCATCCTGAACACCTCATGCGTCGTTCGACGCGAGACTCCGTCCCGTTCTTAACCTCGATCCCGACCTACAGGGCCCCCAAAATTCGGGACCCCTTAATCAGAACTTCTCGCGAGACAAATCCGAAAGCTAGCTCGACAATGGTCACGCATCGCTTCGGAAACGGTTTCTCTCGCCTCCCTATCTTCGACCAGCCGAACCCGCTCGATGGAAGCAAGCTGGCTCCATTTGCGCGTTTATTCACCACCCGATGTCCCCCCTGTACCACTTAGATAAAATGTAACGGCAGAACGGAATGCTAGCACTTGAGGCTTGGTGATTAGGTATGATGGAGGCCCGGTCGGGGGAAGCGCGAGGGGTACGTACGTATTCCGGTTTTCTTCAGGCTACTTGGATCCCGACATTCCCCGATACATACCCCCGTAATTTTCGAAGGTACCATGACGATTGCTCACAGGTTTTCGATAACGCTTGCCTCTTTTTTCCTGGTGATTGCGATGCAAGTGGAAGACAGCGTTGGTCAGACTTCCGTTTCGACTCGGGCTCAAAGCGAAGGCTCACGAAAATCCCGGGCGATGAAGCTCGAGGATCTTTTCGGTTTTGTTCGAATTGCGGAGCCCCAGCTGAGTCCTGATGGTTCTCAAGTCATCTATCAGGCGACTCGGTTTAGCGACCCGGGCAAGAATGCGAAGGCGACGCAATTGTGGAGCATCGCGACACTGGGTCAGCCTTTGCCGGGCGCCTCTTCGACGGAGGCTGTAGCTGGGGCTGGGGCTGGGAATGCTTCTCTGCCTCGGCAGGTAACTCAATCCGGAAAGTCGGATACCCACCCTCGCTTTTCACCCGATGGCAAAAAGATCCTTTTCGAATCCAACCGCGATGGTTCTCCGCAGCTTTACGTTCTCGATTCGAGTCAGATTGGCGAAGCGAAAAAACTGACAAAGATATCGACAGGGGCTGGCACGGGTATTTGGTCGCAGGATGGAAGTAAGATCGCGTTTGTGTCTACAGTGCGGCCAGAGTGGAGCCAGTTGCCGTTTTCTGAGTCGGATGCCAAAAATCGCGCCGCAGATGATGAGTCAGCGGCCAGTCCGGTGAAAGCTAAAACGTTTACAAAACTCTTCTATCGACATTGGGATTCGTACACCGAGGATAAGCGTCAGCACATTTTTGTCATCAACGCAGATGGTTCGGAATGTGTCGATGTGACGCCGGGAGATCGCGACGCGTATCCCACGAGTACGACTTTTAGTGCGGGCGATGATTTTTGCTTTACCCCCGACGGCAAGCATCTCATCGTGACAGCAGTTCCAGCGAAAGGGGAGTCGTGGACAACAGGATATGACCTTTGCCGAATCGACTTGAGCAAACCTTCCGTCGAATGGGAAACCCTGACAGGAGCCAATCCAGCGGCTGACTGCACTCCTAAATTCAGCCCGAACGGCAAGCGACTCGCCTATCGCTCTCAATCAAAACCCGGGTATGAAGCCGACAAATGGAATCTTATGGTTGTCGATTGCAATGCGGATGGTTCATGGACCGGTAAGCCAGCGTCTTGGACTCAGTCGCTCGATCGCTCTGTAAGCGATTTTGTTTGGCTCGACGATCAGACGGTCGCTTTCACGGCCGAGGAAAATGGGGCAGTGGCCATGTACCGAGTTGGCACGGATGCAAAGCCTTCGCGTGTGGAACTCGATTTTGGCGATCAGAGAGCCGGCCAAATCACCGCCTTGCAAACCGCCGGTGGCAAGGTGGTCGTCTCGCGTGCGGTGATGAATCGTCCTGCTGAACTCTACGTGGGATCAGCTAGGTCGTTGGGCGTTATGAAAAAAATAACTACGGAGAACGACTCGCTCGCTAACGAACTGGAGTTGGTTCGACCCGAGAGTGTTCGGGTGGATGTTGAAGGTAGTACCACGATGCAAATGTGGATCTTAAAACCCCCTGCTTTTGATGGTTCTAAGAAATGGCCCGTGGTTTATTTGATCCATGGTGGTCCACAGGGTGCATGGGAAGATGGCTGGAGCTTCCGATGGAATCCGCAGCTTTGGGCCGCGCAGGGATACGTTGTCGTTTTGCCCAATCCCCGAGGATCGACTGGTTTCGGCCAAAACTTCTGCGACGAAATCAGTGGTGATTGGGGAGGCAAGTGTTACCGTGACCTGGTAGCTGGATTGTCCTACGTAAAGAAGCTGCCTTATGTCGATGATTCGCGGATCGCTTCTGCTGGCGCGAGTTTTGGTGGTTACATGCAAGACTGGTTCGCAGTGAACGAGATCGCGAAAGAGTTTCGTTGCTTGATCACCCACTGCAGCGTCTACAATTTTGAGAGCATGTGGGGCACCACCGACGAGCTGTGGTTCGATGAGTACGAACACGGCGGACTGCCGTGGGAGATCCCGGGCAAGTATCGGGAATTTAGCCCTCACACGTTGGCAGGGAATTTGGGTAAGTACAAAACGCCGATGCTCGTCATCCACAACGATCTCGATTTCCGATGCCCGATCGGTCAAGGCCACGAGTTGTTTCAAGCCTTACAACGTCAAGGAGTTCCAAGCCGCTTTGTCAATTTTCCCGACGAAGGGCACTGGGTTTCGAAAGCAGCAAACAGCATCCACTGGCATCGAGAAGTCTTTGGCTGGCTTGCCAAGTATTGCCCACCGGGTGCGAAGTAAGACTCCTTTACCTAAATCTCGCCGTTACCTAATTCTTATAGGCTCAGTCACGCAGGCTCATTGGATGCCCCTATGAAAACGTCGAATCGGCTAACGCTCTATATCTTAATTGCCATGGTAGCGGGGGCTGTCTTGGGCTACATCGTCCATGTTAGCGCTGAACAGGAGTTCAGGGAAGCGTTCTCCAAGAACATCAAATTGCTGACGACCATTTTCATCCGGCTCGTTCAGATGATCATAGCACCGCTTGTTTTCTCGACCTTGGTGGTGGGAATCGCGAAGCTGGGAGATTTAAACTCAGTCGGCAGGGTCGGTGGCAAGGCGATGCTATGGTTCATAGCAGCGTCACTCGTCAGCTTGCTTCTGGGGATGGTGTTGGTGAACTTCTTTCAACCGGGTGTTGGTTTTACGGACATCCAAGGGGATGCGGCCGAGGCGGAGAAATTGGCCAGCAATACCAAGCAATTCAATCTGCAACAGTTCGTTGAACACATTGTTCCGCGCAGCGTGGTGGAGTCCATGGCGACCAACGAAATCTTGCAGTTGGTCGTCTTCAGCATCTTTTTTGGGGTGGCAACCGCTGCTATTGGTGATAAGGCCAAGGTGATCGTAGAAGGACTAGACGCTGTGGCCCATGTGATCTTGAAGATGGTCGGTTATGTGATGAATGTGGCACCCCTAGGAGTTTTCGGTGCCATCGCGGCTGTTATTGCTGTGAAAGGGTTGGACGTCTTTTGGTTCTACGGCAAGTACTTATTGTTTTTTCTTATCGGCATTTCGATGCTCTGGATGATTTTGCTCTCCGTGGGGTATCTCATCCTAGGCAAACGACTACCGGAGCTATTGCGGCATATAGCTTCGCCATTGATCATTGCCTTCAGCACTACCAGCAGCGAAGCTGTGTTTCCTAAACTGACAGAGGAATTAGAGAAATTCGGCTGCAAGGACAAAATCGTTTCATTCATCTTGCCCCTTGGTTATTCGTTCAACCTCGATGGCAGCATGATGTACATGACGTTCGCCAGCATCGCGATCGCGCAAGCAAACGGCATCGAGCTGGATTTAGGTACGCAACTGACCATGCTCCTGGTGCTCATGCTGACCAGCAAAGGGATCGCCGGTGTGCCTCGCGCGTCCCTCGTTGTGGTCACCGCCACTTGCGCCATGTTCAAGATCCCGCCCGAGGGCATCGCACTGATCCTGCCCATCGATCATTTTTGCGATATGTTCCGCACGGCGACCAATGTCTTGGGAAACACGTTAGCCACAGCGGTTGTGAGCAAGTGGGAAAATGAATTAGGTCCTGCCCAGCCCCCTGCAGAATCTGGTTAGTTTTTCCCTCGAAGGGAGAAGCCTAGTGGTAGTGTGTCTCCCACGATACTAGATGTGTTTTCTTCGTCGAGGCTACCACCATCTGCAACGAGAGTTCGATGCAAAGGCGGGGATTTCAACGCATCCATTCGCTGCAACACTTTCTCTCGAATTTCGCGAGAGACGTCGCGATACCTGTCTCCTGTTCGACGCGACATTAGCATCAGGGCTAAGGAGTACGATGGGACGAGATCTATCGGTGGTTCCATGCCTAAAAGTCGACCGAGCCAATCGGAGACCTTGTCAACGGGGACTGTTTGCTGAAGGGTAGCGTAGATCGGGACGCGATTTCCCATCCGACCGATCATCCACAACAATGCGGAGTGGAGTGGCAGAAGTTTCTTCTTATTGAGCCCGCTCAGCGCGAGTTCTACAGCGGCTGCTTTATCTTTTGAACGCAGACGCTCTAGGGACCCGAGCAATCGTAACAATTCGATCGCGATATTGGTGTTGAGTTGCTCTCGGCCGATGTTGGTCCCCCCTAGCATCGGTTTGACCCGAGTCCATGTGTCTTGAAAGAGTGCATTCTGCTGGCCCGTCGTGAAACCACCGGAGATTCGACGCCACAGGATTACCGCCTCGGACACACTTGCGGGACTTCGATGCATCAATTTATTGTGGACCAATCGCCAAGTTGTTTGGACGCGCCAGTCGTCGGCGGGGAATCCAAATCCAGGGCGAAGAGACCAGCCGGCGAGATTCAGCCAACGTGATTCATGTTCGGGTGACAATTTTCTCGAATCCGAATGATCCGCTAGAAATCGCCAAATCTCGCGAAGTAATGACGGTGGCCAGTCGCGACGACTCATACCCAACGCGTCTATCAGCGTATTGAAACAGTCTTTTGGTTTCTGAGTCGGGTTGGAGCCAAAGATGGTTTCCAAGGCGGAAATCGCTTTTTGGATTTGGTCCTCTGAAACCAAAGGTCCTCGACTTGCTGCACCCGTGGTACTCCCACTTTCTGAAATGTCACCAGGTGTACCACCTCGCACGTCGAACTCCAGGTTCCAGCGTCCGGCGAGGTTTTCGTCACCCGATGCGCGCGATGGATCGCTATTCGGGATGGAAACCACTCGCATTTTGAGCGTGCCGATCTCGCTGAGTTCGCTCTCCAAATGGACAGGCAGGACTGCGCGACGGTTTGCTCGACCTAGTTCGAGGACTGTTTGGATCGGCGGGAGTTGGGTCATCGATTTCGGGTCGACATCGACCAATTCACCGAACGTGTGGGTTAATTGGCTACTGCTATAGTAAAGTGGGAATTGAACCGGTTCGCCAAGGATCAAATCGAAAGGCCGATCATCGAGCGTATATCGATCCAAAGGAAGAGCGCTCGCAGGCATGACGCAGACTGCTTGCAATGGCTCGTTACTGACCAGAAGGTAGTAGGACCTCGCCAACCTCGCATCGATGCGGATTCCCTCTCCTCGCCGGACCATTCCAAAGTACGCTGCTCCTTGGGCTACGGCGAGATCTAGCCGATTTCCTTCGAGGACTCCAGGTTGCCAGATTGGATCAATTCCAGTGGCAAACCATTCCTTGATTTGAGTCAGTATCGCGTCACGGATCGAATCCGACTCGAGCACTCCGCCGTTGAACAAGACCCAATCCGGCTTTGCAGCTTGCAAGTCGGACATGCGTTCGCGATCGGAGTCGTTTCGTCCTGCCCAGCGGTGATCCCACAAGAAGCTCGCGAGATGCTTGAGTACATTGGGCTCGTTTTCGTAGGGTAAACCAAATTCCTGGAAACCCTCCTGAGTGCTATCGGGTCGGCTATCGAGTGGAACCTTTCCAAAAAATCCATCGACCAGCAGAGCTTTCGCCCATTCTCGTTCAATTTTCACAGTCCGCGATCCAGCGATGATCTTGGAACCGAGGGCGGGTAGGGAAATGGAGTAATGCTCAGGAGGAGTTGTCCCCAGGAGGGTTTCTTTCGCGCTGCAAGCATGCGCTTTCAAGACATCCCACTGCCGAGCGCTCAATCGTTCTTTACCTGGTGAGTTGGTTATTAGTTGTTGCTCGAGATGACGAGCCAAGGCCAAATCCAGGTTATCACCACCCAGCATCAAGTGTGGACCGACCGCTACACGGTGCAGACCAAAAACAGTCTCGAGCTTTTTACTCACTGAGGAACTAACATCGGCGGAACTAACATCGGCGGAACTAACATCGGCTTCACGACCTGGCTTTTCCAAAGCCAGTGGATCTGACTCTAGGGTTGGATCTTGGGAAACTGCGGAGTCGATCACGCGGATCAGCGTAAAGTCGGTGGTTCCTCCGCCGAT
>CAIYZV010000119.1 GCA_903930765.1 uncultured Pirellula sp.
ACAGCAGACCGAGAGGAATGCGGAATCGAATCCAAGGAACCAACCCGAAGCGAGAGATACCCCCAAACCTCAACCTGCGAATCCCCAGCCAGACCAGAACCGTAATCGCGATCCGCGGAATGCCAACCAACTCAATAAACCGCCAGAGCCCCAACGCGATCCACCGCAATCAAAGGGTTTCTCCATGGAATGGAATTTGGGGGCGACGTTTCGATGGCTGATCCTCGCTGGATTGCTTTTCGTCACCCTGTTTTATGGAATCCGATACCGGCAGCAAATCATGCTCGCGCTACGAGATTTTTTCCAACGGTGGTTGGGATGGTTTTCTGGGGGTCCCGATGAAGACACTGGGCCCGATACTCCTTCCCCTAGCGAACCAACAATTCAGCAGGTACTTTTCTCGAGCTTCCCTGACCCTTTTCGAGAATCCCCATCCGATCCTAATAAAATCGTCCGCCGCCTCTTTGTGGCTACCGTCGCATGGGCTTCCGAACATCGCGTTCGCCGCCGAGATGACGAAACCCCCGAAGAGTTCCTGAGGCGACTCGGGAGAAAGTACAGCGAAATCCAGGATCCCCTCCTGCAACTAGGGATGCTCTACAGTCGACTCGCCTACGCCCAAAAATCAGTCCCTATGAATGACGCTCGATCGCTCCGTCCGATGTGGGATTGGCTGGTCGCTCACGCGACTCAACCCCCTAGCGTCCCCACGCCGCAGAGCGAAGCCGCTATACTTTCAGCGGGTCGCAGTTAGGTCGCTTGGTCGTCCGTACCGCTTGGTTGAAGCAACACTGTTGAAGCAACACTGTTGAAGCAACACTGTTGAAGCAACACTTCAGAGCAACGTGTAGAAGCTGCGTCCCCGAGTATAAAATCGACATGCGTTCCAGACCACGATCCCTCGCCTACCTTTTTCCCACCTGAACTCCCGCCATTCAAACATCACCATTATGAAAAAACCCCTATCCATCATTCAACGTATCGCAATCATCGGCACCATCGCTGGCTCGTTTTCAGGCGTTACCTCGGGTAACGATTGGGCGCAATGGCGTGGTCCAAATCGGGATGGAATTGCGAACGAAAGCGGTCTTTTGAGCACTTGGCCTGAGGAAGGCCCTGCCATCACGCATCGAACCAAAGGCCTAGGGTCTGGGATGGCCAGCGTGGCAATCGCCGATGGCAAGCTATTCACCATCGGGAATAGCGACAAGAAAACCACCTTGGTCTGCTTGAACGCCAACGATGGCTCCGTGGTGTGGAAGACACCGTTCACCCCAGACCGAGGCGCCGCGAATGGCACGCCAACGGTGGATAAAGAAACCGGTCTCGTTTACGCGCTCTCGTTCGATGGCGTATTGGTCTGCTGCCAAGTCAAAACGGGGGGGATCGTTTGGCAGAAGAACTTCACCTCCGACTTCGGCGGCAAAATGGAATCCGGTTGGGGGTACAGCGAATCTCCGTTGGTCGATGGAGAACGCTTGCTCTGCACACCAGGAGCACCCAACGCCATGGTTGTCGCACTGGACAAGAAAACAGGTACCACCGAATGGTCGGGCAAAGCTCCCTCAGGTAAGTTGCGAGGGAACGATGGAGCAGGCTACTCGTCGGTAGTCATTTCAAATGCGGCAGGACGCAAACAATACGTTCAGTTGATCGGACACGGCATCGTTAGCTATGACGCGGCCACGGGCGAATTGCTTTGGAATTACGATCGTGTTGCCAACACCACTGCGAACATTCCAACCCCACTGATCCAAGGCGACTATGTCTTCTGCTCGACAGGCTATGGGGACGGTGGAACCGCGTTATTGAAGATCACAGCGGATTCGAATAAGAAATTGGCTGTCAGTGAGGTCTACTACAAAGATTCGAAGCAACTTCAGAACCATCACGGAGGCATGATCATGATCGGCGACCATGTATTCATGGGACACGGCCACAATAATGGTTTCCCTGCATGCGTGGAATGGAAGACCGGCACAGACCTATGGGAAAAAGGACGTGGTGCCGGATCCGGTTCCGCCGCGATCGTTTGCGCGGATAAAAAGCTCTATTTCCGCTACCAAGATGGCGTGATGGCCATGATCGATACCGATACCAAACAGTACAAACTTCTCGGCAAATTCAAACTCGCCACCCACAATGGGGAAAGTTGGCCACATCCAGTGATCGTCGATGGACAGATGTACATCCGCGACCAAGACGAACTCGTCGTGTACAAACTGAAAAAATAGTTGTCTACATCATCGTAGTTGTCTAATTATCGACGACTGCATCGAAAAACTGCGAACCCTATGTCCATCACAGTTCAACCTCGCTTTCGCTAGCACTTCATTGCGCAGTGCTTTCCTTAGCCTAAAATACTGCGGTTGACGCCATGTGCGCAGTTTTGCTATCTTCCCCGCGTTAGAAAAATGGAATTTTCTTCGCGCATCAAAGGGAATGCAAATGTCAGCACTCGGGCAATCGCTTATTGGAACCATGGGCTCTGTGGCGTCGTACGTTATCGCCGATACGATGAGCCTGCTGCGGCAATCGTTCCCGAAAACAGTTCGGATTGAAACCACCAATCACTGCCAAGCTGACTGCGTTTTCTGCCCGCGCTCGACCATCGGACGCAGCAAAGGGAACATGAAACAAGACCTCTTCGAAAGAGTGGTCGAACAGTGTGTCGAAGGTGGCGTCCGACTGGTCCATCTTCACGGTTACGGCGAACCGTTGATCGATAAACACCTTCCCGATCGCATCCGTTACTGCAAAGAAAAAGGGATTCCCAAGGTCAAGATCTTTACCAACGGGGACTTGCTCCGCGGTGACCTAGCCAAACGCATCCTCGACAGCGGACTCGATGAGATCAAAATCAGCATCGATGGTACCGATGCCAAAGAGTTCAATCTATTGCGAGTTGGTCTCGACCATGCGAAGGTTGTCGAGAACGTTAAAGCGTTTCGTACACTGCGCGATGAAGCAGGAAAGTCGACACCCGTTATCGTCGCAGCAACTTGCCAAACGTCGAATCGCAAACAAACCGAAGAGATGCTCAAGGATGTTGTGGACCATATCGACTTCACCAGCATCCATAATTGGGGCGGTGCCCTCGGCGATGCAGAACAGCAACGCATTCGCAAACCATGCGATCGCCTTTGGCGGACGATGACCGTCTTGGTCAATGGTGACGTTGCCCTTTGCTGCCTCGATTACAGCGGCAAAGAAGTCCTCGGAAACGTGAACGATGGTCGCATGCTCGATATTTGGAACAATTCCAGATACAACGAACTTCGCAAACTGCACCGTGAAAGCCGCCAGAGTGAAATTCCTCTGTGCAGCAATTGCACCAAGTGCTTCTTCTAAGCAGAACTCCGTAGTCTCTCATGCCTCGACGCATTTTGATCATCCGGCTTTCTGCCGTCGGTGACACGATACTCAATCTACCCGTCCTGTGTGCCCTTCGGAATCGCTTTCCAGATTCACAGATAGGGTGGGTGGTCAGTAGCGGCGCCGCGGACCTGCTCCGAAACCATGAGTGCTTGGACCGGTTGTTTGTCCTTACCAAAGAAGACCAATCGACACCTTTGCGATATCTCAAGTTCTTGAGGCTGGTTCGAGATTGGCGTCCGGAAGTAACGCTCGATGCGCAAGGCCTCACAAAAAGCGCGATGATCGCATGGTGCTCGGGGGCTAAACAACGTTTTGGATTGGCCTCGTCCGAGTTCGAGGGCCGGGAACTTAGCACCTGGCTCAACAACCGAATCATCACACCCACCTCCCCACACGTCATCGACCGTGGACTCGCGCTCCTCGAAGGACTCGGGATCCGCCAACCAACGATCGAATACCGCGTGCCCGAGGATACGCCTATGGCGACTCAGGCTGCAGACCAAGCAACCGAGTTGGGGTTAAGCCACCCATGGGCGATGATCAATGTGGGCGCGGGTTGGACATCGAAAATCTGGCCTGCCGAGCGATACGCAGCTGTGGCCAATCATCTCCATGAGAAATGGAATCTGAAAAGCCTGATCGCTTGGGGCGGCAACAAGGAACTTGCGATGGCCAACGACGTGGCGAGCCTGGCGCTCGATGCGGCTATCGTAGCACCGCAAACAACATTGATGGAATTGGCCAACTGGATTCGCAGGTCTTCTCTGTTTATCGGTTCTGATACGGGTCCAATGCACCTGGCCGTTGCCGTGAACACCCCCACTGTGGGACTCATCGGCCCCATGCCCGCGGAGAGGGTCGGTCCCCGTGGACCGTTTCACGCGACCGTCCAGAACGCATCGCTTCCGCCCGCGCTGCGTCACCTGCGCAAGTCGGAGTGTGGTCCAATGCTATCAATCTCAGTGGATGAGGTTTGCGCTGCCTGCGACCGAGTGTTGGAGTTCAGGAAAGCCTCATCCGGACTCGCAGCGTAGCCACTTTCTGTTCGCTGCATTTCGTTCTCTCGACGCTGCATATCGTCACAGCGACTTACTGCCGCCCCTGCGGCGTCCTGTACTTGAGCGATTTTTCTGATTTTCTTATTCGGGCGAATTGGCCGGTTAAAAGGGTAGGGGCTAGGGAAGAACAATGGGTTGTAACGATTGTTTCGGAAACAACTAACAAGCCACCGACCGAATCGAAAAAAACCTCCACAAATCAATACTGCTTCAATTAATCCTGCACTGATTCCGATGCTATTGTTGCCAGTCCGTGTGCCTGTGAGCGTTTGATCAACCTCCCGACACAGCCACTGCACTCCCTCATTTGGTGAGAGAGAAGCGTGTGGGTTTCGGATGAACCAGAGATGTTTCATTAAGACCTATACAGGCGACTCCAAGGTCGCCAGACCTTGGCCCACTTTTGAGGGTGTCACGTAACGACACTAGGGAGATTTTTTTAGCATGACTCGTGTAAATACCAACGTCGGTTCATTGATCGCTCAGACTCGCTTGAACCGAACACAAAATGATTTGCAAACTTCTCTGACCCGCTTGAGCACTGGTCTTCGAATCAACAGCGGTAAAGATGACCCGGCAGGTTTGATCGCTAGTGAGGCTCTCCGTAGCGACATCACGAGCATCAACAAAGCCCTTTCGAACACCCAGCGAGCGAACCAAATCATCGGTACCGCGGACTCGGCACTCGGCCAGGTCAGCTCGCTCCTCAACGACATTCGCGGCCTGGTCACAGAAGCTGCGAACAACGGAGCGTTGAGCGACAGCGAAATCGCCGCTAATCAGCTTCAGGTTGACAGCTCGCTCGAAGCGATCAACCGAATCGCTCAAACCACCACGTTCCAAGGTCGTAAGTTGCTCGACGGTAGCTTGGACTTCTTGACGACGGCTGGTAGCAACTTCAGCAGACTGTCGGACTTGAAGATCAATCAAGCCAACTTGGGTGCTTCCGGTTCAGTATCGGTCAGCATCAACGTTGCAACCGCAGCCACGAAAGCTGATGTTGCTTTGACAATACCAGCAGCGACTGCACAAGCCAATGCAACCGCAGATCTGACCCTCACCCACAGTGCTGCTCAAGCCACTGGTGGCAGTGTCGACTCGGCGATCGGCGGCGGTTTCACCTTGGTAGCTCAAGCCGGCGGCGACGCAGACGGAGCCGAAGGTAATGAAGTAGCAAACATTGCGATCACCTACGGTGCTGGTGCTGCTTCGACCAGCTACGACGCAACCACCAATACCTTGAGCGTGAGCTTGACCCAAGCATCCGGCGTTGCGACCGTTACGAACTTAAAAGCAGCGATCGACGCAGGTTCCGATTTCACCACTGCCGGCGGTACCGGTGGAAATACGATTTCCGCGACCACTGGAACCATCAGCGGCCTGAGCGGTGGACGCGACGCTGGTTCGGCAACCATCGCCGTTACCGCAGACGCCTCTGGCACTGCAGCAAACGGTGTTACGGTCACCCTTTCGGAAGACGCGACCATCACCTCGGGAACGGCAGAAGCCTCAACCGTCGCTGGAAACATCGTGGTCAAGGTCAACGGTTCCGTGGGCTACGCTGCGATCGCAACCGCGATCAATGGCCTCAGTGGCTACAATGCATCCACCACGGCTTCCTCGGGCGAACAACTCTACGTGGATTCGCTCGATACCCCTCCAGGGGCATCGACGCTCGCTGGCGGTGTTGCTGCAACCGGTGGCTTGGCACAAAACGTCGTGTTCTCGCTGTCGGGCAAGACCGGTGCGGAAACGTTCAACTTCAAGTCTGGTTCGTCGATCAGCAACTTGGCCGACGCGATCAACTTGGTGAAGGACTCCACGGGCGTGGAAGCCAACATCAACGGAACGAGCCTCGAACTCACATCGTCCGAGTATGGCAGTTCGTCCTTCGTCAACCTTGAAGTCATCAGCGAAGGTGTCGGCGGTACCATTACCTCGGCTCTCGGTGGCGCATCGAAGACTCGCGATACGGGAACTGATATCGTTGCAACGATCAACGGTTTGTCCGCAAAGGGTGATGGAAACACTCTGTCGATCAACACCTCGACATTGAGCGTCAGCACCGACGTCGAAGAGACCTTCACCGGAACCTCTGCATTTACCATCACCGGTGGCGGTGCGATGTTCCAACTCGGTCCTGAAGTGGTCAGCAACCAACAAGCTCGGTTGGGGATCATGGCTGTCAGCACCGGTAAGCTCGGTGGTGTTTCAGGCCGACTCTACCAACTCGGTAGCGGTGAAAGCCTGAGCCTCAAGAACGATACCGCGGGTGCTTCCAGGGTTATCCAAGAAACGATTGAAAAGGTGTCCAGCCTTCGCGGTCGACTCGGTGCGTTCCAACGAACGACCTTGGACAGTAACTCGATCTCCTTGAGCGACACGTTGTCCAACCTGACCGATGCTGAAAGCTCGATCCGCGATGCAGACTTCGCTAAGGAATCGGCCGCTCTGACTCGTGCTCAGATCCTGGTACAGTCCGGTACTTCGGTTCTCGGAATTGCAAACCAAAGCTCGCAAAGCGTCTTGTCACTGCTCCGTCAGTAGTCGAAACGCGTTAGGCTCCGAAGTAGTTCGAAAGCCTAAATAACAAAGCGATTTAGAAATACTTTCAGGCGTCCGGGATTCTCGGACGCCTGTTTTTTTGAGTCGCGCCACCTTCGGGCTCGATTCCAATCCAATCCGTTCCAATCCAATGGAACTCTCCTGAATCCCCATCGACCGCTGGCGATAGGTTAATTCTGAGAAGGAGAAGCGACGATAACGGTTATGTGGGGTAGCGAGATTTCTCGCGATTAGCCTCGCATCAGCTCGCATTGTCCAAGATAAGCAGTATTTCTGTACGGTAATGCAATCATGGGCCGCATCCAATCCAACCTCGGTCTAACTACCGGCCTCGATATCGCGGGGACCGTGGACAAATTGATGGCAATCTCGGCGCAACCCCGAGACCGGCTTCAAACCCGAATCAAAGGTCTCGAGTCGCAGCAGGTTGCAGTCAATGAACTGACCGCTCTGGTAATCGGTGTTGAACTCCAAAACACCAAGCTCGGGAACACGACGAATCTAGCAACCACTTCCGTATCGTCGAGCCGAACGGACACGATCACCGCCACCTCCAATGGCACCCCTGTTGCTGGGACTTACATGACCCGAGCCGTCCAGATGGCTCAAACCTCCTCCGCGTCGAGCAACGTCTTTTCGAGTTCGTCCGATACGCTCCAAGCAGGTGAAATCGTCGTTAGGACCGGAGGCTTCGTCGACCGAAGCGCGAACCTAGAGGAACTTCAAGGTGGCGCCGGGATTGCCCGCGGAAAAATCAAGATCACAGATCGAAACGGAACAGGCACAACCATCGACCTCCGATTCGCAAACACGATGGATGACGTTGTCAAATCGATTAATGCGTCGATGGACGCTCGTGTCTCTGCAAAAATCAGCGGAGACCGCATCGTTCTAACGGACTTGACGGGCAAGTCCTCCTCGAATCTGATCGTCGAGGAGGTAGGGGATGGGAGAACCGCTTCGGATCTCGGAATCGGAGGCGTGAATGTCGCCTCATCCAGCGCTACCGGCGATGACATCGCTTACGTGAGTAGCACCACGCGGCTTGGTAGCCTAAAGGATGGAATTGGTATCTCGTTTCGTTCGGGTACCGACCTCAGCGTTTCGCTCGCTGATGGCACCTCCCTCAGCATCGACGCCAATTCCAGCAGTTCCCCGACAACCGTCAGCCAACTGCTGACCGCCATCAATGCGGCGAATCCAAATAAGCTTCAGGCACGCCTAGACAGCAGCGGTAACGGAATAGAACTGGTCGATAAGACAACAGGTGCAGGAACATT
The DNA here is from genome assembly GCA_903930765.1 of uncultured Pirellula sp. Taxonomy (GTDB): domain Bacteria; phylum Planctomycetota; class Planctomycetia; order Pirellulales; family Pirellulaceae; genus JBKCUI01. The sequence continues at coordinate 8,282 of CAIYZV010000119.1, forward strand.
TTCGGCCAGTGGTTCCTTGGCGGAACAATTGGGTTGGTCAGGCACAACCGCAATCTCGGGTGCAATCGCTGGCTCCAGGGTGGCGAATGCTATTTCCGGGCCGCTTTTGAGTTCGCTCAACGGTGGCGATGGAATTGGTACTCCTGGTTCTATTTCGATCACCAATCGCGCCGGCACAACCACGACAGTGAATCTTGCAGGGAGCACTTCGCTGCGAGACGTCATCGACCAGATCAACGCATCAGGTGCAGGTGTTACCGCTTCATTGAACCGAGCAAAAACAGGCATTACCCTCCAGGACGTCACGGGTTCAACCTCGAGCAATTTGATCATCGCCAACGGCGATGCCAAAAGCACGGCAACCAAGCTGAATATCGCTGGAAGCGTCGCATCCAATTCCATCGATTCCGGTGCGATGAATTTGCAATTCGTCAGCGCAACAACGGCGCTGAGCAAACTCAACCAAGGCCGCGGGGTGGGATTAGGCACCTTCAGCATCACCAACGCGAGCGGCGTTACCCGGTCCATCAACCTCACTTCTTTGTCCGAACAAACAGTCGGCGCGGTCATCAACGCGATCAATGCAACCGGCATCGGTATCGAAGCATCTGTCAACGATGCGGGTGATGGACTTACCATCAAGGACACGTCAGGCGGAAGCGGTCAATTCTCGATCACTGACAAGAGCGGTTCGACGACTGCCAAGGATCTCGGTATCGCAGGGACAGGAACCTCTAAAGTTGTTGGTGGTTCAACAATCCAGCAAATCGATGCGTCTCAGAACTTCCGTATCACCCTGGAAGCCAACCAAAAGCTGAGCGATGTCGTCGAGAAACTGAACCAAGCCTCTGGGAATCCGATCACGGCTTCGCTGCTAACAGCAGGCTCCTCAGTTCGGATGCTGTTCAGCTCCAAAGCCAGCGGTGAAGCTGGCCGCATGGTAATCGATGGCTCCGCGGTTGGCATGGATGTGTCGTCAACCAGCACCGGTCGAGACGCCATCCTCGCAGTCAGCCCCACCGATGACCTGGGAGGCACCTTTGTCCGCTCATCGACAAATACGTTCAGCGGAGCTATCCAAGGCCTCTCATTATCGATCGCATCTGTCCAAAACGAATCCGTTCAGATCAAAGTCAACTCCGACAATTCGGGCTTCGAGAAAAACGTTCAATTGTTCGTAGACCAATTCAACAAGATCAAAGACAAGCTATCCACGATCGCTTCTTACGACGTCACTACGAAAACGTCCGGCATTTTGTTCGCATCCAACGAAGCGTATCGCACCGATCAAGGCCTCTCGCGAATCATCAACCAACGCATTGCCTTTTCCGGTCCGGTTCAATCTCCCTCGCAAATCGGACTCAGCCTCGACGAAACGGGCAAGCTGCGTTTCGACAAAAGCAAACTCTCTGCCGCACTCGTGGCCAACCCGGAAGCGGTCAAAGAATTTTTCACGAAAGCAAATACCGGGTTTTCAGCGCGAACGAAAAAAATCATCGACAACCTGTCGGGTGCTACCAATGGCGTTCTAGTAAACCGTACCAACACCCTTCAACGCCAAATAGACGATAACAACAAACGCATCGAAAGCATCAATGTCAAACTAACCCGAGAACGCGAGAAACTTTTGAACCAGTTTTACAAGATGGAGGAAACCATCGGCAAACTGAAGAATAGTTCGTCGGCTATCTCGCAGATCCAGCCCATCAACCTCTACAGCAATTCGTCCTCTTCCTCAAACTAAACCCCGTTCATCCTCCTCGAACTGACCCAGTTCATCGAACGGAACCAATTGCTCCAACGCCTCCCTCTCCGGCCAGTTGACCTTGCGCGGAAGCACCCACCGGCTAAAAACACTTCCCAAATGTCAGAATCAGTCTATTCTGCCGTCTCGTTTGGTTTCCAAATCGCAGAAAAGCCAAAAAACCCTAGCCGGCCCGCAGAGACCACAAACTCATACCTGGCAACGAGTTGCGACTCCAAAGACGCCTCTAAAAACCCTCGCGCCTGCGGTTTTACATATCTTTGACAAACCAAGAACTCAGTTGGGACATGCGCCGAGCGACCGAGGCGTTAATGTACTCAGTCGAGACACGCAGCCGCCTCCTTGGGCTATGGTCCGCGTCGACCTTGCGCAGCCCTCCACCATCACGGCGTCAAACACATTTCGATTTTGGAATGTTCCCTCGCCTCGCCTTCCTATTGGTCGATCACCCGGTCGATGAAAAATGCGAAACAATACCCCCCATAATGAACTTGGCAACACAAACAAACACCACCACGCAGCCACGCTCGCTCCATCACCGCGGCCGGTAACCGAGGGTTTGGAAGCTGCCGTGCCGGTGAAGTCGGGATCCAAGGCTCAACCACGCATCCCTGAGGTTTACAAGATCCAGTGGGGATCCACCATTTGGTTGGTTCTGCTCCACGTCGGCGCTCTCGCTGCTCCATGGACCTTCACTTGGAGCGGTTTGTTCCTGGCTCTTATCCTTCACTGGGCAACGGGCAGCGTAGGCATTTGCCTCGGCTTCCACCGCTTGCTCACGCACACGGGACTGGAAGTACCACGATGGGTCCGAAACACCCTAGCCGTCATTGGAACACTCGCCGGCGAAGGTGGTCCGATCAGTTGGACCGCAAACCATCGCAAACACCACGCGTACAGCGATCAACCAGGCGACCCCCACTCACCCCACGACGGTCCGTGGTGGGCACACATGTTCTGGCTCGCATTCTCCACCGATAATGGTGACTTCGATGGCTACGCTCGCCATTGGGTTCCAGACTTGGTAAAAGACAAATTCCTGATGCGGCTCGAAACGTTGTTCCTCCCAATCCACCTCGCGTTCGCGGGTTTGGTTACTGCAACCGGCTATTGGATCGACGGTTCCCAACTCGCCCTCTCGTGGTTGGTCTGGGTCGTTTGCCTCCGAATGGTCGCCGTCCTGCACGTAACGTGGTTCGTCAATTCGGCCTCCCATATTTGGGGCTACAAGAATTACGAAACTCGCGACGACAGCCGCAACCTATGGTGGGTCGCGATCGTTGCCTACGGCGAAGGCTGGCACAACAACCACCATGCTCTACCTCGTTTGGCTCAGCACGGCCACAAATGGTGGGAGTTCGATCCAACCTTCCAAGTCATCCGTCTACTCCGCGCCTGCGGCCTAGCAAAAAATGTGGTCGACTTGGCCAGTATGGAAGAGAAAAAACGTAGGCGAGCCGCCCGAACTGCAGCATAATAGCTGTATCATGGCACAAGCAATCGTCGACCCGGAACAACTGCGTCAATTCGCGATGCAGCTCAAAAGATTCTCAAGCTTGCTCGCGGACTCCACGGGCAAGCTTTCTCAACAGATGCAGCAATTGGCTATTTCTTGGCGAGATCAAGAGCACGTCAAGTTCGCTGCCGAGTTTGAACAGGAAATGAAGCAATTGGCCAGGCTGATCGAAGCCAGCGAGCGTCATGTTCCTTACTTGGTGCGCAAAGCTGAGCTCATCGAGGAATACCAACGCGGACATGGCTAAAGCTCACGTCAACGACATCGAAGCCCTCGAGACTTTCTCAGCAGCAATCTCCAAGCTCAGAGACAACTCTCGCAAAAACGGAGATGATGTCCGCGAGCAACTGCAACGTGTCTCTGTTTGGCTCAGCAAAGAACTCCCGGAGTACTGGAGCAATGAGCTGCGCATCGCCCAGAATCGATGGATCGAAGCACGGCAGGAGTTGCTCAACTGCACTGCCAAAACACGCGCCGAGGACGAGACCTCGTGCCTGGTCCAGCGCAAAGCCCTCGAACGTGCCACGGCCCGCCGAGCCCTCTGTGAGCAACGCTGCAAGATCGTTCCCCAACTCGCCATGCAGTGGGAGCAATTCCTACAAGAAATCACCTTGAGTGTTCGACAACTGGACGACACGGCGGAATCCACACTGCCCCTAGCGATCCACCGACTCCAGCAAACCATCCAAGTCCTAAAACAGTACGCTGCGCAATCCAATGAACCAGGAAACTGATCCAGACAACGGCCGAGGTTCGCTCAAACATACCCCGGACTGCGGCGTGTTCCTCACATGGCCGGAATCAGGTGAAGATGCCTTTCACCCAGAGGACCTGAAACTCGCCCAAGAATGGATACCCAGCGATCGTGTTTTTTTCAGGCCTCACTTCGACGGCACCTACTATCACTTGCATTACGGCGAACAATCCCTACGAATAAAACCCTCGATGTGGCTCCCCATCGCGGACGAAGGATTCAGGATCGGAGATAGGGTCGAAGTCCCCTCGCAACTGATGAAGAATGACCCGATGGTCGCGACGATCATCGAGATGCGATTCGCCCAATCCCAATCGGTCATCAAGTACACACTCCTCAACCACGAGATGCCTACCCCCCGAACCTACCTCGCCGAGGAATTAACGCTGCTGTCACAACGCCACGAATTGCTGCACAGCGATCCCGAAATTCGCATCCAGCCACCTCCGGTCAATCCGAACGACAGCGGCATCTCCATCACCGACGCGTGACCGATCCAAAAAACAATCGCTCGTAGTCATCCGCCATACGATCCACCGAATACGTCGATAACGCCCTCGCTCTTGCCGAGGCACCGTACCTTGCACGCTTCTCCGGCGATAAGAACAATTCCGCGATCGCACTCGCCATCGCATCTGGCGACCGTGGTGGAACGATCAAGCCACATTCTCCATGCAGTACCATTTCACCAGCCCCCCCGACGTCCGTTGCGATCACAGGCACCCCCACCGACATCGCTTCGAGAATCGCATTGGGACAGCCCGCCGGCTCAGAGATCATCACAAATAAATCCAAATCGCGTAGGAAAGTATCGATAGCAGTGACGTTGCCCAAAGAGCGTACGGGAAGCCCCTGCGATGCAACTCTGAGTTCCTCCGCATACGATTCCCACGATCCATCCACACCACCCGCAATCCATAACTCCAACTTCGTCAAAATTCCCGGCTCAAGCTTTCGGAGCGCTTCGAATAAATCCTCGACCCGCTTGTGTGGATTCAACCGCGTCGACGTACCAATGCGAAGTAACTCCCTTGGAGAATGCGTCGCTTGCACACCACCCATCGGAACACCGTTGGGAATAACGGTAATCGGACAACCCACACCAAAGGCTCTCTCGGCGACCGGCTGTTCCCCTCTGTACTTCACCACAGCACCCCTCAAACGTGCCCCGTACTCTAGTGTCGATCGGTACGGCAAACCTACAACACCCGTTGCAAGACACGTCTCCAAGGAAGCCAAATTCATCTCCCCAGGACTCACATCGAATATCGGTACTCCGATCAATCCATCCGCCAAAAGGAGCTTGTACACAGGAATCGTATTCCAAAAAACGAGGGCCTCCGGAGGGTCACGATCGATTGCATCAAGCAATTGCTGCACACCATTTTGAACACCCATCGTGTACTCTCGCCCAGCCTCAGGGCGAGGCACCGGTAACACAGGAATCCCCTTGCTTCGCAACGCTTGCGTCCCCGGCGTCGGATCCTCGGGATTCTCTTCGAGGACAGCCACTCGCACCCGTCGACCACGTTCATGCAGTGCTTCGAGGAGCCGCCTGGCACTTGATTGCGCCCCACCCACCGAAAAGTTGTTGGTTACCAACCATAGCCCCTCGGGCTTCCCCCGAGATACCTTGCCTAGCACACCTCGTACCATGCGATGGTAACCTCTTCCCATCGTATAGGTTTCGAAGGAGCGATGAAGTTCAACCGCGGACTCGCTCTGAGCTCGATCGCGACATCCCAAGATACCGAGGACTGCAGTTGCAATTCCTCGGTCATCGCAATTGGCATCCAATACCTGCATCGCGGGTACCCATGCGGCAATCTCCCGATTTCCACCCACATCGGTTGCAATGACGGGTAATCCAGAGGCCAAGGACTCCAAATGAGCAAGACTCAACCCTTCAAACTCGCTCACAGAAACCAAAACATCGGCCGCAGCAAGGATCTCTTCGACCTTGGCAACCGATCCCACCCGATGACACGTATCCTTCAAGCCTAAAGCATCTATCGTTTCGTCGAGTTTACGCGAAGCCTCCAACGACAAAGCATTATTTAACGCTGACTCGCCGGCGAATACCGCATGGACTCGCCGATGCCTCGATGTCTTAGCCAACTCCCGCTGCATGTACGACATAATCCTTGGGATACGCTCCAGCCGCTTTTGAGGACGCGGGTTTGCCAAGGCCAATAGTAGCCAATCGTCTTCCCGGATCCCATACGTCGATCGGATGCGATTGCGATGGTTGTCTCGAGCCTCAGGCTCCAACCGAAACTGCCTACCTGAAATCCCATTCCAGACGGTACGATGCTGGAGACCGGGAAGCGATTGAACGGCTTGACGCTCGACAGCCTTGGAACACGAAACGACTAAATCCATTTCCTGATCGCCCGTTTCATGAAACTCTCGAGGCCAACCTCGTTCCATGTTGTGGAGAGTGGTCAGAGTGGGGATCCCCAGACTCGCAAAGGCTGCATGCTCTTTCCGCGAAAGCAAGTGAGTATGCACTGCGTCAGGCTGGAATCGTTGAATGAATTTGACACACGCATCGACGCGCTGATCTCGATGGTAGCGATCATAATACTGAACGAAACATGGGGGAGTTGGGAACGACTCCCGCCGAGGTGGGTCAATCGCCACCAAAGCGGCATGAATATCTTGCCGCAACCAATAATGGTGCAGATCCAATGCAATGCGTTCCGCTCCCCCACGTTGCAGGCTGGTGATGACTTGAGCGATTCGCAACCGGTGGTCGATACGCGCGTCCAACCCATCGATCCGCACCTTTGAAATTCGTTCGTTGCCATCGGTGCAAACCACGTCTCGCACATGAGCCCTAAAGTCGCCCCTCGCGTTGCACCCCCTAACGGCATCGATCATGCCGTTTGGAATGAACATGCTGTTCCAAGCGGTAGGGTCAGAAGGTACCCAATCACCCGTGTCTGCGTCGAGCGGCGCATTCGAACGTTCCCAATTGTTAGCCGATCCTTCGCTCGGAGCCACTCCAAACCGATCGTGCTTGATCGCCCCAAAACCGATCAATCGTTCCCCTGCAATCGCCTCGAGTACAGAACGGGGCAGCGGATGAATCGGCCACGCACCAGCCTCGAGCATCCAAAGGGACTTTTGATCGCATCTCGCTAAATCGAGCAAGTCTTCCATCGAGACGGTACCGAACCAGCGCAGTTCGGAATGCGATTGGGACGAGGGATCTCGAACCCAATGAATGGCATCCGATGTCAGACCGAGCCTAGCCAAGGCCCTCGCGGTGCGAAGGGCCAAAGGAAATGGCGTCTCGGATTGGATCCAAATACCAACCAAGCAGGATGGCATGCTTTACTCAGCGATCATCAGTAGGCAGATGGGAAACGACTTCCCCCGAACAACGATCCCGAACCTTGACTGCTTCGAGACTCGTCATGGTCGGAAGCATTGCCAGATTGCGAGTCTCTCGAAAACGGATCGTGCGCCGGAGGCTGGTTGGGAAAAATCGATCCATCGTCATCGCGCCAATCATCGCCATCGGGAGGTGTGATTCCGAGAATGGTTACCTTCGTAGGCTTCCCACCCAAGAACACGCGCTGACGGTCCATGTTCTCGACTTCGAACTGATACTGATCAACGCGTCCATCGATTTCATACTCAATCCGAACGACCGACCCAGGCTTGATCCCGGTCGTATCGAACCAGAATCCCTGCGGGAAAGACTGGCACCTTGGATCCATCCATTCACCAAGCGCCCCGATGGCGGCACCCGTGGCGAATGCAGAACCCGATCCTCGAGCAAGTGGTTTTTGGGTGCCCGCTGGCGTGGTTTCCGAACTAGAGGATGCTGCACGAGAAGCGTTTTTCCGCAGCATCGAAATCAAGTAGAAAACTCCGATGCCAGGGACAGCCGGGATCGCAAAACAACAGAGCAGCCCCAACGCGTCGCCGATGAACGACGTTTTCGGCCCCCCTGTTTGGTAACTCGTCGGTGCCATCGAACCACCGACATCCCCATCCAATGGAGCTTGCGAACGGCTTGTCTCTTGCTGGACTGAGGGCTCCGCGATGGTATTGGCCACCGCATCGAACTCATTCGCATCGAGTTCCGCGACATCGGGCTGATTTCCTGGACGCATCACCACGACCCGAAAGCCGATATCCGCATTTCGGCTCTTAGGGTCACTTCGAAATCGGGCTGCAGATCGAGCTCGACGTCGATCCCGATTCCATGAACCACCTCTCAAAACATTCCGCGGCTTTTCAGCCGCATCGGGCACTGTCGCAACCGGGTCGGTTTGGTTGGTCGCTGGATACTTCCCATAGATATCCAAACACCACTCCGAAACGTTGCCACACATGTCGAAAATGCCGAGTGAATTTGGCCTCTTGCCCCCGACCGATTGCGCCCCCAACGCATTGACTTTAGTCCATGCGATCTCATCAATATGCTCGTCAGTATCGCCTGCGTAAGTACGTTCCCCGCTGCC